>JBBQDC010000179.1:0-1679 GCA_038319305.1 Actinomycetales bacterium | reverse complement strand
CGCGACATCCGGCGGCTGGCTATTCCTGCGCACGGTGAGCCTGCGTGCGGCCATGCTTCTCGCGGTGTTCGTGGCCACGAGCCTCGGTTCTCCCGAGCTGGCCGCCTTCCAGATTGCGATGACCCTCTTCGCCACGCTGGCGTTCACGCTCGATGCCCTCGCTATCGCGGCGCAGGCGCTGGTGGGCCGGGGCCTCGGCGCCGGTAACCTGGCCGAGGTGCGCTCGGTTCTCAAGCGCTGCCTCGAGTGGGGCGTGCTGAGTGGGGCCGCGCTCGGGCTGCTGGTGATCGCCGCGAGCGGCGTGCTCGGCCGATTGTTCACGAACGCGCCCGAGGTCAGTGGCCTGCTACCGGCAACGCTGATCGTGCTCGGGCTGTCGGTTCCCCTCGGCGGGGTGGTCTTCGTGCTCGACGGTGTGCTCATCGGGGCCGGCGATGCGCGCTACCTGGCTCTGACCGGACTGGTGAACCTGGCCGCGTTCGTGCCACTGGCCGTCGCCGTGCTGTTGCTGGCGCCGCCAGGGGCCGCCGGCCTGGCCTGGTTGATGGCGGCGTTCGCGTTTGGCTACCTCGGTGCCCGCGCGGTGACCCTGGGGCTGCGGGCCCGGGCATCGAAGTGGATGGTCGTCGGCGCGCGCTGACTCCGCGGCAGCCCCCGGCCCGCCGACGCTCGCGGCGCCGGGGGGCGGGAAGCAGTCGTTAGCTGAAAGAGTCGCCGCAGGCGCAGCTGCTGCCGGCGTTCGGGTTGTCGATGGTGAAGCCCTGCTTCGCAATGGTGTCCTCGAAGTCGATCGAGGCACCCTCAAGGTACGGCACGCTCATCTTGTCGAGCACAACCCCAACCCCGTCGAAGTCCACGACGACGTCGCCCTCGAGAATGCGCTCGTCGAAGTAGAGCTGGTAGATCAAGCCCGAGCAACCTCCGGGCTGCACCGCAACGCGCAGGTTCAGGTCTTCGCGACCCTCCTGGCTGAGCAGGCTGCGCACCTTCAGCGCGGCGGCGTCGGTCAGGCCGACGCCGTGGGCCGGTGCGATGGGGGCAATGGTGTCGGTCATGGGACTCCTCGGACTTCACGCTGCATGGACGCGTCGGGCCCGCTCCGCTGGAGCGATTCGCCTGCGCGAGTATCCAGTCACTCTAAGCTCCTTCGGCCGTTCCGCGAACCTCGGAGGGTGCCGCCGGCATTCGCTCGGTGCCACGGCATAGCCCGCGACCCGTCAGTGACCCTCCACTGAACTGCCAGTGACCCGTCAAAGCAGGGCGCGGTCTAGCCAGATGAAATCCTGAAGCCTAGGGTGAGGTGTTCCAGCTTTTTTATGCGCGTGGTCCAGATGACCGCGACGCAGCACGGCGTGGCCCTGATTGTCTGTGATCTCTCAGCGGCGCGCACCTGAGCCACCCTCACAACTCGTTCTGTGTCGACCTCCTTATGGAGTCCGACCCAGGATGACCGGACTAATATCCGGGTTGCCGGGGTGGCAGAAGAGGTAAATATGTCTGACGTCCTTCTCGACCGCCCAGAACTCGAAACACTTGGCGTCTACGAATTCGGTTGGTCGGATCCCGACGCCGCGGGTGCCTCCGCCCGCCGCGGGATCTCGCCGGAGGTGGTGACCGACATCTCCAACCTCAAGAGTGAACCTGAGTGGATGCTGCAGCGTCGCCTCAAGGCCCTCGAA
>JBBQDC010000178.1:0-1760 GCA_038319305.1 Actinomycetales bacterium | reverse complement strand
CACGCCTCCGTGCAAAGTGAGATCGGGCATCTACCCAGTCTCGCGCATCCGTCAAGCAAGGGTGACTCTGCCTGCATATTTGGTGTTGTGCGCGCGAGACTCCCGTCTGCCCGAGAGCACAGTGTGCGTTGGTCGATCGCGACTCGCAAGAACTACCGCTCACGCATCCCGCAGACGGAGCGCGAAAACTCTGCACTGGGATCGTGAAGTTCACGCGGGCGCTGAATCAGACTCTGGTCGACGTGGTCTCGCTTGCTTTGGAAGGACGATCGGTGGCCCAGACCCGCCAGTCCCGGTTCAGCCTCAGGTCATCGTGCAGACCGGGGCGCCCGGTATAGTCACGGCCTGACCAGCTGGTTTCCGCTGCGCAGCACCGCCGGCGCCGATAGAGCCGCCAGGTCGAGGGTTGCGGCGGAGGTGATGGTGAAGACGGCGCGCTCGCCGGGCAGCAGCGTCACGAGCATGTCGTCCACGGTGCCGGCCGGGTCGATCTTATCCACGAGCAGGGCGAGGTCGCGAGTGAGGGTGTGTGCGGTGATGGTGAGCCGGTAACCGCCATCGATCCGGTCCAGCTGGGTGTCGAGCGCGGGGGCGCCGAGCCGGCTGCTCCTGGCTTCGGCGAAGAACCAATGGCCACGCGCCTCGTCGAGGTCGGCGCGCAGGAGCTCCGCTGCAGCATCCGTTGACGCGGACACGGATGCGGGCAGCGACACGGTGACCGAAGACCGCGCCGGCAGGGTGACCTGCTCGGTGTGCCCGGCGAGAACGGTTCCCGGGTAAGTGCGTCGCGAGACGATCAGCGGACCGGTCCACGGTTCGGCGGTGTCGTTGACGACAATGACGGCGAGGCCCTCGGGTCGCGGCTGGATGGTGACGAGACGATCGGCGTGGGCGTGGCGGAGGGCGTAGAGCACCGGTTTCGGCCGACCGTAGCCGTCGACGGCTGCCCAGGAGGTAACCGGCCAGCAGTCGTTGAGCTGCCAGACGATGCTGCCCATGCACTGCGGCTGCAGAGAGCGGAAGTGCTCGATCGCGGTGCTGATGGCGTTCGCCTGGTTCAGCGACATCGCCCAGTGCCAGGCATCGATCTCATCGGGCAGCGGGTAGTGCGCAAGCAGGCCGTCGGTGAGCTTGACGTTGCCCTCGGCCGCCTTCTGGTGAACGAGCATGCCGGGCGACTCCGGAGTGAGCGGGGAGTCGCCGATCGAACTGGTCATGGTGGACCAGGTCGGCGGGCCCTGCCACCCGAATTCGGCCACGAACCGCGGCGTGTGCTCCCGATAATCAGGGTAGTCGCGTTGGTTCCAGAGGTCCCAGATGTGCATGGTGCCGTGGGCGGGGTCGTTGGGTGTGTGGCCGCCGTTCTCCGGCGCGGGGCCGGGGCAGAATGGGCTGCCTGGCGTGTAGCCGACCTGCGGGGCAAGCTCGGCGACGATCCGCGGAAAGACGTCGTAGTAGTAGCCGGCACCCCAGGTCTTGCCGTCGAGGGACTTCTTCCAGTTCCATTCCTCGTGGCCCCAAATATTCTCATTGTTGCCGTTGAAGACGACCAGCGACGGATGCGCTGCGAGCCGGGCGACATTCTCGCGGGCCTCGGCCTCGATCTCTTCACCGAGCGGTGCCTCTTCGGCGTAGGCGGCGCAAGCGAGCAGGAAGTCCTGCCAGCTGAGCATGCCGTGTTCGTCGCAGAGTTCGTAGAAGTCATCGGCCTCGAATATGCCGCCGCCCCAGACCCTGAGCAGGTTGATATTGGCGAACTC
>JBBQDC010000177.1:0-2173 GCA_038319305.1 Actinomycetales bacterium | reverse complement strand
CGGTCTCGACGCCGACCCAGGCCGAGGCGACCCACGCCGCGCCGACCGAGGCGTACGCCCCGACGAACACCACCGTGGCTCCCCCCGTCTACATCCAGGCGCCGACCGCGCCCCGCTACAAGAGCAACCGTGGAACCGGTGTCCTGATCGCACTGCTCTCCACCGCCATCTTCGCTGCCATCTACGCCGTCGTCGCGTTCGCGCTGTCCGGCATCGGCAGCCTGTCGATCTCCGACACGGCCTCGAAATTCATCGACTTCATCGTGCTGCCCATCTTCTACGTGCCGGTCATCTTCTTCTTCGTCGCGTTCGCACTGCTGGTGCTGCTCGTGAACCGCGGCGGTTGGTGGGCCTACGTGCTCTTCGGCTTCCTCGTGGCGGTGGCCGTCTACTTCTCCTACATCGGTGGGGCGCTCCTCAGCGTGCAGGCCTGGAACCTCACGCCCGAGCAGGCAGCGCGCTTCGTCAGCCAGCAGTGGCTGAACCCGGGAGCCATCGCCGCCGCGGTCGTCGCCCGCGAGGTGCCGATCTGGGCCGGCGCCTGGATCGCCCGCAACGGCCGTGCCGTCACCGCCCGCAACGCGGCTGCGAAGACCGAGTACGACCGCGTTCTCGCCGCGGGGCCGCAGGGCATCCGCTCCAACTAGAAGGTCCTGGCTGGGCGCTCACCGCGCCCAGCCAAGCCCAAGAATGCGGCAAGGGGGAGTGATGCGGGAGTACCAGAAGTACGCGACGGTCGTCGCCGTCTTCGCCGCGGTGCTTTACGCCGCGCTCCTCGTCGCAGCCTTCGGCATGATCAGCCTGCTGGCCGACACGGATGTCATCAGTGACCCCGATGCCGGACCTCTCGTCGGCCCGGTCATGACCGCTGCCACCGTGGTGCTGGTGTTCACCCTGATGCTGCTGCTCGGGCTGCGCACCCGGCCGGAGAACCAGCGGGTCGCCGTGGGGTACGCCCTCGCCACCGGGGTCGCCGCGCTCGGCGTCTATGTTGTGGCAGGGGCGGTGCTCTACACGCTCGGCGCCGGGCTTCCGGGCGACAGCATCGGCTTCGCGGCCTCCGTGCTGCTGGGCCCGTTCGCGGTGGCCACGGGCATCCTTGCCTTCATCATCACCCTGCTCTATTCGCTGGTGCTCGCCTCACGGATGCCCGAACGCGGCGGCCCCAAGTGGCCGTGGGAGAAGGGCGAAGGCTAGCCGCGAACCGGTCGAGGTCGCCGGGCCCTGCTCCGGACCACCCAGACTGAGAGAACTCGCGAAATTTATTACCGGCGCGGGGGTCGGAGCGAGTACCCTTAATGCCCATGGACGGTTCCGTCGAGTCGCGCGTCACCCAGCAGGTTGACGACTGGCTCAACTGGCTACCCCGCTGGCGCCCGGGCACCCACCGCGGTCGTGCCCGCCCGTGTCGCACCTGCTTCGGGTCTCCGGTCATCTCGGCCGCCGGCCTGGCCGCCGATGTGCCGCACGCCGTGCAGCACGCCCTCGCCATGCGCCTGAAGCACCTGATCGACGCCGAGGTCGACGAGTTCACCGAGTCGAACCTGCCGCTGCTCAGCCGGGAGATCCACCTGAACGAGCAGCGCAAAGCCGCGGCCACCTACCGGCCGGCCGAGGGTCTCGACCCGGCCTACACCGGCCTCGAGCTCGATCTGCCGGCCACACCCGGCGCGCCCTACCTCTTCACCTTCGCCGAACTCGCCCGGCCCGAGGCATCCGCGGCCCTGCCCGTGGCCCCGCCACCACTGACCGAAACGGAGAAAGCCGCTATCCGGGCTGAGGTCAAACGTGCCGACGAACACGCGGCCATTGTCGGTGCCCGCGTCTGCGCGGAGCTGCTGCTGCACCGCGAACGCATGCGCAAAGCCGTCGCCGAATTCGTCGAACCCTGGGTGCTGGCCCTCCTTGCCGACCTCGACACCGCGCTCGACTCTCCGCTCTGGCCGCGCAGCATCTGAACAACACCTGAACGAACCCCTCGGCGCTCGTGATCCATTTGACCCAGCGGCCACGCCCGGGATATCCTTTCGAGGTGTGCGCTTTGTCGTGCGCTTGAGTTATGCCACCGCGATTTTGTCGTGCCGCACCTTAGGCGCCGCGGTGTGGCACTCACACAGGGTTTGCTCTCCGAGCAGCCCCCACGGCATACCCACCTCAGCCCGCGGAAGTCATT
>JBBQDC010000176.1:0-2419 GCA_038319305.1 Actinomycetales bacterium | reverse complement strand
GCGAGGTACGGCACAGGCAACGGCGTGAAGTCGAGTACCTCGAGCAGCTCGTCGATGTCGATGTGCTTGGGGCTCAGCCCGCCGCGCAGCACGTTGTCCGAGGCGGCCATCAGCTCCACGCCCAGGCCGAACAGGTAGGCGTGGATGTTGCCGGCCGGCAGATAGAGCACCTCGCCGCGGCAGAGCGACACCCGGTTCGTCAGCAGTGAGATCACGATGCCAGGGTCCCCTGGGTAGGCGCGGGCGAGATCCCGCACGGTGGCGAGTTCGAGCGGAAAATCGAGGATCGCACCGCTCTCGGCCAGGTCGGCCGCGCTCTCGGCGAGGGCAACCACCCGCTCCACCAGCCAGGCCACCTCGCCGGAGTCGCCACCACGGCCGTCGCGCAGCAGCCAGTCGACGCAGTCGCGCAGGGCCTCGTCGCCGAGCAGGTGCCGTTCGAGCGCGTCGAGCGCGCCGGGCTGCGGGTTGTCCGAGGCCACGTCGAGGGCACGCAGTTCGCCCAGGATGCCGCGGATCTCGGACAGTTCACGGAATCCGCAGAGCGCCTCGAAGGTGTCGCTCAGGGCGAAGATCACCTCGGGCTTGTGGAACGGGTCGCGGTAGTTTCGGTCCGCCGCGTCGAGCGGGATGCCGGCCGTGTTCTCCAGACCGAAGCCGATGCGCGCACGCTCCGAGGTCGGGTGTGCCTGCAGCGAGAGCGGGCCCGCGGCGGCGAGGATCTTGAGCAGAAACGGCAGCCGCTCAGGCACCGGCGCGGAGGTAGTGGCCGGTGCGGCCAGCGCGGCGCCGAGGGCCTCCTCCGGGGCGGCGTCGATCCAGTCCAGGAGTGTGCGGTGGCCGCCGACCTGCTCCGGGTCGGTGATGATGCTCGGCGATCCAGGGTGCGCGCCCAGCCAGAGTTCGGCCTCGGCTTTGCCCGATGGGGCGTAGCCGAGCAGACCCGCGATGGCGGTGTCCGAACCCCAGGCATAGTCCCGCGGCGAATTGGTGATGCCCACAAACATGGCGCCCTCCTGCACTCTTCGATTTAGACCAAACTACCAACCGCTTTCGGCCGACCGGTTCCACGACCGTAGGCTGCGAACATTCGCCGACCGCCGCAAGCGAGGCCGTCGCCCCCTGCAATGGAGCATTTGATGACCTTCGAGCTACTTCCGAGCGACTTCTACGGCTACGAGAATCTGCTGTCCGATCAGGAGAAAGCCGCGCTCACCAATCTGCGCGCCTACCTCGAGTCCGATGTGCGGCCCATTGTGAACGGATGCTGGGAGCGCGCCGAGTTCCCGGCCGAGGTCATCCGGCCGCTGGCGGCGCTCGGGGCCTTCTCCTTCGGGTGGCCCGAGACGCGGCCCTTCGAGAACTCCGCGGTGTTCCGCGGCTTCGTGGCCCTTGAGGTGGCGCGCGTGGACGCATCCGTCGCCACGTTCGTCGGGGTGCAGAACGGCCTCGCCTGCGGCACCATCTCAGCGACCGGGTCGCCGGAGCAGCGGGACGAGTGGCTGCCGCGCCTGGCGAGCGGGGAGATCGTGGGGGCGTTCGGGCTGACCGAGCCGCTCTCGGGCTCGGACGCAGCACAGGGCCTCTGCACGACCGCCACCCGCACTGGCGATACCTGGCTGCTGAACGGCGCAAAGCGCTGGATCGGTAACGCCACCTTCTCCGACATCACCATCATCTGGGCCAAGGACACCGCCGACGGCATGGTCAAGGGCTTCATCGTGACCACCGACACCCCTGGCTACACTGCCACCCGGATCGAGGGCAAGATCAGCCTGCGATCGGTGCAGAACGCCGATATCGTGCTTGAGAACGTGGTTGTGCCCGAGAAGAACCGGCTGCAGAACGCGAACTCGTTTAAGGACACCGCGAAGGTTCTGCGCCAGACGCGCGCCGAGGTGGCCTGGGCGGCCGTGGGCACGTCGATCGGCGCCTACGAGGCGGCCGTCGCCTACGCGAAGGAGCGCGTGCAGTTCGGCAAGGAGATCGGCGGGCACCAGCTGGTGCAGGACCTGCTCGTGAAGTCGCTCGGCAACATTACCGCCAGCCTGGGCATGGTCGTGCGGGTTTCGCAGATGCTCGACGAGGGCAGCCAGCGCGATGAGCATGCCGCTCTGGCCAAGCTCTACACGACGGCACGGATGCGGGAAACGGTCGCCTGGTGCCGCGAGCTCTTCGGTGGCAACGGCATCGTGCTCTCCTACGACGTGGCCCGCTTCTTCTCCGATGCCGAGGCCATTTACTCCTACGAGGGCACCCGGGAAATGAACACCCTGATCGTGGGGCGCAGCATCACCGGCCAGGCCGCTTTCGTCTAACAAAACGCCCACCCGACCTACCGCGAGTTGGGGGGGCAACAACCACCCAGAGGAGAGGGAAGGGGTTGTTTGGGGAAAACCCCGGGGGGGAGGGCACCCCC
>JBBQDC010000175.1:0-2495 GCA_038319305.1 Actinomycetales bacterium | reverse complement strand
TTGAGCTGCTTTCTTGTTTCGAACGGAGGTGTTCGTGAATCCCGCTCCGGGTGTGTTCCCAGAGGGGGAACACGATCGATGGAGGGCTCACGTTCGTGTGCCTGGCTGCAACGCACAGACACCAAGGAATAACACTAACCCGGCAGGCCGGACAGCGCAATTCGAGGGCTACTCGGTGTCGTCGATGAGCTCCCGGCGTGCGCGGGTCTCGCGCGCCCGCAGGGCGAGTAGTTCGTCGGCCGGATAGCCGACCTCCAGCAGCGCGAGACCCTGGGCAGGCATCACCTTGAACTCGCTGGTTCTGGCCCGTTCGATCCTGAGGTCCACCAGGCGCTCCCCGGCCAGGCGGCCCTCCCCCACCGCGACGCACGCCCCGACCAGCGCACGCACCATGCTGTGACAGAAGGCGTCAGCCTGAACGGATGCGACGAGCACGCCATCCGGGTCGCGGCGCCAGCGGAACTCCTGCAGGGTGCGGATCGTCGTGGCTCCGGGACGCGGTTTGCAGTAGGTGGCGAAGTCGTGCAGTCCGATCAGTGTCGCGGCCGCCGCGTCCATGGCGTCCACGTCGAGGGCGAAGCCGTGCCAGGTGGTGCGGAACCGCTGCAGCGGGTCGTGCCCCACGACGGAGTCGGCGATCCGGTACTCGTAGCGCCGGTAGAGGGCGGAGAACCGGGCGTCGAACCCGGGGGGAGCCAGAACGGAGGATTTGATCACGATTTCGGGCTGGGTGACGAGGATGCCGCTGAGCCGCCGCTGCACCATGACCGCCAGCGGCGTCGGGGGTCGGCCCTTGCCGCGCGAAATGCGCACGAGGCCGTCGGCCTGGTCGGGATTCAGATCGAAGTGGGCGACCTGCCCGGTGGCGTGCACTCCGGCATCCGTTCGACCGGCCACGGTCAGAACCGGGGTCGGCGGGTGACTGTGCAGGATGCCGGCCAGCCCGGCCTCGATCTGACCCTGAACGGTGCGGAGGCCCGGCTGCGTCGCCCAACCGCTCATGCCGGTTCCGTCGTAGGCGATATCGAGCCGGATCCGGGTGGTGCCGGCTGCTTGGGTCTCGTCGGGCGCCGGGGGAAGAATCACGGAGGTAAGTGTACGGTCCGGCCCGGGTTATCGTAGAACCCGAACTTCGGTTCCCTCCCGCCATGAAACTTTCCAGCCCCTGCCCTCTGACTCGCGTCCGGACTCCGTGAGCGTGGCCCCGAAACGTCTCGCCGGTCTCGATGGCCTGCGTGGCATCGCCGTGGCTCTGGTCGTCGTGTTCCACTTCTTCCCCGCGATGCTGCCCGGCGGATTCATCGGGGTTGACGTCTTCTTTGTGATCAGCGGGTTCCTGATCACGGGCCTGCTCGTGACCGAACGGGAGGGCACCGGGCGGATCTCTCTGGGCCGGTTCTGGAAGCGGCGGGCGCTGCGCCTGGTGCCGCCGCTGATCCCGCTGGTGCTGATCCTGTGCACGGTCGCGTGGCTGATCGGCGGCGATGTGCTGGTGGGCCTCGGTTGGCAGCTGTTCGGCGCGGTTACCTTCGGCTACAACTGGGTGTCGATCGCCGGGTCGGCGAGTTATTTCCACGCCACGGCGCCGGAGCTGTTCCGCAATCTGTGGTCCCTGGCGGTCGAGGAACAGTTCTACCTGATCTGGCCGTTCGCTCTCCTGGGTTTGCTGCTGGTGCGAAACGGCAGGTTGCGCCTGGTCCTGGTCGCCGCCCTGGCCGTGGCGTCCGCCGTGTGGATGGGGCTTCTGTTCGATCCGGCCGATCCGAGCCGGGTGTACTACGGCTCGGACACGCATAGCTTCGGGCTTTTCACCGGCGCCGCCCTCGCGTTGCTGTTACGCCGATCCGGTTTCCCCGGCGCCCCGGCACCGCGGCTGGCCGCCCTCGCCGGCCGCCTGCGTCCGTGGCTGGGTCTGGCCGCCCTCGCCGGGCTTCTGGCGGCCTCGTTCACGCTGCCCGACACCGGCATGGTGACCTACCGCGGTGGTCTGCTCCTGGTCAGCGTGCTCAGCGCGGTCGCGATCTGGGCGGCCGTTCGCGGGCCCCGGTTCGGCCCGGCGCTGGACACGGCGCCGTTGCGTTACCTGGGCGAACGCTCCTACGGCATCTACCTGTGGCACTGGCCGGTGCTGGTGCTCCTTCAGGCGGCATGGCCGGCGGCCGGCGCCTCGCCGACCCTGCTGTCGAGCATCGTCGTCGGGGCGCTGGCAGCGGCGCTGACGCTGCTGGCGGCCGGTGCGTCATACCGGTGGCTCGAACTTCCCGTGCGCAGGGCGGGGGTGCGCGGCAGCATCCGTCGCCTCCGCTCCGGCACGATCCGCACGCGTGGCAGGCTCGGCTGGCTCGGTCTGGCCGTGGTCGCCACTCTGCTCCTGGCGGCCGGAACGACCGCGTCTCTGGTCACCGCGCCCACCCAGACGAGCGCCCAGAGCGAGATCGAGCGCGGCCAGAAGGCACTGGATGCTGCAGCGCGGCAGGCCGCACAGGCCGCACGAC
>JBBQDC010000174.1:0-2508 GCA_038319305.1 Actinomycetales bacterium | reverse complement strand
TGGTGGCCGGGCCCGGCGCGGCGGCCCTCGCCGACGGCTTCACCGCCAGCGCCACCGCGGCCATGGGCGTGAGCGCCGCGTTCAGCGTGCTGGCCCTGCTGCTCGTGTTCGTGCTGCCGAAGCGTGTGTCTCCCGGGCGGTGAGGAGATGACCGCTCCCCTGCCGCCGCAGCCGGGCCCTGCTTCTCCGGGCGGATCCTTTCCCGCACGGCTTCGCGGGTGGGTACCTCGGCTCATGTTGGTCTACCTGGTCGCACTGGCTTTGATCGCCTTCTGGCCGGCTCCGGTCGACCGGGACGCCCACGACTCGTTGTTGGCCGTGATCGACTGGCTTCAGGAACACGGTGCTCCCGGTTGGGTGCGCTACGACCTGTTCGAGTTCGCCGCCAATATCGTGCTGTTCGTGCCGGTCGGCCTGTTCGTCATGATCCGTGCCGGGGTGAGCGGGTGGTGGCTGGCCGTACTGGTGGGGTTCGCGGCGAGCTGCACCATCGAGGCCGGGCAACTGATCCTGTTGCCGG
Source organism: Actinomycetales bacterium (assembly GCA_038319305.1). GTDB lineage: Bacteria > Actinomycetota > Actinomycetes > Actinomycetales > Microbacteriaceae > Cryobacterium. Next base: position 1,988 of record JBBQDC010000174.1, on the reverse strand, counting down.
ACCGCTTCGCCACCCTGTCAGACGTGATCGCGAACACCGTCGGAGCCGCGGTCGGCGCGCTGCTCGGACTGATTCTGTTGCGTCGCCCCCACTGACGGGTGTGCCCAGAAGGGCGAGGCGGCTGCTGCTACCCCATCGTCTGCACCTCGGGCTGGTAGTTGCCGAGGGTGCCGCTCTGGAATCCCTCCCGCACGAGAGCGAGATCGGCCCAGTCCACGTTCACGATCGACTGGCCGTCGGAGGAGGTGCCTGTTCCGTTTGTCGGCATGGTGAAAAAGGTGACATCTGGCTGCCGCAGGGCACGCAGCTCCCACGCCAGCGAGGTCAGGTAGGCGGAGTTGAAGCCGTCATCAACGGCCAGGAAAAGAGTGACCGTCTCCAGCAGACCCGACGTCTTCCTGGGATCGGCGAGCACGGACTTGTGCATCACCGCCGAAAGTAGGCTGCTGATGATGATCTGCTGGTTGCGCACCCGCTGAAAGTCGCCGTCCTGGAACGCGTACCGCTCCCGCGCGAACGCGATGGCTTCCGCGCCTGTGAGATGCAACCGGCCCGACTCGAAGTAGTGCCCCTTGAGGTGGTACGAGTCGAAGCCGATTGGGTTCGCGATGTCGACTCCGCCAAGGGCATCCGTCACCTGTTCGAACCCGGAGAAATCAACCACGGCCACGTGATCCATGCGGGTGCCGAGCAGGGTCTCCACGGTCTGCACGGCCAGCGGAACTCCGCCCCAGGAGAGCGCGGCGTTGATCTTCGCCTGCCCGTGCCCCGGCACGTCGACCCAGCTGTCGCGCAGGATCGACATGACGAAGAGATTCTTGCGATCGGCGGGCACGTGCACCACCATGATGGTGTCCGAACGCTCACCACGAATATCGGCGAGGCTCTTCCCGGTGGCCCCGCGGGTGTCGGAACCGAGCAGCAGGATGTTCTGCGCCTGGCCGGCGGGCACCGCGCCCAGGGCCGCGGACGGGTCGACCGGGGCAGGGGCATCCGTTCTGGCCAAGGTGCCGGTTTCGGCCTGCGACCCTGGGGACCTCTGCGCGGCCGGCGGGCGGGATTCTTCGGCCGGAAAGGCATTCGAAATCTTCGCGGTGCTGTCGAAGGCGCGCGTCAGCGTGAACGCGTAGACCCCGCCAGCGGCAACGATGACCAGCAGCGCCGTGCCGAACACCCCCACCGCGATGCGCCAGGGGTGACTTTTGCGGGGGGTTTCGTGGGTCGCGTCGTGGGCTTTGTGGCGCAGTGAATCGTTGGTTTCGTTCGGCATTCGGGTTGCCTCCTGAGACCGCTCGAGCGAACGGTGACAACACCATAGCCCCGCTTTTCCTTGGAGCATACGGGCGATTGAGAACACAATCCCGCGGCTCCCACCACGCGATTTCCGATGTGTAATGCGGTGGCAACACGACGCCCCTAGTCTGAGTCTCATGAGCTCCACAATCACCAAAGCCGTCATCCCGGCTGCCGGGTTGGGCAGACGGTTTCTGCCTGCCACCAAGGCCATGCCGAAGGAGATGTTGCCTGTCGTCGACAAGCCGGCGATTCAGTACGTCGTCGAGGAGGCTGCGGCAGCCGGCCTGACCGACATCGTCATGGTGACCGGGCGCCACAAGAACGCGCTGGGGAACCACTTCGATCGCATGACCGAGCTGGAGTCGCTACTGGAGAAGAAGGGCGACCTCGACCGGTTGGCGAAGGTGCGCCACGCGACCGGGCTGGCCGATATCCACTACGTGAGGCAGGGTGACCCGCTCGGCCTCGGGCATGCGGTGCTGCGCGCGAAGATGCACGTCGGCAACCAGCCGTTCGCGGTTCTGCTGGGTGATGACCTGATCGATATTCGCGACCCGTTGCTGGCCCAGATGTTGGTGGAGCAGGGCAGGCGCAACGCCAGTATCGTGGCGCTGATGGAGGTTGACTCCTCGCAGATCCACCTCTACGGCTGCGCCGCGGTCGAGCCCACCGACAACCCCGATGTGGTGCGG
>JBBQDC010000173.1:0-2650 GCA_038319305.1 Actinomycetales bacterium | reverse complement strand
GAAACCGGCCTGGACTTCTTCCGCACCGGCCCCGAAGGGCACGCCAGCCAATACCGCTCCTTCGAGGCGCACATCGAGATCGCCAAGCGCAACGGCCTCGCGCTGCAGATCCACGACCGCGACGCCCACGCCGAGGTGATCCAGACGCTGCTGCGGGTTGGTGCGCCCGAGCGCACCGTCTTCCACTGCTTTTCCGGCGACGCCGAGATGGCCCGCATTCTCGCCGACAACGGCTGGTACCTCTCGTTCGCCGGAACCGTGACCTTCAAAAACGCCCAGAACCTGCGCAAGGCGCTGGCCGCAGTGCCGCGCCGGCTGTTGCTGGTCGAGACGGATGCCCCCTTCCTCACCCCCGCACCCTTCCGCGGCCGCCCGAACGCGCCGTACCTGCTGCCGCATACCCTTCGCGCCATGGCCGACCACCTCGAAACGGATGCCTCCATTCTTGCCAGCCAGATTTCGTCCAACACCGAGCTCGTCTACGGGCGGTGGGATGCCGAACCGGTGACCGTCGCCGAGAGCGAGCCCGAAACGCGCCCGTTCGGAGGCCTCGCATGACCCTGCCCCGCCACGGTTACGACCCCGGAGACGAACCCGAGGTGGGGACCCGCCCCGTCAGCGACTCGGAGACGGCCGGCCGGCACGCCGTGCCGGCAGATCCAACAGATCCGGTAGATCCGGTAGATCCGGCAGATCCGGCAGATCAGGCAGACCAGGCAGACCAGGCAGACCCGGCAGGCCTGCCTGACCTGCCGGAGCCGACATCCGGTCCCGAATCGAACGCCGAACCTGCCGCCGGTGCCGCCGCACCCGGCACCGTACCCGCGGCGCGGTCCCTCCTCGGCCCCGCCGAGATCCGCGACCTGGCGGAGATGCTAGGCGTCAACCCCACTAAAAAGCTCGGCCAGAACTTCGTCATCGACGGCAACACCGTGCGCCGCATCGTCAAGGCCGCGACCGTCTCACCCGGCGACACCGTGCTGGAGGTCGGCCCGGGGTTAGGGTCCCTCACGCTGGGACTGCTCGAAATCGGCGCGAGCGTCGTGGCCGTGGAGATCGATGAGCGCCTCGCCGAGCAGCTGCCGCTGACGGTCGAGCTCATGCATCCCGGCGCGCCGCTCACCGTCATTCGCCACGACGCGCTCAAGATCACCGAACTGCCCGGTGACCCGAGCCGCCTCGTGGCGAACCTGCCCTACAACGTGTCGGTGCCGGTGCTGCTCTACCTGCTGGAGCACTTCGCATCCATCCGGGCCGGTGTTGTCATGGTGCAGGCCGAAGTGGGGGAGCGCCTCGCGGCGCCGTCCGGCAGCAAGGTCTACGGCAGCCCGAGTGTCAAGGCGGCCTGGTACGGGGCGTTCCGCACCGCCGGCAAGGTCAGCCGGCAGGTGTTCTGGCCGGTCCCCGGTGTCGATTCGATCCTGATCGCCTTCCAGCGACGGGCTCAGCCGCTCGAGTCCGAGGAGCTGCGCCGCGCCACCTTCGCCCTCGTCGACGCTGCGTTCCAGCAGCGCCGCAAGATGCTGCGCCAGTCGTTGTCCTCTGTTCTCGGTGACTCGGCCACCGCCACCGAGGTTCTGACGCGCGCCGGAATCGATCCCACCGAACGCGGCGAGCAGCTCACAGTCGAGGACTTCCTCGCGATCGCCCGCGCCCAGCTCGCCGCACACTGACGTGCGGCCGCCGCGGGACAGTAGCGGCTGTGCGGCTGGGCTAGGTTAGTCACATGACCAACCCCGCCGCTTCCTCTGTGGTGCATGCGCGGGCACCCGGCAAGATCAACGTCTTCCTCAAGGTCGGAGCGGTTCTCGAAGACGGCTACCACGAGGTTGCCACCGCCTACCAGGCCGTGTCGCTGTTCGAAGACGTGCGCGCCTGGCCGGCCGACGACTTCTCGGTCGAGTTCACCGGCCCGATCGATGCCTCGGGTCTGGCCGTCGACGGCAGCAACCTCGCCATCAAGGCCGCGCGCGCCCTGGCCCGCAAGGCCGGCTATCGCGGCGGCGTGCGCCTGTCGATCGCCAAGAACGTGCCCATCGCCGGCGGCATGGGCGGCGGGTCGGCGGATGCCGCGGCGACCCTCCTGGCCTGCGACACCCTCTGGGGTACCGACGCCACCCGCGACGACCTGATCGCGATCGCGGCGACCCTCGGCGCCGACGTCCCGTTCGCCTTCACGGGCGGCACCGCCATCGGCACCGGCCGCGGCGACCAGCTCAGCCCGGCCTTGGCCAAGGGTCAGTTCCACTGGGTCCTCGCTCTGGCCGACTTCGGCCTCTCGACCCCGGGCGTCTACAACGAGCTCGACCGTCACCGCGAGCGGCACGCCCAGGACATCTTTCCTGCCCAGATTCAACCCACCGTCGACGCCAACGTGCTGCAGGCCCTGCGCGCCGGCGACCCGCGGATGCTGGCCGACGTACTCCACAACGACCTGCAGGCGCCCGCGCTGCACCTGGCGCCCGGCCTGGGCACGGTGCTCGAACTGGGAGAGGCGAACGGCGCGTTGGCCGGCCTGCTCTCCGGATCCGGTCCGACCGTGGCGTTCCTGGTCGCGGATGCCGACAGCGCCCTCGAACTGCAGGTCGCCCTGAGCGCGTCCCGGCTGCGCGTCGTGCGCGCCACCGGGCCGGTACATGGGGCCCGCATC
>JBBQDC010000172.1:0-2781 GCA_038319305.1 Actinomycetales bacterium | reverse complement strand
CAAGGGGCAGCGCATGGGACTGTTCGCCGGCTCCGGCGTCGGCAAGTCCTCGCTGTTGTCCATGATCGCCCGCGGCACCGACGCGGAGGTCTCCGTGATCGCCCTGGTGGGGGAGCGCGGTCGCGAGGTGCGCGAATTCCTTGAGGATGACCTTGGTCCTGAGGGGCTCGCCCGATCGATCGTTGTGGTGTCGACTTCTGATGAACCGGCCATGATGCGCCTGCGCGCCGCCTTCCTGGCCACCCGCATCGCGGAGTCGTTCCGCGATGACGGCGCCGACGTGATGCTGATGATGGACTCGCTCACCCGTGTGGCCATGGCCCAGCGCGAGATCGGGTTGTCGGTCGGCGAGCCGCCGGCCACCCGCGGCTATCCACCCTCGACCTTCTCCCTGCTCGCCCGGCTGCTCGAGCGTGCCGGCACCGACGAATTCGGCTCGATCACGGGCGTCTACACGGTGCTCGTCGACGGCGACGACCACAACGAGCCCATTGCGGATGCCGCCCGCTCGATACTCGACGGACACGTCGTGCTCGACCGCAAACTGGCCGTGCTCGGCCATTTCCCCTCCGTCGACGCGCTCTCCTCAATCTCCCGCGTCGCCTCCCGGGTCAATACTGCCGAGCAGAACCAGATCGCCGGCCTGCTGCGCCGGGTGCTCGCCGCCCGCCGCAACGCGCAGGATCTGCTCGACGTCGGTGCGTACCGCCGGGGAACGAACCCGCTGGTTGACGCGGCCGTCGACAACGAGGGCGCGATCAACGCCTTCCTGCAGCAGCGCATGGACGACCAGACCTCGTCCCTGCGTGCCTGGGAACAACTGTCCACACTCACTCGAACGCTGGGGGCTCATCGATGAAACGGACTTTCGCTCTGGCCGGCCTGCTGCGCCTGCGGCACCTGCAGCAGGACCAGGCTGCCGGCGACCTGGCCCAGGCCAACGCCACCGCCCAGGCGAATCTGGACCGCCGTGCGGCAGCCAGAGCTACCCTCGACCGAACGCCGAGTCTGGCCACCGGGGCTGACACGCTCGTCGCGATCGCAGCCGCTCGCGCCTCGGCGCGCAGCATGCTCGCCGATATGGAGGCCCTTGGCCGCAACTACCAGGTTGCCGTCGGCGAGGCGCAGGTTGCCTTCGACCTGACCCGCGCCGACTCGGTTCGGCTCGAAAAGCTTGAGGGCCGACACGGAGCCCTGGTTCTGGCCGATGACCTGCACCGCGAACAGACGATCCTCGACGAGATCGCGTCGACCGGCTGGCACCGCGACCGGTCAATGGGGGGTGACCCCAGGTGACCATGATCGCGGCGATGAGCCGGGTCAGCGAGATCCAGGCGACCCTCGTGCAGCTCTCCTCCGGGGCGAACGCTCAGAAGACTCAGGCCGCTTCTGCCGCTGGCGCCACCGCAGCCACGGGTGCCGGTAACTCGGCGAGCACGTTCGCCGACGCGCTGGCATCCGCGTCGGGCGCCGCCGCGGTCAGCCCGGCCACGCCGAACCCCGGCAGGGCCACCGGCGCCGATATTGTTGAGGCCGCCAAGAAATACCTGGGCGTGCCCTACGTCTTCGGCGGTGAAGATGCCAGCGGAATGGACTGCTCTGGTCTCGTGCAAACCGTCTATGCCGAAATGGGCATAGACGTGCCGCGCCTGGTCTCCGGTCAGATGAAGATCGGAACCGAGGTCGGCTCCCTCGCCGAGGCCAAGCCCGGCGACCTCATCGTCACCGGCGGCGGCGAACACATCCTGATTTACGCCGGTGACAACAAGGTCATCCACGCACCCTACGAGGGCCGCACGGTGAGCCTGGTCGAGGCCTACATGGACGATTCCGAGATCACCACCATCCGTCGGGTGATTCCGGATGCCCCGGCCGCCGCTGCGAGCTCGGCCCCCGCTTCGTCAGCCGCGAGCAGCCAGCTCAGTGCCGCGCTCGCCTCGTTCATGAACGGAGCCTCCCGATGAGCGCCGTCTCCATTCAACTGGCACCCGCGCCGCAGACTCCGGCGCTGCCAACCACCGTGCCGGCTTCTTCTTCTGCGCGTGGCCCAGCGGGCGGCCGCTCGGGTGCCGAAGCCGGTGAGGCAGCCGGCTCGTTCGCGTCGGTGTTGCAGAGCACACTCGCCGGCCCGCGCACTCCCACGTCGGATTCTTTGCCGGCCCCGGCGCCGATATCCGAGCCGTCTTCAGTGCCTGGCGAGAGCGCCGCCGAGCCGGTAGCCGAGCCGGCACCGCAGCAGCCGAGCCCCATCCTGACGCCAATCGTTCCGCCAGCCGGGTTCAACCTTCCGTCGCTGCCGTCAGGGACTGATGTTGCGGGTGCCGCCACCGCCACCGCAGGCTCCGTCGGGATCGACACCGCCGCCGCGACCAGTGGCGACATCTCCGACACCGATACCGACACCCATTCCGATTCCGACACCGATACCGACACAACCGAAACCGGAGCGGCGGCGCCCGCCGCTGCCGGAACCACGATGCCGGGCGGTGCTCTCGCTGCCCCGACGCCTACCACAACGCCCGTTGCTGGAGCAGTTCCCGCCGGCACAGCACCGGTCGCACGCGCATCCGTCGCCGGTGACCTCCTGGCCACAGTGGCACCAGCCGAGGCCTCGACACCCACCGCCCTGCTGGTGCCGCTCGGAACCCCGGCCGCGACGGCCAGCCCGGCTGCCACCGCCATCGTTCCGCCCGGCCCATCGGCCCCCGCGGCGACGCCGATGCCGCTGGCCAGCCAGGTGTCCCGCACCCTCTTCACGCTGGTGGGCGCCGCCAACGGCGA
>JBBQDC010000171.1:0-2828 GCA_038319305.1 Actinomycetales bacterium | reverse complement strand
TGGGCGGCCGTCCGCGGGCCCCGGTTCGGCCCGGCGCTGGACACGGCGCCGTTGCGTTACCTGGGCGAACGCTCCTACGGCATCTACCTGTGGCACTGGCCGGTGCTGGTGCTCCTGCACGCGGCATGGCCGGCGGCCGGCGCGTCGCCGACCCTGCTGTCGAGCATCGTCGTCGGGGTGCTGGCAGCGGCGCTGACGCTGCTGGCGGCCGGTGCGTCATACCGCTGGCTCGAACTTCCCGTGCGCAGGGCGGGGGTGCGCGGCAGCATCCGTCGCCTCCGCTCCGGCACGATCCGCGCCCGCGGCAGGCTCGGCTGGCTCGGTCTGGCCGTGGTCGCCACTCTGCTCCTGGCGATCGGCACGACCGCGTCTCTGGTCACCGCGCCCACCCAGACGAGCGCCCAGAGCGAGATCGAGCGCGGCCAGAAGGCACTGGATGCTGCAGCGCGGCAGGCCGCACAGGCCGCACGACGCGCATCCCAGCCAGCCGCAGCCCGGGGCGGGGCGGTGCCCGGTGACCTGATCACGGCCGTGGGCGACTCGGTCATGCTCGCCTCGGCGCCCGCGCTGCAGGCCCGCTTCCCGGGGATCGCGATCGACGCCACTGTGTCCCGCGGCATGGGGGCTGCCCCCGACATCCTTGCGTCTCTGGCTGAGGCCGGAACCCTCCGGCCGGTGGTCGTCGTCGGCCTGGGCACCAACGGGCCGATCCGGTCCAGCCAACTGGCGGCCCTCAGCGCGGTGATCGGGCCGGATCGGGAGCTGGTGCTGGTCAATGCCTTCGCGGAGCGCGACTGGACGGCCTCGGTCAACGAGAGCCTGGCCCGGTTCTCGGCCCGCCATCGCAGGGTCGAGCTGGCGGACTGGAACGCCGCGATCGCCCCGCACGCGGAGGTGCTCGCGGATGACAACATCCATCCCGGTCCCGACGGCGGTCGGATCTACGCCGACAGTATCCGGGCGGCTCTGGCACGGCTCGCCGTACCGCCGCCGACGCCGGGCCTCGAGGTGTACCGCTTGCCGGACCCGACCGGGTCGCCCGTTCTCCGGCCGCCTCTGCTGCCGTGAGCCCGTAGCGCTAAAGCTCGATCGTGAAGGCGAGCCTGCGGGTGGTGGGCGTGAATCCCATTCCCAGATACAGGTTCAGCGCTCCTGTCGGGCTCTCGGAGTCAACGATCAGGGTTGCCCGGGCCAGTCCCTCGGTGCGTGCGGCACGCAGGTGCGCGGCTAGCAGGGCCCGCGCGATGTGCTTGCCACGCCATCCGTCAACGACGCCGACAAGGTCGACGTGGCTGCCGGTGTAGCCCCGATTCACCCAGTCGTCCTCGTTGACCGTGGCCAGTGTGAAGCCCACGACCTTCGGGGCTCCGTCGGAACCGGCCGCCACGGCCAGGTAGGAGAGGTCAGGACGGAATGTGCGAGACGCCACGAAGGAGTCCCAGGCTTCGTCGCTCATCGGTTGGCTCCCCCAGTGGTCGCGAAACGACGAGTCGCGCGCCTCGTGAGCGGCCCGTGAGAGCGTCGTGGTGAACCGGATGACGCGGATGTCGTCGTCAAGCTCGATCTCAGGGATCGGCTCGCCGAGGCGCCGCTCGAGAGATTGGAAGTACCGGGCGCATTCCATGCCGAGGCGCCGGAACAGTCGCACACTGCGATAGGAGGTCTCGTCGGTGTAGGCCAGGATCCACCGCGGCACCGTGATCGGCACGGTCGCCAGCTGCTGCTCGGCCCGGCCCAGCTGCCACGCCAACAGTGCGCGGCCGAGACCGCGTCCGCGGTAGTCGGGGTGCACCCCGCCGATCAGGATCGAGCGGGCCAGAGTCTCGCGCCGAGGCGGCGACATCACCATCCCCATCGCCGCGAGGGTGCCATCCGGCGCGAAGCCGATCAGGGAGTCCTGCTCCGCGTGGAAGTGCGACAGACCGAAGTCCCGCTCGATTCCCTCCCTCGTCGTCAGGTGATACGGATGGTCCACTTTGCCAACTGCCCGGGTGAACTGCCACAGGTCGTTGATATCGGCCACTGTTGCCGCACGCCACGTTGTGACCTCCGGGTGGACGGGGCCATACGTGTCGGCCGGCCCGGCGGTGCGCCGGGCGGCGGCACGGGTCTGGGTTCCCATTGGGCGTTCCATGGCGCTTACCGTAGCCGGGCCGGCTTGAGGAAGATAGGTCGTTGACAGGGCGCGCAAAGAGGGGCCCGACCGAAGTCGGGCCCCTCTTAATTCAGCGCAGTCCGGCGATGCAGTTCAGTGCAGCCGGGTGAATCCGTTCGCTTACTTGGATTCCTCAGCGTCGGCAACCTCATCGGCTTCGACGACATCGGCGTCGACCGCTGCGTCCTCGGCGACGACCTCGGCCGGAGCCTCGGCAACGGGCGCTGCCGCGGCAGGCTTGGACGCAGCCTTGGCGGAGGAGCGCTTGACCTTCGGGTTCAGCGGCTCGAGAACGAGCTCCATCTGCACCATCGAAGCGTTGTCGCCCTTGCGGAAGCCGAGCTTCGTGATGCGGGTGTAGCCACCCTCACGCAGGGCAACCTGAGGTGCGATCTCGGTGAAGAGCTCGTGCACGACGGTTTTGTCGCCGATGGTGGCAAGCACGCGACGACGGGCGTGCAGGTCACCCTTCTTCGCGAACGTGATCAGACGTTCGGCGACCGGACGCAGGCGCTTGGCGCGCGTCTCGGTGGTCTTGATGGACTTGTGGGTGAACAGGGATGCGGCCAGGTTGGCGAGCATGAGGCGCTCGTGGGCCGGTCCGCCTCCGAGGCGGGCTCCCTTAGTGGGCGTAGGCATTGGTTATCTCCAGTATCAAAGTCGAAAGTCAGTC
>JBBQDC010000170.1:0-2910 GCA_038319305.1 Actinomycetales bacterium | reverse complement strand
GGCCCCGGCCAGCACGGCGGCGAGGGCTGCGCGCAGCCGGGCATCCGCTTCGATGGCGACCTGTTTGATCTCCGGCTTCGCGCTGAGCTGCGCCATGATGGCCGGGTCGAGGGCCTCCACGGTGGTTTCCCCGGCCCCCGCGTGGCGGCGCACGACCACGTTGCAGGGAAGGAGGGCGCCGATTCCAGGGTCGGCCGTCACGGCCCGCTGCGCCAGAGCGGGGTTGCAGGCGCCGAGAATCAGATACTCACCGACCGCTTCGGCGGCCTCCGGGCCGAGTTTGGCGGCGAAGGTGGACTGCATGTTGATTTCGGTCAGAACCCCGAATCCCTGCTCGCTCAGGGCCTCCCGTGCCATCCGTACCGCTTCGTCGAACGAGACATTGACCGTGACGGTGTGTGCGTAGCTCATGGATCCTCCACTCGGTGACATTCATTCGGGACGGAACATGACCCCGCACACCCATCATGCGTGCCGCCGGCGCGATTAGCGAATGGCTGTGCCGGAGATATTCGTTCCGGGGGACCTCGCCTACGAGGCCAGAGGCGCCGAGTGCCCGGCGACCAGAACGGAGCTCTGCTCCCAGAGGGCGGCGGCCAGCTGGGGGTCATAGGCCTGCTTATTGGCCTTCTGGATGCGGCGCTTCTCGTAGTACTCGCCCGACACCCAGTCGGTGCCCGGTTTCGCGGACGCCAGCCAGACCAGGGTGTCGGCACCCTGGTCCGCTCCGAGCAGCAGACGTTTCAGCGGAGTCTGGTAGATCAGGCGCATCACGGTCGTCGACCCGGTGGAGAAGCTCGTCGCAACCACGCCGGGGTGGAAGGCCGCCGTGGTGAGTCCCTGGTCGTTGTAGCGGTGGTCGAGTTCCCTGGTGAAGAGGATGTTGGCGAGTTTGGCGTCGCCGTACGCTTTGTTTGCGGAGTACTTCGTCTCGGCCTGCAGATCGTCGAGGTCGATCTTTCCGAAGAGCAGGTTGGCGGCGCTGGAGGTGTTGACGACCCGGGCCTGGCTGGCGATGAGCCGGTCCATCAGCAGGGTGGTGAGCAGGAAGGGGGCCAGGTGGTTGACCTGGAAGGTCTTCTCATGGCCATCAACGGTGATGTCCCGCTCGCCCATGATGCCGCCGGCATTGTTGGCCAGCACGTCAATGCGCGGGTAGCGCTCCAGCAGCTCGGCGGCAAGGGCGCGCACCTCATCGAGGCTGGCGAAATCGGCCACGAGAAAATCGGCGCCCAGCGCCTCGGCGACCGCAGCGGTCTTGGCAGGCGAGCGGCCCACGATCACGACGTGGTCGCCGGACCGGCTGAGGGCGCGGGCGGCGGCCTCGCCGATCCCGTCGCTGGCGCCGGTGATCACGATGGTGCGTGAAGTCATATCTGGTCCCCCTGTTTTATGTGGCTGTGTTCGTTGACATAGCCGCGTTACTTGACATAGCCGCCCTTTTTAAGACCGGCTTCGATCTCGAAGCGGTTGCGCAGCGGATTGCGGCCGGCCACCAGATAGAGCAGCGGAAAGACCATGCCGAAGCGCTGCCACTGGCGTTTGTGCACGGCCTCGTGCTCGAGCACGGCCGTCGACACGTTCTGATCGGTCAGGTAGCAGCCGCCGACACAGGAGCCGCCGCGTCCGAACGCCCAGGCGGGCATGCCGCGGAAGACGATGAGACCGCCTCGGCGCTCGACCTTTCCGGTGCTCCAGATGGATCCCCAGATCATGCCGACCGTGGTGGCGTAGAGGTAGCCGGCCCGGCTGAGGGGGGAGTCGAAGAGGATGCGGCGCACCCCACCAGCGTAGGCGGCGCTCACGACAGAAGGCTGAGTTTCGCATGAGCGCTCCCGGCCTGATCTGATCGCTTATAGGTTCGATAAAAGCTTTCCCGATTTGCAATAAAAGACGAGTAAGTCTCGACAGTGTGTTCTAAGTGAGATAGAATCATCTTGTGACCAACCTCCTGGAAACACCCGAAGCGGATGCCGCACCCGGCCCGTCCGCGGCGGCACGGGTGGTCGCGGAGCTGCAGGCTCTCGCGGGCGAACTGGGCACCACGCTGCGGTGTTCGGCGGTGCGCGGCTTCGATGATGACGGCCTGCTGCAGGTGACCACCGCGGTGGAGGTCCTCGGCCGCCGGGTCGACGCGCTGCGGGTGGCGGCCGCGGCGGAGGTCGCCGACCGGTCGCGGCCCGAGCTGGGCACGGGGCAGTTGTCGGCGAAGAAGGGCTGCCGCACTCCCGGGGAACTCCTCGAACGCATCACCCTCGTGGCGGGGCCGACCGCGCACCGGCGGATGCGGCTGGGCAAGCAACTCCGCACCGGCCTCTCCCTGGGCGGCGAACCCCTGCCGCCCATTTTTCCCGCCACGGCGATCGGCCTGGCCACCGGGGCGATCGGCATCGACACGGCCGACGCGATCCTCACGGCGTTGACGCCGACGTTGCGGTGCGCCGACCTGGACTCCGTGCAGGCCGCCGAGAGCGAACTGGTCGCGTCGGCCACCGGCACCAGCTCTGAAACCCCGGTTCCGGCGTCGGCGGACGAGATCCGGTTGCGGGGCGCAGTCTGGAAGGCCGTGCTCGCCCCCGACGGGTCCCGCCCCGACGACCACGCCATGGTCGCCCGCGGCATCCGGCTCGGCCGCGAACGCGACGGCATTGTTCCCCTCTCCGGGGCACTGATGCCCGAGATCGCGGGCAAGCTCCGCCGCCTCTTCGACGCCTACCTCTCGCCCAAGAGCGCACCGGTCGCCTTCCACACCGAAGAAGAAGCCGCCCGGGACCAGCAGCAGGCGCTGCTCGAGCGGGACGACCGCACCCCCGACCAGCGACGCCACGACGTGCTCGCCGTCATCCTCGACGTCGCCTCCCGCGCCGGAGAGTCCCCGACCATCGGCGGCGCCCCCGCCACGGTCCTGGT
>JBBQDC010000169.1:0-2949 GCA_038319305.1 Actinomycetales bacterium | reverse complement strand
GCCCCGCAACTCGCCGAAAAAACAATCATTCGGTTCTATAGCTTTGGCTGCCGGCGCCATTATGTTGGGCACACACAATGAGATGTCCGCGGCCAGCTCTCGGTGACCGCGTCCCTCCGGCTCGATCGGAAAGGTAATGATGTCAGCGAACTCAGACCCACAGAAGAAGGGGCTCGGCGACGCAGAGCACCTCAAGGCCCTCGGTTACGAGGACTCGTTCCACCGTTCCATGTCGCTCTGGGGAAACTTCGCCCTGGGCTTCACCTATCTCTCGCCGCTCGTCGGTGTGTACTCGCTCTTCGCCCTCGCCCTGAGCACGGGAGGGCCGCCCTCAATCTTCTGGCTGGTCATCGTGGGCGCCGGGCAGTTGCTCGTGGCACTGGTCTTCGGCGAAGTGGTCTCCCAGTATCCGATCGCGGGCGGTATCTACCCGTGGACCCGGCGTCTCTGGGGCAAGCGCTACGCCTGGATGGCCGCCTGGGTTTACGTCTGGGCGATGCTCGTCACGATCACCGCTGTCGCCGAATTCGGCAGCGGCTTCCTCGCCAGCCTGATCAACGCGCCGGCAACCAAGGAGGTGACCCTGGGCCTCTCGGTATTGTTCCTGCTGGTGGCCTTCGCGTTCAATTTCTCCGGCACGAAGATGCTGGCGCGCGTCGCCCGGATCGGCCTCGCTGCCGAGCTGATCGGAGTGATCGGCCTCGGCCTCTACCTGCTCATCTTCCAGCGCAAGCAGGAGTTCAGTGTCTTCTTTGACACCTTGGGCGTCGAGGGCGACGGAAGTTATGCCGCCGCGTTCCTCGGTGCCGCGCTGGCCGGCCTGTTCCTGTTCTACGGGTTCGAGGCCTGCGGCGACGTCGCAGAGGAGGTGCCGAACGCGGCAAAGGGTATCCCCCGGGCCATGATCCTCACGATCCTGGTCGGCGGGGTCTCCGCCCTGTTCTCGTTCGGCGGTTACGTGATGGCCGCGCCCGACCTGCAGGCCGTGGTCAGCGGCACCGACGTCGACCCGATCCCGGCGATCCTCGAGGCCACCCTGGGCACCGTTGGCGCCAAGCTGTTCCTCGTGGTGGCGATCACGGCGTTCCTCTCCTGCGTGCTCAGCCTGCAGGCCGCAGCCAGCCGCCTCCTGTTCTCGTTCGCGCGCGACGGAATGATCCCCGGTCATACCTGGCTGGGTCGGGTCTCCCCGCGCACGGCCGTTCCCGTCAACGCCCTGATCGTGTCCTGCACGATCCCGGTGCTGCTCTGCGTTCTGATCTATCTGGGGGGAGCCACGATCCTGACCCAGATCACGGCATTCGCCGTGCTTGGCATCTACGTCGCGTTCCAGGCCGTGGTGCTGGCAGCGCTCCGCCAGCGGATCAAGGGCTGGCGCCCAGCGGGGCCGTTCAACCTGGGGCCGTTGGGATTCGTCGTCAACGTGATCGCATTGGCCTACGGGATCTTCGCCATGGTTCTGCTGGCGCGGCCGGGCACAACCGGGGTCTTCCTCGACGACTGGATCGTGCTGCTCGGCCTGGGTGTGGTGATGGGCAGTGGACTGCTCTACCTGTTCATCGCCAGACCGCACAGTGCCTCGCACCAGCCGGAGGGCGACGCGATCGCGGTCGCGGCCATGCTTCGCTCGCACCCCCAGAACGCGCAGAGCGGGCAGAGCAGGCAGTCCCGGCGCGCGTCGGCCGGCTGACGCCATCGCCACCTGGCGAAATCCGTTAACGACGAAGGGCCCGTCTCGCGACGGGCCCTTCGTGGTGCAGCTGTGCTGCGGTGAAACTGACTAGATGCTGTTCACATCGAGCTGGATGCCGGGACCGAACGTGGTGGAGACGGCACCCTTCATGATGTAGCGGCCCTTGGAAGAGCTGGGCTTGAGGCGAACGATCTCCTCGAGGGCGGCGCTGATGTTCTCGTTCAGCTGCTCCGCGGAGAAGGACACCTTGCCGACGACGAACTGCACGTTGGCGTGCTTGTCGACGCGGAACGCGATCTTTCCGCCCTTGATGTCGGACACGGCGCGCGCGACGTCAGGCGTCACGGTTCCGGTCTTCGGGTTCGGCATGAGACCGCGCGGGCCGAGGACCTTACCGAGACGACCGACCTTACCCATGAGCTCGGGGGTCGAGACGGCGGAGTCGAACGAGGTGTAGCCGGCGGCTACCTTCTCGATGAGCTCGTCGCCACCGACCTCGTCGGCGCCGGCAGCGATTGCTGCCTCAGCCGCGGGGCCCGTCGCGAAGACGATGACGCGGGCGGTACGACCGGTGCCGTGAGGAAGAATAACGGTACCGCGAACCATCTGGTCAGCCTTGCGCGGGTCGACGCCGAGCTTGAGGGCAACCTCAACGGTCGAGTTGAAGTTCGCGGAGCCGGTCTCCCGGGCCAGGGTGACGGCCTCGGTCGGGGTGTAGAACTTGTCTGCGTCGATCTTGTCGGCCGCGGCCCGGTAGGCCTTTGACTTCTGTGCCATGTTGAAATCTCCTGTACAACGAAATTGAGAGTGTGGTGCGAGCCTGGCTGGCTCTTCCACGTACTGCTGGTGGCGGGATGCCTGGTGGAGGTGGTTAGGCCTCGACCGTGATGCCCATGGAGCGGGCGGTGCCGGCGATGATCTTCGACGCTGCGTCGAGGTCGTTGGCGTTGAGGTCAACCATCTTGGCCTCGGCGATTTCGCGGACCTGAGCCTTGGTGAGCTTCGCAACCTTGACGGTGTGCGGGGTACCACTGCCCTTGGCGACGCCGGCCGCCTTCTTGATGAGCTCCGCCGCCGGCGGGGTCTTCAGGATGAAAGTGAATGAA
Organism: Actinomycetales bacterium; assembly: GCA_038319305.1. Lineage (GTDB taxonomy): Bacteria > Actinomycetota > Actinomycetes > Actinomycetales > Microbacteriaceae > Cryobacterium. The sequence continues at coordinate 150 of JBBQDC010000169.1, read as the reverse complement.
CGGTCGTCGTAGACGGTGATTTCCACCGGGATGACGTTGCCGCGCTGGGATTCCGTCTGAGCGTTGTACGCCTTGCAGAATTCCATGATGTTGACGCCGTGCTGGCCCAGCGCCGGCCCGATGGGCGGTGCGGGGTTGGCGGCGCCGGCC
>JBBQDC010000168.1:0-3000 GCA_038319305.1 Actinomycetales bacterium | reverse complement strand
ACGGCGTTCAAACCCTCGCGTCATCAAACGCAAGGTCTCAAAATGGCCCGCCAAACGCTTCCACCACGCGCACTGGCCACAACCCCTCCACGAGCCAGAAATCAACACTCAAACGCTTAACTGAACGGTATTGAGGCTAAGTCCGCGACGGATTAGCGGGCACAGCTCAGGGAGTGGGCAGCAGACCATGCTCCCGGCAGGGCTGGCCGCCGACGAGGTTGAGGCACGAGGCGAACGCCGTCGGATAGCCCACGGCTTCAGAGGACCCGAACCACTGGTTGTAGAACCGCCAGAAGTTCAGGTTGCCGTGCGTCGAGCATCCGTCGCCCTCGGTGCCCGGGCGTGCCAGCGCGGCGGCATTGGGCTGGTACGGAGTGTAATTGTAGAGGTTTGCGGTGGCCTGGTTCTCGATCGTCACGGCTGACGCGCCGCAGCTCGCATCCGGATTGAAGCCCACGCGCACGGACCCGACCTTGTAGGCGCGCTCGGGCTCCTGGGTGTACTGCCGGAACTGCCAGGCGGCGCGGTAGACCTGGTTGAAGAAGCCGAAGTATGCGGCGTCGCAGTCGGCCGTGTCGGGGCAGCCGTAACCGGTGGCACGCAGGTAGCCGGATGCGCTGGGCCGGGTGAGCAGAGACTGCTCCTTCTGCAGCAGCACCAGCAGTACCTTCGGGCTGATGAAACACGCCTCAGACACCTTCGCGATGATGCGGGCAGCTGACTCGTTGCGGCCCCCAGAGTAGGCGGCGCAGTGCCCTTCACCCTGGGCCGGCTGGGAGATCGTGTTCTCCTCGTAGTCCGCCAGACACGGCGAATCGTCGCGGGGGATGCAGGAGCGGTCCGCCAGGAACGTCTGGATCTCCCTCTCGTTCAACGCGTCGGCGTTGTAGAAGTTGTAGTCACTGATGATCGCCCCGGGGGCGAAACCGACGGGGTCGGTGGCGGCCTCGGTGGTGCGCACCGACGCGGCTAGTGCCAGGCCGGCGCCCAGCACGGCCAGAGTGACGAGCATCGCCAGTGCGACCAGTCGGCGGCGCGGCGTGCCCAGGTACGTCATAGGGGAGACCCTACTGGGGCGCGGCGGGAAGGGGCTGGGAGCCGGAGTACACGACCGACACGCAGGAGCGTGTGCCGTCCGGGCGCGGGGCCCCGGAGTAGTTTGGGGTCATGCCTGACACACAGCCAGAACAGACCCCCGTTCCCAGCAACACCATCGTCGTCGGACACGACGGATCGGGTTACGCCGATCACGCCGTGGCCGTGGCGCTCGACCTGGCCGAGCAGCTGCACGCGCCGATCATGCTGGTGCGCGCGTGGTCCATCGACACGGCGCCGCGCCCGGCCAACTGGGAATTCGGTTATGTGTCGTCGATCGAAGAATACGCCGGCGCGGTACGCGATGAGCTCGTCGAGGCCGTGATGGCCGAGGTGGCCAAGCACCCCGACGTGAAGGTCGAATACCGTGCCACCTATGCCAGCCCCTTGAAATCTCTGATCGACGTGTCCCGAGGCGCACGGATGCTCGTGGTTGGCTCGCGCGGGCGCGGCGGCCTCAGCGGAATGTTGCTGGGTTCCGTGAGCGAGCAGTGCGTGCGGCACGCAAAGTGCCCGGTGCTGGTCGTTCGCCCGAACACCTAAGCCAGGTCAGCTCTGGTCGGCATCGATCCGGTTGCCGACCGCGAACCAGGCCACCGCCCCGAAGACGGGTGCGCAGACGACGACCAGCACCCAGCCTGCGCGCGCTGCCTCCCGCAGATGAAGGGCACGGGTGATCTGGGCCAGGGCGGCGACGATCAGCCCCACGCTGCCCAGCACGCCGAGGCCTCCGAGGCCGAGTCCGGCCATCTGCACCATGCGCGCGCTGTCGATCATCTGCGACCCCCGTACTTTGACACTCCCCGGAGACGCCCCCGTTGAAAGTGGTGCGGCGACCGAAGTCGCGCACCGCCTTTCCCCCGCGCGGGCGTCCTGTGCCTAAACCATACCAAACGGTATCTTCTGTTTACCGATTGCGACGGATTTCGACAGGGCCGCCCGCGGCGCCCCGGCCGGGCGGTCGCTACGCTGGAAGCCAGGTCGAACCGAGGAGTGGCATGGCGCAGCAGCAACGGGCGATCGGAACGCGGGCCGCGATCATTCGGGGTGCGGCGGTCGCTTTTCGGGACCACGGCTACGGCAGCACGACGCTGGCCGGGCTGGAAGCCGCGGCCGGGGTCAGTAAAGGTGCGCTCTATTTCCATTTCGCGTCTAAGGAGGCCCTCGCCCTCGCCGTCATCGAGGCCCAGCACGAGGCCTCGATCGGCATGGGTCAGAGGCTTCTAGACGCCACGGTGCCCGGGTTGCAGGCGCTGATCCTGATGACCTTTGAGCTGGCGACACAGGTGCGGGACGAGCCGGTGGTGAGCGCCGGCATCCGCCTCACCATGGAGGCCTCCAACTTCTCGGTGCCGGTGGTCGGGCCGTTCCACGACTGGATATCCGTGTGTGGGCAGGCCCTGCGGCGCGCGGTCGACGACGGCGACGTCTCGGCCGATCTGAATCTGGAGGCCGCCGCTCATTTCATCAGCCCTGCCTTCACGGGCGTGCAGACCGTCTCCCAGGTGCTGACCGGGCGCACCGACCTCTTTCAGCGGGTGGAGGAGATGTGGTCGCTGCTGCTGCCTGGCCTGTTGTCGGCCGAGCTCTCGGCCGAGCGGCGGGCGAGCCTGAGCGCACTGCCGGCCAGGGCCAGGGAGAGCTGCACCGCGGCCCCGGCTCACCCAGCCCAATAGCAGGGCGTATCGCCCTGACTGGCGTTGGGCCGAGAAGTGGTGCTGAACTGCGAAGCGGTGGCGACTCGGGAGGTAGTGCTGGTCAGAATGGTGGGTTGTCGGGGAGTGGTTTCTTCGGGGCTGTGCGGGCGGTGGTTCCGGTGGGTGTGGTGACGATGAGGGTGTCGTCGGGTTCGCGTGTGTAGCGGATCTTCGTCAGTGTTTTCAGCCGGTGGTCGGGTGCGCAGAG
>JBBQDC010000167.1:0-3091 GCA_038319305.1 Actinomycetales bacterium | reverse complement strand
CCCGGCTCGCAGCTCGGTGTTCGCCCAGCTGGAGAAGACCCCGCCGAGGTCGCGTTTGATCGCGACGCTGACCGAGCCGACAGTGTGGGGGCGGCAGATCGAGTAGCTGCGGCGCAGCTCCCGGCCGTCGATCGTGGCGCGCAGCGCCAGGTGCTGCCCAGGGTCGTAATCGAACTCCCCCTGCAGTTCCTCGGGAACCAGGAAGGTCACCTCGACGCTGTCCTGGGTGAGCTGACGCACCTCGCCGACGGAGAGCGTGTGGAACCGGGCACGGCGTTTCGTGCTGGCCGCGATGCTGGCCTCGTCCACAACGGTCGTGCCTGAATCGGTACTGCCCAAATTGAGTGCGGCCATGGTTACAACACCTTGAAGTAGTCGAACGGTTCGAGGCAGTCCCGGCACTCGTAGAGTGCCTTGCACGACGTCGAACCGAAGCGGGCGAGTTCCCGCGTATTCAGTGAGGAGCAGCGCGGGCACTTGACCGCGAGCTGGAGCCGGACGGTGCCTGTCGGGCGCACTCCGGAATGACCGGTTGGGGCGGCGATGCCGTAACTGACCAGCTTCGCCTTGCCCTCCTCGCTCATCCAGTCGGTGGTCCAGGCCGGGGCGAGAACGAGTTCCACGGTGACATTCTCATAGCCGGCACCCGTGAGCACCGACGTGACGTCGTCACGCATGGCCTCCATCGCGGGGCAGCCGCTGTAGGTCGGCGTGAGGATGACGTGGGTTCCGTCTTTCGTCACAGCGACCGACCGGAGCACGCCGAGGTCTTCGATCGTGAGCACGGGCACCTCAGGATCACAGACCTCGGCGGCGATGTCCCACGCCTGCTGGGAGGCCGCGTCGCTCGGGCGCGGCCGGGCGATCGAGGCCACGGTCACCATTTCGCGCCGGGGTGCGCCCGAGCCAGAACCTGCAGTTCGGCCAGTAGCGGCCCGAGGTTCTCGGAGTGGTCGCCGCGGCGACCGCCTCCGGAGGAGATGAAGCCGCGGGGAACCTCGAGCTCTGCTTCGGCGAGCACGGGGAGCATGGCGGCCTCGACCGCTGCCTGCAGGGAGGACGGCCGCACGGCGACGCCCTCAAGCCGGTCGATCAGCGGCTCGTCGACGAAGAGTTCCTCGACGAACGGCCACAGATCGGAGAGGCCCGTGATCATGCGGCGGCGAGATTCTTCGGTTCCCTGCGCGAGGCGCAGCACCCACTGAATGGAGTGATCGCGGTGGTAATCGACCTCCTTGACGGCCTTGGCCGCGATCGCGGCGAGCGTCGCATCCGTCGACTCCATCAGGGCACTGTAGAGCTCGAACAGGTAGTGCGCTGCGATGAGCTGACGGGCGATCGTGTGCGCGAAGTCGCCGTTGGGCTGCTCGAACAGGTGCGCGGAGCGCCAGTTCGGTTCGTCACGCCAGTAGGCCAGGTCGTCCTCGGTGCGGCCGGACTCGGCTCCGGCGTAGTGGAGCAGGGAACGGGCGTGCCCGATCAGGTCAAGGGCGATGTTGCCGAGGGCGATGTCCTCCTCCAGCTCCGGCGCGCGGGAGATCCACCAGCCCAGGTTCTGGGCCAGCACGAGCGAGTCATCGCCGAGCCAGAGAGCGTATTCCGCCACGTCGTGCGAGGCGACGGATGCCGCTTCAACCAATTCCGCGGACAGCGTGACCGCCTCGACGTCCACATGGCCGTGGCCGTCCGCGGTGTCGGTGGGATCGCGGGTGGCGACATCCGCTTCAGCGTGGTCCATCACAGGTGCTTCACCCCTTCGCTCTTCGTGTAGTAGCTCGCGTGGCGGTAGTTCTTGCCGGCGGGCGATTCGAAGAAGGCACCCTTCGCATCCGGATCGCTCGTGGTGATCGCGTCGGCAGGCACGACCCAGATCGAGACGCCCTCGTTGCGGCGGGTATAGAGGTCACGCGCGTTGCGCACCGCGAGGGTGGCATCGGGGGCGTGCAGTGAGCCCACGTGGGTGTGGCTGATTCCGCGACTGGAGCGCACGAAAACCTCCCAGAGGGGCCAGATTTCCTTCTCGGATGCACCGGGAGCGCTCATTATGCGACCGCCTTCACGGCCTGCTTGGCGGCGTACGCGGCAGCAGCCTCACGCACCCACTGGCCGTCGTCGTGCGCATCGCGGCGGCGCTGAAGGCGCCGGGCATTGGCCGGGCCGCGGCCCGCGAGCACCTCATGGAATTCGGTCCAGTCAATTTCACCCATGTCGTAGACACCCTTTTCTTCGTTCCAGCGCAGGTCTGGGTCCGGCAGCGTCACGCCGAGCACCTCGGCCTGCGGCACGAGCATTCCGACGAAGCGCTGGCGCAGTTCGTCGTTGGAGAACCGTTTGATGTTCCACGCCATCGACTGCGCCGAGTTGGGCGAGTCGTCGTCGGGAGGCCCGAACATCTGCAGGGCCGGCCAGTACCAGCGATTGACCGATTCCTGAGCCATCTCGCGCTGGGCGGGCGTTCCGTTCATCAGCTCGAGCAGGATCTCGAAGCCCTGGCGCTGGTGGAAGGACTCCTCCTTGCAGATGCGCACCATGGCGCGACCGTACGGACCGTAAGAGGCGCGGCAGAGTGGCACCTGGTTGCAGATCGCAGCGCCGTCGACGAGCCAGCCAATCGAGCCCATGTCGGCCCAGGTGGGGCTCGGGTAATTGAAGATCGAGGAGTAGCGGGCCTTGCCGGCGATGAGCTGGTCCGTCATCAGGTCACGGCTGATGCCGAGCGTCTGCGCGGCGGAGTAGAGGTAGAGGCCGTGGCCGGCCTCGTCCTGCACCTTCGCCAGCAGGATGGCCTTGCGCTTCAGGCTGGGCGCCCGGGTGATCCAGTTGCCCTCCGGCTGCATCCCGATAATCTCGGAGTGCGCGTGCTGCGAGATCTGGCGGATGAGGGTCTTGCGGTAGCCGTCAGGCATCCAGTCGCGCGGCTCGATCCTCGAATCGGCGGCAATCAGGTCGTTGAACTGCTGCTCCTCGGCGGAGACCGTGTCGGCGCTCTCCGGGGCGATAGCGTAGGGAACTGAGGGGATTGTCATCGTTGACTCCTGGGTTTGGCGAACTTTTACCAACCGATCGTTCAGTTAGTATATGGTTTCCCTAC
>JBBQDC010000166.1:0-3259 GCA_038319305.1 Actinomycetales bacterium | reverse complement strand
CATCATGGACGTGAAGATGCCCCACCTCGACGGCATCTCCGCGGCCGAGCGCATCACCAAGGCGCATATCGCTCCCGTCGTTCTGCTGACCGCGTTCAGCCAGAAAGAACTGGTCGAGCGGGCGACGGAGGCGGGCGCGCTAGCGTATGTGGTCAAGCCGTTCACCCCGAACGACCTGCTGCCCGCGATCGAGATCGCCCTCTCGCGCTACAGCCAGATCATCACCCTCGAAGCCGAGGTGGCCGACCTCGTCGAGCGTTTCGAGACTCGCAAGCTCGTCGACCGGGCCAAGGGCCTGCTCAACGAGAAGATGGGGCTCACCGAGCCGGAGGCGTTCCGCTGGATCCAGAAGGCATCCATGGACCGCCGACTCACCATGCACGACGTCGCCCAAGCGATCATCGAGCAGCTCAGCGCCAAGAAGTAACAGCGCGAGACACCAACAGCGGCTCAGACTTCGACGGCCGGGCGGAACCCCTTCTGGGTGGTTCGCCCGGCCGTTTTTATAGCTGGGTTCGGTTCGGCAGTTCCTTGATCAGATTGGTGATCCGGATCGTCGAACAGCGGCGACCCTGGTCATCCGTGACCGTTATCTCGTGGGTGGTGAGGGTGCGGCCCAGGTGAACCGGCGTGCAGATGCCCGTGACGAAGCCTGACGTCGCCGACCGGGTGTGGGTTGCATTGATCTCGATGCCCACCGCCAGACGGCCGGGACCGGCATGCAGATTAGCCGCCATCGACCCCAGCGACTCGCCGAGTACCACGTAAGCACCCCCATGCAGAAGCATCGCCGGTTGTGTGTTGCCCTCAACCGGCATCCGTGCAACGGCACGTTCGATCGTGAACTCGACGAACTCGATGCCCATTTTTTCGGCCAGGGAGCCGGCTCCCCGCTGCTGGACCCACTCGAGGGCGTCCGTGGTCTGCTCGATCATATTCACCTTCGGTCGCTGCACCTGCCCGCGCCGGATGACGCTTGTAGGCTGTCTCTGTGTCAGATTCCGAAAAGCCTACCCTGATGATCATCGACGGCCATTCCCTGGCCTACCGGGCGTTCCACGCCCTCCCGGTGGACAGCTTCCAAACCCATGACGGGCAGCACACGAACGCCATCCACGGTTTCCTGTCCATGCTCCTCAGCCTGCTGCGCACCGAGAAGCCGACGCATATCGCCGTGGCCTTCGACATCTCCCGGTATTCGTTCCGCACCCGCGAATACGCCGCATACAAGGGCACCAGAGCCAGCACGCCCAGCGAGTTCATCGGGCAGGTACCCCTGCTGCAGGAAGCCCTGGCGGCGATGAACATCAGGACGCTGACCAAGGAAGACTTCGAGGCCGACGATATCCTGGCGACCCTGTCCGTGCGCGGCAACCAGGAGGGGTTCCACGTTCTGGTGGTCTCGGGGGACCGGGACGCCATCCAGCTCGTCAACGAGAACGTCACCCTGCTCTACCCGTCGAGCCAGGGCGTCTCTGCGCTCACCCGCTACGATCCGGCCCGGGTGCGCGAGAAGTACGGCATCGAGCCGGCGCAGTACCCGGATGTCGCGGCCCTCGTCGGCGAGACCAGCGACAACCTGATCGGAATCAACAAGGTCGGGGAGAAGACCGCCGTGAAATGGCTCGGCCTCTACGGCAGCCTCGACGGAATCCTCGAACACGCCGAGGAGATCACGGGCGTCGTCGGAAACAACCTGCGCGAGCAGAAAGAGAACGCGATCCGCAACCGCCGCCTCAACCACCTCGTGACCGACCTGGACTTGCCGGTGGAGCTCACCGATCTCGTACGGTGCCCCGTCGACGAATCGGCCGTGCGCGATGTGTTTGGCCGGCTCGAGTTTCGCACCCTGCTCGACCGGGTGATCAAGCTCGAAGGCGCTGGCGCGACGCAGGCTTCCGCCGTCGTCGTGCCCAAGGAAAATGTCGTCGCAGCACCACAGGCGCCCGTCGCCCAGGACCTGCTCGACGAGGAACTGGGCGCCTGGATCGCCCGGGCGACGACCGCCTCCCCGCAGGGACTCGGCCTCTGCGTCGAGGTGCACGACGGCCAGACCATCGGCTTCGGCCTGTCCGGACCGACCGAGTCGGTCAACCTGCCCTGGCAGCCTGGACGCGCGGACTACCTCGCGTTCGAGATCTGGCTGGCCAGCGACTCGCCCAAGATTATGCACGACGCCAAACGGCAGCTCAAGGCGCTCCGCCGCAGCAACCTGGACTTCTCCGGGCTGGCTTTCGACACCCTGATCGCCGGCTGGCTGCTGCGCCCGGGAACGCCCGACAAGACCCTCGCCACCCTCGTCACCCGTTACCTCGACGAGACCATGCCGGTGACCGACCCCAACCAGCTGATCCCGGCCGAGAACGAGGCCGGGGGCGTGCCTCTGGAATCCTGGTACACGTTCCGGGTCGCCGCGGCGATCGAATCGCTGCTCGACGACGGGTCGCGCGAGGTGCTGACCGCCATCGAGATGCCGACCCTGCTCGCCCTGGCCGACATGGAGCTGGCTGGTGTGGCCGTCTCGCACGAGCAGCTGTCCGCGCTCTCCAGCCAGCTGGGGGAACGCGCTGCCGGGCTCGCCGCGGGAGCCTACGCTGAGATCGGCCGCGAGGTGAACCTCGGCTCACCCAAGCAGCTACAGGAAGTATTGTTCGACCAGCTCGGTATGCCCAAGACTCGGGCCAACAAGACCGGGTTCTCCACGGATGCCGGGGCTCTCGCCGACCTGCAGGCCAGCAACCCCCATCCGTTCCTCGACATGCTGCTGCAGCACCGCGACGCCACGAAGCTGCGCCAGATCGTGGAGAGCCTGGACAAGGCCGTCGACAAGACGGGCCGCATCCACACCACCTACGTGCAGATCGGCACCGCAACCGGCCGAATCTCCTCCACCGACCCCAACCTGCAGAACATTCCGGTGCGCACGGAGGAGGGCCGCCGCATTCGTGCCGCGTTCCACGCGGGCAACGGGGCCGAGTGCCTGTTGACCGCCGACTACTCGCAGATCGAGATGCGCATCATGGCGCACCTCTCCGGTGACCCGGGACTGATCGAAGCCTTCAATGCGGGAGAGGACCTGCACCGGTTCGTCGGCGCCAGCGTTTTCGGCGTGGCACCAGAAGACGTCACGAACGAGATGCGTTCCAAGGTCAAGGCCATGTCCTACGGGCTGGCCTACGGGCTCAGCGCCTTCGGACTGTCCCGGCAGCTGCGCATCGACACGAAGGAGGCCAAGCAGCTCATCACCGACTACTTCGCC
>JBBQDC010000165.1:0-3306 GCA_038319305.1 Actinomycetales bacterium | reverse complement strand
CAGGCTGGCGGCCGTCTTGGCCCGCGCGGGGTCGTTGTGGATGGCCATCGTCCGGGCTCCCTCACGGGCCGCATTGCTCAGGGAGATCTGCACGTTGTAGACCCGGCTGAATTCGATCACACCGAGCACGAGCAGGAGGAGCAGAGGGAGAACGAGCGCGAATTCCACTGCGGCCGCTCCGCGTTCGCTTGTGGCGATGCGCCTGAAAATCATGGGATGGCCCCTTCGGGTAGGCCGGACGTTTCGGGTAAGACTCGGGGGGGTGCGAGCGGCGGCAGCTCGCCATGGCAAGCCGCCGCCGGCGCACGGATTCCGGCGGAACGTTCCGCTGGGCTCGGTTAGATGGCGTTTCTGATCTGGGTGAACAGTGCCGTCAGCTCACCGCCGAGGAGTCCGACCGCGCCGATGATGGCGACGGCGATGAGGGACACCATCAGGCCGTACTCCACCGCGGTGGCGCCCTCCTCCTCGGTGCGCAGGCTGTTGAAGCGGGCCAGGATCTGGGTGTAGAACTTCATCTCGGGTTTTCCGTTCTGTGTGGGCCGGCCAGGGCAGCCGAGCGAATGACCACAAGCTACGTTCGCCGAGAAAACCTCACTACTCCCCAGTGGGGGGGCTCCCTGTCTGGGGGGCGGCTGCACACTCGCTGTGTGTACGCTGAAAGCAGGCATGACAATATCTCGCGACGTGGGTATGTCGCGAGTGCGGCCTTCATTCGGGTTCAGGCCGGTCGAATTGAGTGGCTCAGCAACGAGCGCTGAATAGGCCTCCGGCTCGGCCTGGGTCCGGCGCGCAGGGACGCGGGCAGAGACGATCGGGCAGGGGTCCACAAATCGGGTACACAGGTGCTCCTCGGGTGAAGCGGATGCGCCGTAGGGTCGGCGATGGCGCAACCGTAGACCCGCATGGCGCACCGGGCCGTCCCCCGTGAAGGGGTGATTCCTAGGCCAGGAGCACGCCCAGAAAGGCGCCGGCGAGCATGGACGGCCCGAACGGGATGGAGCTTCGCAGCGTCACCCGGCGAAGCGCCAGGGCAACCAGCGAGACCAGGCTTCCGATCAGGAAGGCGCCGAAAGCGCCGACGAGAAACGGCGTCCAGCCCAGATAGCCGAGGGCGAAACCGATCACCGCGGCCAGTTTCACGTCGCCCATGCCGATTCCGCCCGGCGAGATCAGGGCGAGCACGAGGTAGAGCGCGAACAGCGCCGCGGCGCCGACGAACGCCCCGAGCAGATCGGGCCAGGCCCCGGTGGCCGCCGCGGCGAGCGTCAGCAACACCGGCAGCGCAACCAGTGAGGGGTAGACGAGCGCGTTCGGCAGCCTCCTCTCCGTCAGGTCCACAACGCTGAGCACCACCGCGATCAGCGCCAGGTACAGGTAGGCCGGCAGCTCCCATCCTGCCCCGAACTTCCACACGACCAGGGCAACCAGCAGTCCGGTCGCCACGGTCACCGCGGCACGCACAGGCCAGGCGAAGCGGCGACGGATGCGCAGCATCCGTTCGGCGATCCCGGTCAGAAAAACCCCGAGTGCGGCGCCGATCAGCCCGGCGATCACCGGCAGCCAGGGCGCCACGCGCGTCAGCTCTCGCCGCGGGAAATCGTCACCATCTCGCCGCGGGAAATCGTCACCATCTCGTCGCGGGGAACGACCTTGACTCGGGTGCGGCCCGCGTGGGCACCGAGCGCGAGCTCATGCTGGTCGAGACTGTACCAGCCGTCAAGGTTCGTGTACTGCACCCCGCGCGCATCGAGCAGGTCGACGATGCTCTGCTCCGACGGGAACTCGGGGCGCCACCAGTTGCCGAGGTCGTTGATCAGGTGTCGCACCGTCTCCATTGCGTCGGACTTCGTGTGCCCGATCAACCCGACCGGCCCGCGCTTGATCCACCCGGTCGCGTAGACGCCGTACAGCTGCGTGTTGGCGCTCTTCGATCCGAACGACGGGTCACCCTTCCAGAGCACCTGCCCCTCCCGGTTGGGGATCACGCCGCGCTTCCGGTCGAAGGGAACCCCCGGCAGCGGTGACCCGAAGTAGCCCACCGCGCGGTAGACGGCCTGGATCGGGAGCTGGCGGATCTCGCCGGTGCCGACGACGCCGCCCTGCCCGTCCGGGGTGGTGCGTTCGTAACGGATGGCGCCGACCCGGCCTTCGCCGTCGTTGACGATCTCGACGGGCTTGGCGAAGAAGTGCAGGTGCAGGCGCCGACTGGCCGTGCCCGCTGGGCGCTCCCGCCACTTGTTCAGAACCTTGTCGATCACGAACACCTGCTTGTTGCTGGCCACCGCGTCCCTGGCGGCATCATCGTAGTCGAAGTCCTCGTCGTAGAGCACGATGTCCACGTCGGGCAGGTCGCCGAGTTCCCGCAGCTCCAGCGGGGTGAACTTCACCGAGGTCGGCCCGCGGCGGCCGAACACGTGCACATCCGTCACCGGCGATGCCTTGAGTCCCTCGTAGACGTTCGCCGGGATCTCCGTACTCAGCAGGTCGTCGGCGTGCTTGGCCAGCATGCGCGCCACATCCAGCGCCACATTGCCGTTGCCGATGACGGCGACCTCCCGGGCCTCCAGCGGCCAGGTGCGCGGCACGTCGGGGTGCCCGTCGAACCAGCTCACGAACCGGGCGGCGCCGTAAGATCCTTCCAGGTCGATGCCCGGGATGTCCAGGTCGGCGTCACGCACGGCTCCGGTCGCGAAGATCACGGCGTTGTAGTGCTTCTTCAGGTCGTCGAGGGTGATATCGATGCCGAACCGCACGTTGCCGAAGACGCGGATGTCGCCGCGGTCGAGCACATCGCGCAGGGCCGTGATGATGCCCTTGATTCGCGGGTGGTCAGGGGCGACACCGTAGCGCACGAGACCGTAGGGTGCCGGCAGGTGGTCGAACAGGTCGATCGAGACGTCGAAGTTCCGTTCCGCCTTGAGCAGGATGTCGGCGGCATAGATGCCCGCAGGTCCCGCGCCGACAATGGCCAATCGCAACTTGGTCATGGAAGCCTTTCCAACTTTCTCGCTTGATCGTCTAACTGGATCGCTCAACGATCGTGTCGGCGAAACGGGTGAGGGCCTTCTTGACCGAGCCGTCCGGGAGCGGAGCGAGAGCCCCGACCGCGTCGTGCGCCCAACCGTGGGCCTCGGCGAGGGTCTGCGCGGTCACGTCGTGTTCGCGCAGCGCGGTGATCGCCGAGTCCGCCGCCTCGGTCGCGACACCGTTGCTGGCCATCACGTCGCGTTCGAGGCGTTCGAGCAGGGTCGCCGCGACGGCGTCGTGCGGGGCGCGCTCCCGCAGGCGAAGCAGAGGCAGGGT
>JBBQDC010000164.1:0-3398 GCA_038319305.1 Actinomycetales bacterium | reverse complement strand
ACCTTTCGGCACATGTCGCCCAGGTCACGGCCGCCCTGCGCTGCCACGCCAGCCAGCTCACCGTCGACGGCGAGCACATCGTGCACTCCGGCGGGCAACGCGAGCCGATCATCACCGCGGTCGGGTTGCGGCTGCTCGCCCACTGACCTGCTGCACCTGCGGCATTCGTCGTCACGTAACTTCGGGGAAAATCGCGACTCGCCGCCATTGCCACTCGAACGGCGTGTTGCGAAAAACTCCGAAGTTAGCAAGGGTGACGGATGACTGGTGGCCGGACCGAGGGACAGGTCACCGGGCCCGAGGGTGCGCCGTCGTGTACATGTCGCGGAGCGTGTCCGCGGTGACGAGGGTGTAGATCTGGGTAGTGGCCACCGACGAGTGACCGAGCAGCTCCTGCACCACGCGCACATCGGCCCCACCCTCGAGCAGGTGCGTGGCGAAGGAGTGCCGCAGCGTGTGCGGCGACACATGCCCCTCGAGGCCGGCCTGTTCGGCGGCGGCCCGGATGATCAGCCACGCGTTCTGCCGACTGAGCCGCTTGCCGCGCAGCCCCAGGAACAGGGCGGGAGTCGCCGGTCCGCGGGCCGAGAGCAGCGGTCTCCCCCGCACCAGGAACGTGTCGATGGCCGTGCGCGCGTAACTGCCCACCGGCACAATGCGCTGCTTGTCGCCCTTGCCGGTAAGCCGCACGACCTCAGGGTCAAGCACGTCGTCCACATTGAGGTTGACCACCTCCGACACGCGGGCGCCGGTGGCGTAGAGCAGCTCGAGCAGGGCCTTGTCGCGCAGGTTCTGCACCTCGTCGCCGTCGGTCGCCGCGAGCAGCTGCGCGACCTGCTCGATCGAGATGGCCTTGGGCAGCCGGGTGCCGAGCTTGGGTGGTTTCGACTCGTGGGCGACATCCGTTTCGACCACGCCCTCCTCGAGCAGGAAACGGTGGAACCCACGCACGGTCGAGAGGATGCGCGCAATCGACGCCGCGGTCAGCGGCGACTCCTCGCGCGAGCCCAGGTAGCGCACGTATTCGGAGATGTGCCGGCTGGTGACAGCGGCCAGACCGGTCAGGTTCTCGGCGGCGAGCCAGCGGCTGTAGATCGCCAGGTCGCGCCGATAGGCGGACACCGTGTTGGTGCTCAGACCGCGCTCGATCGCGACATGCCGCAGATACGAGTCCACGGCGGCCGCAACGGCGCCCCCACCAGCACCGCTCACATCACCAGGCGAGGCCAACCGGTCACACCGTGTGGTCCCAATTGACCGGATGCCGCGGCCACGGCGCATCCGCTGCCCCGAGAGTGCTCCACCCGCGGGCGCGGGCAGCCTGGGCGGCGAGCACTCCGATCACCAGCGATGGGTTCAACACCCGGCTGGCGAGCACGGCGTCGACGCACTCGTCGAGTGGCACCCAGCGCACCTCGATGTCGGCTTCCTCGTCGGTACGCTCGAAAACCTCCCGGGCCGCGGCGAGACCGCGGGCCAGGTAGATGCGGATGACCTCATTGCTGCCCCCGGGCGAGGTGTAGAACTCACCGAGCATGTTCCACTCGGTGGCCGTGAGGTCGGCCTCTTCGGCCAGCTCGCGCTGCGCGCCGACGAGCGGGTGCTCCCCGTCTTCGTCGAGCAGCCCGGCCGGCAGCTCCCAGTCGCGCACGCGCACGGGGTGGCGGTACTGCTTGATCAGAAGCACGCGGTCCTGATCGTCGAGGGCGAGGATCGCCACGGCCCCCGGGTGGTCCAGGTACTCCCGCATGATGCCGGAGCCGTTGTAGCCGAAGGTGTCGCGGCGCACATCCCAGACCTTGCCGTCGAAAACGATCTCGCTGGCCGAGACCGCCGCGAACGCAGGCTCATCCGCCAGTGGGGCGGAGTCCGATTCGCCGGACTTCTCGGCGGTCACAGAGGCAGTGATCACGCGTCAGGCTTCTTCCTTGGCTTCGACCTCGAACAGGCGGCTAGCCTGCTGGCGGTCCAGGGCCGCACTGATCAGGCCGCGGAACAACGGATGCGCGTGGCTGGGCCGGCTGCGCAGCTCCGGGTGCGCCTGCGTGCCCACGTAGAACGGGTGCTCCTCGCGCTTCAGCTCGACGTACTCGACCAGGTGGCGGTCGGGCGAGGTGCCGGAGAACCACATGCCGGCATCCGCGATCTGACCGCGGAACGCGTTGTTGACCTCGTAGCGGTGGCGGTGACGCTCGGACGCCTGGGGGGCGCCGTAGAGCTCGGCCACGATGGAGCCCTCGGCCAGGGCGGCCGGGTAGAGCCCCAGG
This sequence comes from Actinomycetales bacterium, assembly GCA_038319305.1. GTDB lineage: Bacteria > Actinomycetota > Actinomycetes > Actinomycetales > Microbacteriaceae > Cryobacterium. The sequence continues at coordinate 1,131 of JBBQDC010000164.1, read as the reverse complement.
CGCATGGTGCCACCCAGGTCGCCGCCGGCGATGATCTCAACCTGCTCTTCCATGGTCGCGATCACGGGGAACTCGGTCGCCTCGTCGAACTCCGACGAGGACGCGCCGGTGAGGCCCGCCTTGTTGCGCGCGTATTCGATGACCATGCACTGCAGGCCGAGGCAGAGGCCGAGCACGGGGATGCCGTTCTCGCGGGCGAACTTGAGGGCGCCGAGCTTGCCCTCGATGCCGCGCACACCGAAGCCGCCGGGAACACAGATGCCGTCGATCTCGCTGAGCAGGCGGGTCGCGCCCTCCTCGGTCTCGCAGTCGTCGGAGGCGATCCAGGTGACGTTGACCTTGGTCTGGTTGGCGAAACCGCCGGCGCGCAGCGCCTCGGTCACCGACAGGTAGGCGTCGGGCAGGTCGATGTACTTGCCGACCAGGCCGATCGTGACGGAGTGCTTGGGCTCGCGTACGGCGTCGAGTACCTTCTGCCAGCCGGTCCAGTCGACGCTGGTGACCGGCAGGCCGAGGTGGTCGGTGATGTACTTGTCCAGACCCTGGTCGTGCAGCATGGTGGGGATCTCGTAGATGCTCGGCACGTCGACCGCGTTGACGACGGCGTCTTCGTCCACGTCGCACATGAGCGCGATCTTGCGCTTGTTCGAGTCGGAGACGGGCCGGTCGCTGCGCAGCACGAGCGCATCCGGCTGGATACCGATGGAGCGCAGGGCGGCGACCGAGTGCTGCGTAGGCTTGGTCTTCTGCTCCCCCGCGGCGGCCATGAACGGCACCAGCGAGACGTGCACGAAGAACACGTTGTTTCGGCCGAGCTCGTGGCGCACCTGGCGGGCGGCCTCGAGGAAAGGCTGGGACTCGATGTCGCCGACGGTGCCGCCGATCTCGGAGATGATCACGTCGGGGCGCGGCTCGTCGTCGGCCTGCAGGCGCATGCGGCGCTTGATCTCGTCGGTGATGTGCGGGATGACCTGCACGGTGTCACCGAGATACTCGCCACGGCGTTCCTTGGCGATCACCTGTGAGTAGACCTGGCCGGTCGTGACGTTGGCGGCCTGGTTGAGGTTGATGTCCAGGAACCGCTCGTAGTGGCCGATGTCGAGGTCGGTCTCGGCGCCGTCGTCGGTCACG
>JBBQDC010000163.1:0-3558 GCA_038319305.1 Actinomycetales bacterium | reverse complement strand
GAGTCGGTGGCGATCGAGGTGGCCGACACGGGGCCCGGCGTCGACCCGGACGCCGTGACCGACATTCTCCGCCGCGGCTACAGCACCAAGGAGCCCGGCAGCTTCGGTCGCGGCCTCGGTCTGGCGTTGGTGCGGCAGACGGTCAACCGACTCGGCGGCAGCCTCACAATCACGCGCCGCGAGGGGGCCGTGTTCACGGTCACCCTCCCCCGTCAGCCGGCGCAGTCCCCCGCAGCAGGCGAACCCGGCATCGCGGCACCGGTTGGCGGAGCTCATGATTGACCGGGACATCCGAGTTCTCGTCGTCGAGGACGAGTCCATTGCCGCCGAGGCACACACCGCCTACCTCGGCCGCCTGACCGGTTTCGCGCACGCGGGAACCGCCGGGGACGGCCATTCCGCCCTGCGCGCCCTGGCCGCTGCAGCGGCTGCCGGGCAGCCCATCGACCTGGTGCTGATGGACATGACCCTGCCCGATCTGCACGGCCTCGACGTGAGTCGTCGGATGCGCGCAGCCGGCCTGACCACGGACATCATCGCCATCACGGCGGTGCGCGAACTGCACATCGTGCGCGGCGCCGTGGCTGCCGGCATCGTGCAATACCTGATCAAGCCGTTCACCTACGCGACCTTCGCACAGAAGCTGGTGCAGTACCGGGACTTCCGGCTGCAGTTGGGCAGTCAGTCCGCGGTGACCAGCCAGACCGACGTGGACCTCGCATTCGCGAGCCTGCGCACCCCCACCGAGCTGCCGCGACCGAAAGGGTTGTCCGAGGGCACCCTGGGTGCGGTGATCGAGTTCCTGAAGCTGCAGACCGTGCCGGTCTCCTCCAGCGAGGTCATGGAGAAGCTGGGCATATCGCGTGTGACCGCTCGGCGTTACCTCGAGCATCTCGCCGATACCGGATCGCTCGACCGGTCACCGCGCTACGGAACGCCCGGGCGACCCGAAAACGAATACGCGTGGAAGCGCCACTGAGCTGGTGGCGCCGGGGCGCGCGACTCAGTGCCCGGCGCGCTCGGCCAGGCCGCGCACGTAGGCTGCCTGACCGGCATGTTCCAGGTCGTCGGCGAGCACGCTCACCAGACGCACGGCGAGCGTGACCGGCGGCGTCCACCGGGGGTCAACGATGCGGGAGTAGTCCGCTGTGACGAGGGTGGGCAGCCACGCGATGGTGCGGGCGTGCACGGCGTCGAAGTAGCCGGCGAGCAGGGATGCGTCCGTGCGCACCTGACCGACCTCCTCGTCAGTCATGCCGTAGCCGGTGGCCGAGCGGTCGAAGGGCAGCGCGAAGCGGTCAGCCCAACCGCCGCTGACCCAGAGCTGGTCATCCTGCATGATCTCGGACAAATGGTCGTCCTGCACCCGGGTCAGGTGCCAGATCAGCCACGCGATGCTGTTCGCTTCCGGGTCAGGTCGGAATATCAACAGGTCCACATCGCCATCCTTGAGCACGGCGTGCACGGCTTCGCGGAGTCGGCCAAACGATTCGGCGATCAGGTAGCTCGGCAGCATCCGTTGTCCTCCGTCAGGTGATGTGTCAGCGGGTCGTCGCTCTGCCCCGCTCGGTGAGAGACAGCGTATCGAATCGCTCAGAGGAACCGGTCGAGGTCCACCACACCCAGCACGGCCAGGGAACGCGCGAGCATCTCCTCGATCCGTTCCGGCAGGTCTTCCCGTTCGGTGAGCCGGTTGGATACCTCCTGCACTCCGCTGAAGTACGCCACGAGGTGCCAGGCCTCAAGGTCGTGGTCAAGTCCGGCCGGGATCTCCCCCGCAGCCTCAGCCTCGCGCAGCAGCATCGCGATGCGCGCGACCCAGCCCACATACGGGGTCGGCAGCGCGGCCGGGATCAGATGATATTCCCGAACGAGTCGCACCGAAGCCCGCACACGCACATCGTTCCGGAAAGCGCCGGCGACCCCGCGGATAGAAGCCACGATGGCTTCTATCCCCTGAACTGTCGCTGCATCATCCAGCACATTGGCGAACGGCGCCCGAGAGAACGAGGAATGAACGAGAGCCAGCGCCATGTCCGACTTGGCTTTGAAGTGGTACTGAACCAGACCCTTGCCCGTGCCGGACTTCTCGGCGACCAGCCCGATCGAGGTGCCGGCGTAGCCGCGGTCGGCGAATTCGATTGCCGCCGAAGCCAGGATGCGCTCACGCGCCTCGGTCTTTTGATCACCGCTTCCAGCCACCAGCACCTCCGAGAATCGTCACCGTCCGGCCACAGGTGGTGCGGTACCAGCGTAGCCATCGCATCGCGACGTCTCCGACCTCGGCGTGCTGTACGATCGTACAAGTCCGCGGGTGAGATTCAAATCTCGACTGACCTGGGGGATTCAGGGGGACCCGGGGACCGGTGAAACCCCAGTCGGATTCGCATCCGGCTGGGGTCCGCTCCCAATTCCCACCCCAATCTCCCTCCCTCGACTAGGCCCCTTCCGATCTCTCCCGGCGGTCGACCTCGTCGAAACCCGGCGACGCCCTCCTCTGTGGTCGAGCCCGTCGAGCCCGTTGAGTCCCGAGGCCAGCCCCCTGACCTACAGCCCTGCCGCCTTGCTCGGCAACACGATCAGCGTCCGCTCCGGGTCGACGTGCGCCGGTGGCTGCAGCCAGTACTGGTTTCCGGTGCGGGTGATCTTCCAGTGCTGATTGTGGAGCAGCAGATGGTGCGGATGGCACAGCAGCACACCGTCGGCGAGGTTGGTGTCCCCGTTGTCTGCGAGCCATTCGTTGATGTGGTGGGCCTCGCTCCAGGCGGGTGGTCGGTCGCAGTCGACCCAGAGACATCCGCCGTCGCGTACGGCCATGGCGGCGCGCTGGGTTTCGGTGAAGAGGCGTTCGTCACGGCCGACGTTGATGATGTGACCGGTGGCGTCGAATTTGATGCCGCGGGTTCCGGTGTCACAGAACAGGCGGTCGATGGTCTCCTGCGAGATCGGAACGGTATTGCCTTCAATCTGCCCGTGAGCCGCGGGTCCAGCCGATCCAAGGCCGCCTGCTTCGGTCTGTTCTGCCGGGCCACTCCGGAGGACTGTTTCGGTCACGATGACCCGCACCGAGGGGCGGCGGCCGCCGAAGACCCGGCCGGGGTCAGCCTCGCCGGCGATCTTGAGCAGCTGTACGAGGGAATCCGCGGCGATCTGCTCCGTGCTGCGCGGATCCTCCTGCATGCGCTGGGCCCAGGCTGCCCGCTCCGGGTCGACGAATCGCACCCCGCCCCGCCGGGGACCGGTGATCGAGTCGAAGGTGGAGAGCACGAACTCACCATCTTCCGGAGCGAACAGCCCGTTCAGGCGCACGTTCCCGTTGCTGAGCCGGTACACCTTCAGGTAGCGATCGTCGTGGGCCTGCTTCTCGCGGGCGGCGATGCCGGCCTCGTCGAGCCGGTCGCGCATCCGTCTTGCCCTTTTGAAGACCTCGTCGGCGTTCAACGACGACGCCTCGATGAGCAGCGACTCCAGCGCCACGCCGAGCTTTTCGGCGGTGACGGCGGCGTCGATCTGGCCGAGGCCCGTGCGGATCGACTCGGCCGCGTCGACCGAGAGGGT
>JBBQDC010000162.1:0-3628 GCA_038319305.1 Actinomycetales bacterium | reverse complement strand
CTGGTCGCCAAGGGCGCGGTTCGCGACAACGAGAAGGTCAAGGTTCTCGGCAACGGTGACATTGCCGTTAAGCTGAACATTGCGGTGGACAAGGTCTCCGGCTCAGCAGAGCAGAAGATCGTCGCTGCAGGTGGCTCAATCAAGTAAGACCGTCGACGCTGAGCGAGCTTGTCGAGGCCACCAATCGGAACTTTTTCGATGCTGGTCTCGACAAGCTCGTTTTTCACGTTATTAACTGGAGGCATTGTGTTCAGCGCCATCGCGCGGATATTCCGCACACCCGACCTGCGCAGGAAAATCGGGTTCAGCCTGGGTATTGTTGCCCTGTTCCGACTGGGTTCGTTCATTCCGGCCCCCTTCGTCGACTTTGGAAACGTGCAAGCGTGTCTGGCGGCGAACCAGGGCACCAGCGGTCTCTATGAGCTCGTGAACCTGTTCAGCGGCGGCGCCTTGCTGCAGCTGTCGGTCTTCGCGCTCGGCATCATGCCGTACATCACGGCCTCGATCATCGTGCAGCTCCTGCGCGTGGTCATCCCACACTTCGAGACCCTGCACAAGGAGGGCGCGTCCGGACAGGGCACGCTCACCCAGTACACGCGGTACCTCACCATCGCCCTCGCGATCCTCCAGTCGACGACGCTGATCACCGTTGCCCGCAGTGGTGCGCTCTACGGCACGTCTGCCAGCGCCGAGTGCTCGCAACTGCTCACCAACGATGCCTGGTACGCCATCATGCTGATGGTCATCACCATGACCGCCGGCACCGGCCTGATCATGTGGATGGGCGAGCTCATCACCGAACGCGGCATCGGCAACGGCATGTCGCTGTTGATCTTCACCTCGATCGCGGCGCTGTTCCCGGGCTCGCTCGCCTCCATCGGCCAGCAGAAGGGCCTCGACATCCTGATGATCGTGATCGCGGTCGGTCTGGTTGTGGTCGCCGCCGTCGTCTTCGTCGAACAGTCCCAGCGTCGCATTCCGGTGCAGTACGCCAAGCGGATGGTCGGTCGCCGCACGTACGGTGGAAACAACACGTACATCCCGATCAAGGTGAACATGGCCGGCGTCGTGCCCGTCATCTTCGCATCGTCGCTGCTCTACCTGCCGGCCCTGATTGCGCAGTTCAACCAGCCGTCCGCCGGTCAGGCTCCGGCGGCATGGGTCACCTGGGTCACGAACAACCTCACGCAGGGTAACGACCCGCTGTACATGGCGCTGTACTTCCTGCTCATCGTCGGATTCACCTACTTCTACGTCGCGATCACCTTCAACCCCGAAGAGGTCGCCGACAACATGAAGAAGTACGGCGGCTTCATCCCGGGTATTCGTGCTGGTCGTCCGACCGCCGAGTACCTGGACTTCGTTCTCACCCGGGTGACGCTGCCCGGCGCCCTGTACCTGGGCCTGATCGCCCTGCTGCCGCTGATCGCGTTCTCCGCGATCGGAGCCGACCAGAACTTCCCGTTCGGCGGCGCCAGCATTCTGATCGTGGTCGGTGTCGGACTTGAGACGGTCAAGCAGATCGACGCACAACTCCAACAGCGCCACTACGAAGGGCTTCTCCGATGACCCGTTTGCTGCTGATTGGCCCGCCCGGCGCGGGCAAAGGAACCCAGGCCGAGCGACTGTCCGAAGCGTTTGATGTTCCGGCAGTTTCGACCGGTGACATCTTTCGTTTCAACGTGAAGAACGACACCGAGCTGGGGCTCCAGGTCAAGGCGTTCATGGATGCCGGCGCATACGTGCCCGATTCCCTGACGAACGCGATCGTGTCTGACCGCCTCGCAAAGCCCGACGCCAGGGAGGGATTCCTCCTGGACGGGTACCCGCGCACGCAGGAGCAGGTTGTGGAACTGGACCGACTGCTGGAAGCCGAGGACACCGCGCTCGACGCCGTCGTGCTGATCGTCGCCGACACCGAGGAAGTCGTCGCACGGCTCCTCAAGCGCGCTGCAGAGCAGGGTCGTGCAGATGACACCGCCGATGTCATCCGGCACCGTCTCGCCGTGTACGAGGAGCAGACCGCTCCGTTGATCGATACCTATTCTTCCCGCGGTCTCGTGGTCACGGTCGACGGCCTCGGTGCCGTCGACGAGGTGACCGGGCGCATCCTCGAGGCCCTGGCCGAGCGCGGACTCGCCGTGCCTGTCGCCGCCGTTCCCGTCACCAGCGGAGACGCAGCCAGCGCCTTCTAACCCGGTCGTGCGCGCTCGGCGTGCGCGTCCTCAGCAGTCTGCAGAGATATTCACGATGAGCCTTCGACGATCCATCTACAAGTCGCCGACGCAGATGCGGTTGATGATCGCACCCGGACTGGCCACTGCCGCATCCCTGGATGCGGCCCGTGCGGCCATTCGGGTCGGCGCGACCACCCTCGAGCTCGACGCGGCGGCCGAGGCTGCCATCGTCGCTCACGGTGGCCTGCCCAACTTCAAGCTCGAGCAGGGCTACCACCACACGGTGTGCGCCTCCGTCAACGACGATGTCGTGCACGGCATCCCGGGCGCGCGGGTGCTCAGCGCCGGCGACATCGTATCCATCGACAGTGGCGCCATCATCGAGGGGTGGAACGGCGACGCGGCCTTCTCCTTCGTGATTCCCGACCCCGACCGGCCCGAGGTCGTGGCCGAGCGCGAGAAGCTGTCACACGTCACAGAGCAGTCGTTGTGGCACGGGATCGCTCGACTCGCGGTCGCACGCCACCTCAATGAGGTCGGCGAGGCCATCGAGGACTACGTCGAGTCGCAGGGTGACTATGGGATCCTCACCGACTATGTCGGTCACGGCATCGGCCGGTCGATGCACGAGGCTCCGCCCGTGTTCAACTACCGGGTGCGCCAGAAGGGCCCGGACGTGAAACCCGGTCTCGTGGTAGCGATCGAGCCCATGGTCGTCATGGGATCCATCGAGACGTACGTGCGAGACGACGACTGGACCGTCGCCACCAGTGACGGCCTGGCTGCCGCCCACTGGGAGCACAGCGTGGCCGTTCACAAAGACGGCATCTGGGTGTTGACCGCGGCCGACGGCGGCGCCGCGGCACTGGCGCCGCTCGGCATCACGCCCGTTCCAATCACGTAGCGGCACACTCTCCGATTCCGAAACACTCTGGGGGAATCTGATCTTTTGGGTGCCCGGAAGCGGGACGATTGAGTATGAGGACACAATGTCCGTCTCGGCTCAGGGAAAGAGCGATTCCATGAAGATTCTCGTCGTCTGCGGTGCTGGAGCCTCCAGCGCCTTCGTTGCACACCGGGTTCGCCATACTGCGGAGGCTCGCGGTCTGGATGTTCACGTCTTCGCGGGGAGCGAGTCGGACCTGCCGGCCTCCCTCGGCCCGGTCGATGTGCTCCTGGTTGGTCCCCACCTGGCACCCCGGTTCGAGAAGATCCGTCTGCAGGCTGTGCACGCCGGCGTCGGCATCGCGCTGCTGGAGGCCACGGTCTTTGCATCGCAGAACGGCGATGAGGCACTCGACGCGGCCATATACGCCTACAAGACGCGAGACTGGGCCGAAACGAAGAAGTAGTCCAGCGATGGGCCTACGGGTCCATCAGGTGCATGAGTTCGTCAATGAAAGATGAACGGGCCCGAATACGATGAGGTTGTCGCCCACGTGCAAGGCCAT
>JBBQDC010000161.1:0-3734 GCA_038319305.1 Actinomycetales bacterium | reverse complement strand
GGAAGCCCTGCTCTCGCATCCGGTCCCGATGCGCACTGACCCTGTCCCGTACCGCCATGCAATAATGTTACATGTAACACTCGTGGCGCGCTAGAGGCGTGCACACGCAGAACTAGACATTGAATCTAAATTCCACCACGTCGCCATCCTGCATGATGTACTCCTTGCCCTCGATGCGGGCCTTGCCCTTCGAGCGGGCCTCCGCCACCGAACCGGCCTCCATCAGGTCGTCGAAGGAGAAGATCTCCGCCTTGATGAAGCCCTTCTGGAAGTCCGTGTGGATGACGCCTGCGGCCTGCGGGGCGGTCCAGCCCTTTCGGATGGTCCAGGCCCGGGTTTCCTTCGGGCCGGCCGTCAAATAGGTCTGCAGGCCGAGGGTGTCGAAGCCGATGCGGGCGAGCTGGTCGAGGCCGCTCTCGGCCTGTCCGGTCGAGGCCAGCATTTCGGCGGCGTCCTCGGCGTCGAGCTCGCTGAGCTCGGATTCGAGCTTCGCGTCGAGGAACACGGCGTCGGCCGGGGCCACCAGCGCGGCCAGCACGGCGAGCTTCTCGGCATCCTGAAGCACGCCTTCGTCGACGTTGAAGACGTAGATGAACGGCTTGGCGGTGAGTAGGCCCAGTTCCCGAATGGGTTCGATGTCGAGCGTGGCCGACGACAGCGGCTGGCCGGCATCGAGGATCGCCTGCGCCTTGAGCGCCGTCTCAAGCACGATGGGGGGAAGCTTGCGCCCCTTGACCTCTTTCTCGAAGCGGGAAACCGCCTTCTCGAGGGTCTGCAGGTCGGCGAGGATGAGTTCGGTGTTGATGGTCTCCATGTCGCCGGCCGGGTTCACGGCACCATCGACGTGCACCACGTCGGGGTCTGCGAAGCCACGGATGACCTGCGCGATGGCGTCGGCCTCACGAATGTTGGCCAGGAACTTGTTGCCGAGTCCCTCCCCCTCGCTGGCGCCGCGCACGATGCCGGCGATGTCGACGAACGACACCGGGGCAGGCAGGAGGCGTTCGCTACCGAAGACCGTGGCCAGCTTGGCCAGGCGGTGGTCGGGCAGGTTGACGATGCCCACGTTCGGCTCGATGGTGGCGAACGGGTAGTTCGCCGCGAGCACGTTGTTCTTGGTCAATGCGTTGAAGAGGGTGGACTTGCCAACATTGGGCAGTCCGACGATTGCAATAGTAAGAGCCACGAGAGTCAATCGTACCGTCTGCGGAGCGGGGCACGGTCGGCCCGAAGGGCTGCACTGTCGGCGGCCCGTGAAAGGATGAAGCAGTGCCAGTCAACTTCACCGCCATAGATTTCGAGACCGCCAACTCCTCCAGCGCTTCGGCGTGCTCGGTGGGACTGGTGAAGGTTCACGACGGCAAGGTCGTCGACCGGGTTGCCTGGTTCATCAAGCCGGCCGTCGGCCACGACACGTTTCTGGCCTGGAACATCAAGATTCACGGCATCCGGCCCACGGATGTCGCGGGCGCGGCCACCTGGGCCGAGCAACTCCCCGACCTCGTCGCCTTCGCCGGCGAGGACCATCTGGTCGCCCATAATGCAGGCTTCGATCTGGGCGTCATCAAGACGTCGACGACGGTCGCCGGGCTGGTTGTGCCCGACTTCAACTACGTCTGCAGCCTGCAGGTCGCCCGCCGCACGTATCACCTCGACTCCTATCGGCTTCCCGTGGCCGCGATGGCCGCGGGCTTCGAGGGCTTCGCCCACCATGACGCCTTGGCCGACGCGGAGGCCTGCGCAGCCATCATGATCCACGCGGCCGACCGGCACGGCGCCGGCACCCTGGAAGAGTTGGCGAAGATCACCGGCGTGACGATCGGCGCGATCGGTCCGGTCGCCACGAAGGAGAAGTCCGCCACGCACGGCCCCATGGCACTGAACCACCCGTAGCGCACCTCGCTCTGCGGGGAGGAGAATCGCTGAATGCGCTTCGCTGAGGACATACCAGGTAACCCCTGGCCGCACGACATGCAAATCAGTGTCGAGGAATGCTGGCCACCACTGATCTACCTCCTCTTCGTCCGGAGCGCCTGGCGGCTGGAGATCGATTCAGTGCCCCGGCTCGGCTCCGAACCGGACCCCGGCTCCTCCCGGCGTCCGGAAAACCTCGACGTCGACGACGCCGTCCGACGCTGGCTGTGCGAGTGGCAGCGAGCCTGGACCCACTTCGACGCGGCGAGTGTCGCCGTCAGAGCCCCCGACGAGGCAACCCAGCATCTGCTGGATACCCTTTCCGATGACGAGCTGTGGCAGGCAGTCTCCACCTGGCCATCGGATTTCTGGGATTCCGGCATCGACCACGACGCCTGCGACAGATGGCGGGCATCGATGGCCGCTCCCCTCGGCGAGCTTCCCGAGCACCGTGCGGTCTCTGCCCTGGCCGAGGCCTGGCGGTCCGGTCTGACCACCGTTATCCAGCTGCCCTACATCGGATACTTCGCGCACCGGATCAATCGGGAGCACCTCGTTGTATCGGCAACAACCCGGCGCGATCCCGAGCTGTACTACCGGGCGCTCGAGTCGTAGCGCCCTGCAATCCGCTCGACTGTGCGCCCGTCGGGTTCGCGCCGGCAGAGCGTCGCACCCAGCGATGTCGGTGGCCGCTGGCAGAGTGGAGACATGGATCCCTTGCTCACACTCCTTCTTGGCGTCATTCTCGGTGCCCTGCTTGGCGCCCTCTGCACGGTCGTCCTTCTACAGCGGCGGGGGCAGGCAGCGCAGACCGCGGCCGAGGACCCCGCTGTTCTCGAGGCACTCCACCGGGTGGCCATAGCCGAGTTGCGTTCCTCCGAAGCCGCGATATCGGCGATCCTGCGGGAGGAACTAGCGTCGGTGCAGGCCACGACGGATGCCCTGCGCGAGCAACTCGGCGAGGCCCAGCGCCGCGCGCGCGAGGTCGACGACCGCCAGCGCGAGGAGACGGCCGCGCGCACCGAACGCGAGCAGCGGGAAAGCACCGTGCTGCAGGCCCTCGCGCCCGTGCGGGAAAGCCTTTCCGACATGGCGAAGAAGGTCTCCGAGCTGGAGGCCCAGCGCAGCGTGCAGCACGGCGAGCTCAGCCAGCAGCTCCGAAGCGCCACCGAATCCGAGGAGCGCCTGCGCAGCACGGCCGAAACCCTCGCGTCCGCTCTCCGCGCCAACAACACCCGAGGGGTTTGGGGCGAAACCCAGCTCCGCAGCGTGGTCGAGGCCGCCGGCCTCATCGAACGCGTTGACTTTGACGTGCAGTCGAGCATCACCTCGGATGCAGGGGCCGGCCGCCCCGACATGGTCGTGCACCTGCCCGGCGGCAAGAACATCGCGGTCGACGCCAAGGTGCCCTTCACCGCGTTCCTGGAAGCGAGCCACATTCCGGCAACGGCAACCGGCGCGGAGGGGGCCCGGCGCACGACACTCCTCGCGGCCCATGTGAAGGCCGTCCGCGACCACATCACCACCCTGGGCGGCAAGGCCTACTGGCAGGGCCTTGAGGCGTCCCCCGAAATCGTTATCGCCTTTATTCCCAGCGAGTCCCTCGTGTCGAGCGCCCTCGAGGCTGACCCATCGATTATGGAGTTCGCCTTCTCCAAGCGGGTCGCCCTGGCCTCCCCCGTGACACTCTGGTCGGTGCTGAAGACGGTCGCGTTCACCTGGCAGCAGGACGTGCTCACCCACGATGCGAAGGTACTCTTCGACTTGAGTCGAGAACTCTATGCCCGGCTGTCGACCACGGCGACGCACATCGAGAAGCT
>JBBQDC010000160.1:0-3884 GCA_038319305.1 Actinomycetales bacterium | reverse complement strand
GGAATCGCACCCGTTCTTGCACCAGCAGCTCCAGCTCGCCGTCGGCCAGCCGATTCGCGTCGCCGTCTACACGCGGCTCGCGGATGGAATCCGCTCCGGCGTGTTCCGGCTCGGCGAAATGCTACCGAGGGAAACGGAGCTTTCGGCAATGCTCGGCGTCAGCCGCACACCCGTACGCGAGGCGCTGATGCTCCTCGAAGAAGACGGGTTACTGGTCACCCGCCGCGGCGTTGGGCGATTCGTCACGGACTCTATCCCGCACGGCGGACTGGAACAGCTGCGGCCATTTGAGATCGCCTTAGCCGACCCGAACATGACGTTGACTGTCCAGCCGGTGCGCTTCGAGTTGGAAGGGGTTACCGACTTCGTGTCCCACCGGCTCTCCCTCGACCCGGCTGCCAACGCTTGGATCCGCGAGAGCGTCTTGCTGCAGGATGGCGTTCCGGTTGCCACTGTGCAAGAGCATCTCCCCGCTGGGCGCTACCTCAGCGATGTGAGCGCGCGGATCGCATCCGAACTCGCGGAGCTCGCCGCCGCACCACGAACACTCCTCGCATCCATGCAGGCCAACGGCCACGTCTTCACCAACGGCGTGTGCCAGATCGTCGCAACCGACGCCGGCCCCACGCGAGCGAAACCGCTGAACATAGAGCCGGCAGCGGCGGTCCTCGTGCTCACCCAGACAGCGGAGCACGGCGGAGTTCCGATCTACGCCGCGAAATGTGTCGTCGCGCCCGGTCACGGGTCACTCTCGGTCAGGCAACACAACCCGAACTAGTGGTGCTTCGGCTGGTGGCAGGCCGCGGTGAGCCTGGCGAGCGCCTCCTTGAAGGTGCGCACGCCTCCCGACGCCTTCACCTGGGCGGGGCCGTGGTCGATCCGTCGACGGCGAAGGGTACGATCCAGTTGCGGCGGCCGCGGTAGGGGCTTGCCGGTGCTGACTGCCGAGCCATGCCTGGGCGGGGCGAGCTGCGCATCCGCTCACGGGGCACGGTGCCCCCGCGCCACCGGTGAACCCTACCGAATGTCGACGATCTGCTTGCCGAGCGGCATGAGCGCGACCGGGATCAGCTTGAAATTGGCGATCCCGAACGGGATGCCGATGATCGTGAAGCAGAGCGCGATGCCCGAGAAGAGATGCCCGAGGGCGATCCAGAAGCCGGCCAGAATCAACCACACGACGTTGCCGAGGAACGACCCGACGCCCGCGTTCGGCTTGTCGACCACGGTTTTGCCGAACGGCCAGAGCGCGTAGACGCCGATCCGTGCCGCCGCGATTCCCCAGGGGATGGTGATGATCAGAACGATCATGATCACTGCCGCCAGCATGTAGCCGAGGAACAGCCAGAAGCCCGAGAACACAAGCCAGATGACGTTGAGGAGGGTAGACATGATGGTTCTATTCTCTCGCAGGTCGGCCGGTTCGTCGGGCCGAATCGGGTGCATCCAGGCCGGCCGACGAGCTACCCGGTGGAGTCAGACCGGCGGCGCCGCGGCATCCGTCACCGCGTCGAGCACGGCCCGCACGGCAGCCGGGTCGGCGAGGATGCGGAAATGCCCGCCGACCCGGAGCTGGATGTTGCTGGCGCCGACCAGTTCACTGCCCTCGGGGATGTGCGGGTCGAACACCCCGTAGATGGACACGATGCGGTGGTTGACCCGGTGGTCCAGGCCGAGGTCGTGCAGGGCTACGTTGGCGGGGGCGAAGGCGCGGATGCTCGGCACGACCCAGTAGCGCGCATAGCGGGAGCCGCCGAAGGGAACACTGATCGCGACCATTCCGCTCACCCGACGGCCCGGGTCATCCGTCGTCATCAGCCGTTTGCCGATCAGGCCGCCCTTGCTGTGCGCCACGATGATCACGCCGGTCAGGTTCTCCCGCTTGAGGTAGGTGGCCACGGTCGCGGCGGCATCCGTCAGGGAACGCCTGTTGCGGCCGAGCGCCGCCACCACGTGCACCGGATGCCCGTGGTCGTGCAGAATCTGGATCAGCGGCCGCATGAACTGCCAGGATTCGTACACCCCGGGGATGATCACGATCGGGGCTTTGGTACCGGACCGGAAGTCCGCCGGCCGGGCGCGGGAGAGAACGGCGCGGGACTGCTGTGTTGCGGCGTAGACGTAGTCGAGCAGCCACCACCGGGCCTCGCCCAGGCGACGGGTCAGCAGACGGGGGCTCAGCAGGCGGCGGATCATTGTTCCGGGTGCGCGGTTTGTTCCGGGTGCGGTGTTTGTTCCGGGTGCGCGACCGACCTTTGCCGCAGGGCGTGCCCCTCGATCATGGCGGCGGTCTGCACGGCGGCGCTGTGATGCACCAGGTGGCGGTGCCCCGCGACCTCGAAGAGGTGCCCGTCGGGCGCGGCGGCGGCCAGCGACGCACACCAGGAGCTGCCCGAGACGGGATCATTCGCGCCGCGCGTCACGAGGGTGGGGGAGAGCACGTCGCGGAGGGCCAGGTCGGTGTGATAGTCGAGCATCAGGGCGAGCTCGGTGGAGAACCAGCGCGGGCCGCACTCGAGGTAGTCCTGGAACACGATCAGGTTGCCTGACGGGGACTCCTTGACCACATCCCGGGTCAGGCCCATCGCCTGCTGCACGGCCCTCGCCCGGCGGGGATCGGTGACTGGACCGATCAGAACCAGGTGGGAGACTGCATCCGGTCGCTGCCGGGCCAGCTCCGTCACGAGCTGGGCGCCCATCGAATGGCCGACCGCGACCACCCGGGGCACCTCGAGCTGATCCAGAAGCTTGCCGAGGAGGGTGCCGTATTCCTCGACCGTGATGGGCCGGTCTGGCCGGCGGGTGCCGCCGAATCCGGGCAGGTCGACCGAATGGGTGTGTCCGGTCGCGGCCAGGCTCCGCTGCACGCGGCGGTAGTAGCGGTGCGACGCCCCGATGCCGTGCACCAGCAGGTAGGTCGGCTGGTCCCGGTCCGGCTCCGGTGCGGTGCTGGCCAGGGAGTGCACGGTGAATTGATACCCGCCCACCTCGATGTTGCGGGCACGGGCGGGCACGACGGCTGCGCGCCGGCGTTCGGCACGCGTGCGTGTGCTGCTCGTCACGGGGGTTTCCTTCGGGTTTGGTGCGGAAATCCTATTGTCTCCTGCCGTGTCCCGCCGTCTCCCGCAGGGTAGAAGGCATGGCCCACCGTCAACGCAAACCCGCCGATTCTGACCTTGGCCGCGACCGGGCGGAGAAGACGTGCGCCTCGTGCGGGCGGCGCATCGAGTGGCGCGCGAAGTGGGCTGACAACTGGGATTCGGTGAAGTACTGCGGGGCCGGCTGCCGTTCGCATGGGGTCACCGCGACCGACCTCAAGCTGGAAGAGAGCATCGCCGCACTGCTCAGTGCGCGGGCGAAGGATGCCACGATCTGCCCGTCCGAGGCCGCGAAAGTCGTCGGCGGTGAGGGGTGGATCGACCTGATGGAGCCGGCCCGCCGAGCCGCACGCCGCCTGGCCGCCCGCGGTGAACTGCAGATCACGCAGGGCGGGACCGTGGTCGATCCGTCAACGGCGAAGGGGCCGATCCGGTTGCGGCCGGTTCGCTAGGGACTTCTAGAAGCAGAGGCGACGCAGTGCGTCGTATTTCCTTGCTATACGTATAGCGTAAAAATACGCTTACTGAGTGATCAAATCATTTCGACACAAGGGCCTTGCTCCGTTCTATGCGTCGGGAAGTAAAGCGGGCATCCGCCCAGATCACGCCGCAAAGCTGCAACGGCAACTCGACGGTCACTACGCGATCTGGGTCTCTGGGAATTGGCGCCTCACCTTCGCGTTCGAGGGCACTGATGTCGTGCTCCTCGACTATATGGATTACCACTGAACCAAATCGACCATGAAGGACTGAGCGACTATGACCGGAATGCATAACCCTCCTCAC
>JBBQDC010000159.1:0-3889 GCA_038319305.1 Actinomycetales bacterium | reverse complement strand
TCGCCGAGCCAGAAACCGTACTCGGCGGCGAGACCGTTGGCGATGTCCGAGAATGTGGCGGTGCCCTTGTCGGCGGCAACGACCAGGTAGGAGTCGTCGTCGTCGTGGCGCACGACGCGAGCCGGCGGGACGAGCTGTTCGCCGGCATCCGTCAGTACCAGGTTGTCGGTCAGGTCGAGCATGCCCCGAATGAACGTCTTGTAGCTGGCGATGCCCTCGGTCATCCACGCCGCCCGGTCGGCAGTGGGATCGGGGAGCTTCTTGGCGAAGAACCCGCCCTTGGCGCCCGTGGGCACGATCACCGCGTTCTTCACCGTCTGCGCCTTGACCAGGCCGAGCACCTCGGTGCGGAAGTCCTCCCGCCGGTCCGACCAGCGCAGGCCGCCGCGGGCGACCTTACCGAAGCGCAGGTGCACGCCTTCGACGCGCGGTGAGTACACCCAGATCTCGAACTTCGGCCGCGGGAACGGCAACGCCTCGATCTTGCCTGGGTCGAGCTTGATGCTCAGGTAGGGCTTGTCCTGGAAGAAGTTCGTGCGCAGCGTGGCCTCGATCAGGTTGATGAGGGTGCGCAGCACCCGGTCGGCGTCGAGGGTGGCGACCTGTTCCATGGCCGCGGTGAGCTCTGAGCGCACGCTCGTGGTGCGGCGGGTGCGCTCATTCTCGGACAATTCCGGGTCGAACCGGGCCTCGAAGAGCGCCACCAGGGCCGCGGCCACGACCGGGTTGTCGACCAGGGTGTTGCCGACGAAACCGTAGGAGTTGGTGTTTCCCATCTGGCGCAGGTACTTGGCGTAGCTGCGAAGAATCACGACCCGGTGCCAGGGCATACCCTCCCGCAGCACCAGGCGGTCCAGGCCATCCGATTCGATGGCCCCGCCGATCGCGGCGCCGAAGAAGTCGGCGAGCAGCGCACCGGTTTCGACCGGGTCGACCCCCGCTGGGTAGTGCAGGCCCAGGTCGTAGAGGAAGAACTGCCGGCCGTCGGCGGTCTCGATCTCGAACGGAACCTCGTCGAGCACCTCGATGCCGAGATTCTGGAAGAACGGCAGCAGCTGGCTGAGGCTCTTCGACTGCATCAGGTAGAGCTCGACCCGCGCGTGCTCGTTCGGCCGGTCGGCGGCATTCTTTGAGAGGTACACGTAGAGGCCCGGCCGGGCCGGGCCGGTGACGGATGCCGCGGCATCCGTCGTCGCCGCACTCGCCGCCACACTCTCCACAGCCGCAGCGCACTCCTCGAACCGGCCGATGTCGACGAGGGCGTCGTCGACCTCGTAGTCAACGCGGTAGCTCGGCGGGAACGCCTCGGCCCACAGGCCCGACAAGCGCTCAGCCTCGTCGAGCGGGTACTGCTCGCGCAGCTGCTCGCTGATGCCCTCCGGCCAGGACCGCACGGCCGTCGCCAGGCGCCGTTCGAGCGCGGCGGCGTCGACCGGCACCGTGTCGGCCGCACCGATCATGGCGCTCTTCGGCAGCCGGATGCGGTAGAACAGTCGGGCCAGAGTGGACTCCGTCATGCGCGCTTCGAAGTCGAGGGACTCCGCGTTGAAGGTGTCGCTGAGTTCCTTTTCGATCCGCAGCCGCACGGCCGTGGTGTACCGGTCACGGGGGAAATAGACGAGGGCGGACATGAAGCGGCCGAAGGCATCCGGTCGCAGGAAGAGTCGGGTTCGGCGGCGTTCCTGCAGCCGCTGGATGGCTACGGCCGTGGAGACCAGGGTGGGCACGTCGATCTGGAAGAGCTCGTCGCGCGGGTAGGTCTCCAGGATGCCGAGCAGGTCCTTGTCGCTGTGCGATCCGGGCGGGAAGCCCACCTCAGCCAGTACGGCGTCGATCTTTTCCCGCAGAATCGGCACATCGCGCACCGAACTCGTATAGGCGCTCACGGCGAAGAGGCCGATGAAGCGCTGTTCCCCGTTGACGTTGCCTTCGGCGTCGAAGCTCTTGATGCCGATGTAGTCGAAGTAGGCGGAGCGGTGCACGCTCGAGCGGGAATTCGCCTTGGTGATCACGAGCACGCGCCGTTCGCGCGCCATCTTTCGCCCAGCCTCGGTGAGGTGCTGAATCTCGTGCCCGTCCTTCGGGGACCGCAGCAGACCCAGGCCGCTGCCGTCGCGGATGGTCAGCACGTCCTCCCCGTCCACGGACTCGAGGTCGTACTCCCGGTAGCCGAGAAAGGTGAAGTTGTCGAGGTCGAGCCAGCGCAGCAGATCCTGCGCCTGCCGAATGTCCTGGATGCCCTCGGAGTGCGGCAAACGGTCGAGCGCGTCGGCGATCCCCATGGCCTTCGCCCGCATAGGGCTCCAGTCGTCGACCGCGGCGCGCACGTCGCCGAGCACCCGGGTCAGCCCCTCGAGGAGTCGGCCGCGTGCCTCCTCGCCGGCACGCTCGATCTCGATCGCGATCCAGGACTCGAGGTGAGGCGAGTCTTCCTCGTTGCCGAGCAGATGGGAAATGTCGGGCATCGCGGAGGTGTCACCGCTGGAAACGCCCACGTTGGCCGGCATGCGGTTGACGCTGGCAAGCTCATGGGATTCACGGTTGCGCGTCACGACCAGGAGCGGGTGCACCACGAGGTGAATAGCAACGTTCTGGCGCACGAGTTCGGCGTTGACCGAGTCGACCAGGAACGGCATGTCGTCGGTGATGATGTAGACGACACTGCGGTCGGCTTCGTCGCGAATCTCGATGTTCGCGTGCCCCGGCAGCCGTGTGCGGGCGACCTGCCAGTGGTTCGCGGCGCGTGAGAGCAGCACGGCGTGGTCGTAGTCGAGCGCGTCGTCACCCGCCAGGTGCTCGTAGTAATCCTCGATGAATGCATCGAGAGTGGCGCCCGCAAGGGGCAGTCCGACTCCGCTGGATTCCGGCGATGTGGATTCTGACGACATGGATTTTGACGACATTGACAAATAGCCCCCATCAATTCTTGATCTACGCTCGCTGTTGAACGTGGAGACCGCTTGATTACTATCCTATGGCTGCCCGAGCTTGTCCGAGACGGCGGCCTCGACAGCGGACCACACGATACGTTCCTGCTCAAGCCGGACCCCGACGCCGTAGCGATCCGACCGCAGGGAGTACAGGACCCGCTGCTCGCTGTCGGTCAGGAGCGAGAGCGGCTGCACACTTTGTTTTGCCTCGACGCTCCACAGCTTCCGGTGCTCGAGAAGGGTCGCGTCATCCATCAGGATGGATTCGGCCCACGGAAAATGACTGCGAAAACGGTTCAAGATAGCGAATCCGTGCGTGTCTAGGTCGCCCCAGTACAGGATCCGAGCCGCAGAGAGCCACGGGAGCCGTTGCAGCACGTCGACGGCATACCCCTGCTTCGCAATCAGAACCGTGCCGGGGATATCAGCGAACGAATACGCACATTGCAGGTTCTCGCACACGATGACGGTGCTCGGGCGCCAGCCGAGGGCCGCCAGAGACTCGGGTGGCGCCGAGAAGTCGCTCAGGCCACCCATCGTTTCGCGCAACGTCTCGTCGAGGATGCGCAGGGTCAGCGGCGGATCGAGAGAGCGCAGCCCAAATCCATCGGTCTCTGTCTCATCGGCAACGGTCGCGCGGCGTAGCCCGATGCACAGTGTGCGGTGGGCCTCGAACCACTTGCTGTCGACACCCGGTATCGGCAGTTGTCTCGGGAGCAACCCGGACGTGGGGTGCGCCTCCACCCACACTAGGAAGGCGCGGGTTCGCTCCCACTCGGGCTGGGTCAACGAAACCAGTTGGGTGAACGTGCGCCGATCGATCTTGCGGAGCGATGGCCAGTCATCGGCCAACTCTCGCAGTCGGCTCTGCGCCGTCCGCCATTCCGTGCCGCGCCGCACAAAATCCGCGACCTCAGCCGGCCCGGTGAACTCGAGGTGAGTGGGGATCCGTTGCGACG
>JBBQDC010000158.1:0-4025 GCA_038319305.1 Actinomycetales bacterium | reverse complement strand
GAGGTCGTGCGGGCAATCGCCGCTATCCAGGCCGCCGGCAGCCAAGCCAGGTGCAGCACTCCCTCCGCGACGCCGGGGAGCCAGGGCAACAGCAGGCACGCGATCAGACCAATGACGGTGGCAGCCGGAGCGGCGGGGCCGGCCAGAAGGTTCGCGGGCACCCCATAGAGCGGGAGGGTCGGTGTGAGCAGCACGAGCACCGGCTGGCAGGCCAACTGCGCAGCCAGCGGGATGGCGATCACCGCGGCGAGCCAGGAAGGTAGCCAGCGACTCAGCAGCCGGGTCAGCGGCGCGGCCAAAACGAGCAGGCCGGCCGTTGCGAGCACCGACAGAGCGAAACCGTAGCTACGGGCGAGCCACGGGTCGGTTGCCAGCAGCACAATCACGACGAGGGCGAGCAAGGGGATGCCCCGGCCCGGCCGGCCCGAGGCGAGGGAGAGCAGCAGGATCGTGGCCATCAGAGCGGCGCGCAGCACGCTGGGTTCGGGCGTCACAAGCACGACGAACCCGAGCAGGGTAAGCAGTGAGAGCCCGATCCGGATGCCGCGGCGCAGTCCCAGAAACCCGGTCAGCAGCATGACGCCGGCGATCACCACGGCGCAGTTCGCTCCGGATACGGCCGTGAGGTGGCTGAGCGAGCTCGTCTTCATCGCCGCATCGAGGTCCGCCTCAACGGAGCTCGTGTCGCCGATGGCCAGGCCAGGCAGCAGATCGCCGCCGTCGCCGGGTAGCTCCTGCGCGGCGGCCGTGAACCGGGTGCGCAGTTCCCCGGCCCAGCCGAGCCACCAGGGTGGTGTCGCGACGAGCTCAGGCGGACCTCGACCGAACACCAGGGCGGATGCCGCGTCCCCGGCGCCGGTGACACGGAGGGTGGCGTCCAGCCGCACGACACTGCCGATCTGCAGGTCACCCTCGTCATCTGTTGGGCCTGCCGCGGCGCTCCCGGCGACCGGGGCTCTGGTCTCCGAGAACACAACCACCGGAACCGACAGCGCGTTGCCGATCCCGCCCTGCTCGATCTCGGTCAGTGTGGCCCGGTAGCGCACCCGGGATGAGGTCGGGGCGTCGCTTCCGGAGGTGGTACCACGGTCGGGCGAGGAGAAGAGGGCAGGAGCACCGAACGACTGCGTCTGTACGGGGATCGACGACACCGTGAGGAGCACGGTCAGGGTCGCCTGCCGGGCTGCGCTCCCCCGCACGGATTCCGGCAGCCGCCCGGGAGCCGCGACCGCAACCGCAGATGCCAGTAGTGCCGCCACCGCACAACAGACCAGACCGACACCCCAGGCGGGCGCCCACAGAACCCGGCCCGGCTGCACGGAACCGGCCTGCCCCCGAATTTTGCCCCGCCGCAGGGCCAGGGCCGGACCCAGCGCCACGATCAGACCCAGGCAGAGAGCGGCGACCCACGCGGCAGTCTGCGCGCCAGGCGCCCAGTCGGGAAAGGCGATGAGCAGCCAGGCGGCCAGCCACGCGGTCGCTGCAGGAAACACCAGGCGCAGGTCGAGCCCGGTCATGCCGGGTTCCGGTCGGGGAACCCTGCGGCGGAGGGTGTGGAATCCATACCGGGAGGCTAGGTGCGCCCACGACTCTCCCCCGAGTTGCCACCCCGATCTGTGATCCGTTCACGCTGGACCGTCGGTGTGGAGGCAGGTCCGCTTCTATTCGAGGATCGATGTGGGCAGACAGTCCACGGCGACCGACAGGCTCGTCAGGAACGACACACAGAACCCCGCGAGCAGCGCGCCGGCGCCGCCCCAGACCAGGTCGCCGATCGTATCGACGTAACCGACGAAAATCTCCTTGTCGATCAGGGTGTGCCCGAACCAGTCGAAAACCTCCCACAGCACGCCGAGCGAAAACCCCAGGGCGATGGTCGTCACGGTGGCAGGGAGCATCGGTCGAGGCAGCCTCTCCGCGTCTGCCAGGACTCCGAGCCTCACGAGCAGGACGAAGAACAGTGCGGCACAGAGACCGTTGGTGAGGAGGGGCATCGGGAGATCCCACCACCGGGTGGAGATGAAGATCTGTAGCACGCTGCTCCACACGGCCATGAGGCCCACGATGCCGAAGGCGATGTCCACACTGGGCCGAATGTCCAACACGCGGGAAGAAACACCCTGCGGACACCGCCACTGGCTCATCCCCGCCGCCGTGCCCCAGCCGAGGCCTGCAATCACGAATCCGATCACGGTCACACCCTCAGCCCGTCGGCGACCGTCTCGGCTTCCCCCGACGGCGCGCGCATCCGCGTTGAAGTCACCGGTCACGACGATGGCGGCCTCCGGCTCGGCTTCGCGGGCAGCCACGACGAGATCCAGGATGAATCTCGCTGATTCTCGCCTCGACCGCCAGGACAGGTCGTCGAGATGGGTATTGAAAGCGAGCAGCCGTGCACCGGTGGCGGTGTTCGTGAAATCGGCCGACACAACCACGCGCTGCACCAGGTTGCCCCACGATCGTGACCCGGCTCGGTGCGGCGTCTTCGACAGCGCTCGTTGCTTCCAGTCGGTGAGCTCCAGTCGGTGAGCTCCAGCCGCCCGGAGTCGTAGAAGATTGCGCATCTCTCGTCTTATCCGGAGGCGCCGCGGCCGTAGCCCACCCACCGGTAGTGAGATCCGAGCGTGTCCGCGACGACGTCGACCTGGTCGGCCCGTGCCTCCTGCACACCGAGGAGCGTCGGCTGCTCGGCGGCGAGAAGACGTCGAACGAGCACCTTGCGCGTGCCCCCGTGATCGGGGCTCCCCCGCCGTAGCGTGGGAAAGCGCCGACGGATGTTGTACGTCATCACGTGCAGGTCCGGGGCGGCCACCGGACCGATGAGCGCGGTGTCCGTCTTGCCGCCCACAGTAGACTCAAACCGTGATCAGGGCGCTGATCCCCTCGAAAGTCTTCTCACCGATACCGGTGACATTGCGCAGATCTTCGACGGACGCGAACGGCCCGTTGGCGTCCCGGAAGTCCAGGATGCGCTGGGCCATGGCAGGGCCGATGCGCGGCAGGGTATCGAGGTCGGCCACGGTGGCCGTATTGAGGTTAACCAGGGCCGCCGGGCCTCCGCTTGGATCGGATGCGCCACCCCGGACCGAACCGACGCCCCCACCGGCGCCCGGCGGCGGTCCCGCGGGGACTTCCCCGAGCTGCGGCAGGTAAAGCTGTTCCCCGTCGCTGAGCTTTCTGGCGAGATTCGTGCCGGCCGGGTCCGCGGTCTCGGTCAGCCCACCGGCTGCAGCCACGGCATCCATCACCCGGGCGCCGGTGGAGAGTTCGAAGAGCCCGGGCCGCCGCACAGCGCCGAGCACATGGACGAAGATGAGGCTACCGGATGCCGCGGCTGCCCCCGACGGATTCGGAGCAGGGTTGGTGCTGGCATCACCGGAGGCCGAACCGGAACCTGAGGCCGGGTCGGCCGGGGACACCATCTGGTGCCCGGCCTGTTGCCCGAGCGCGGACACGACGACAGCGGTGGCCAGCGCCGCGATCAGCAGCACGACGGCTGCGCCTACCCCGATCCGAACGCGTGCCGGAGCGCGCCCCTGCGCACTCGGGGCCAGACGGTCCAGCGCCGCGACTACCGGGTCATGCTCCATCCCGGCAGGCTAGGCCGATGCGCGCCGGCTCCGGCCACGCAGTTGCACCCTGTGGACCGCACCGAGAGGTGCCGCCCTGGGGAGGCGAGGGCGAAAGGCTACTGGCCGCGGGTGACGATACTCACCAGTTTCGGCGCGCGCACGATCACATTCACGATCTCGCGGTCGCCGATCCGACGGATGACCTCGACCGAGGTGCGCGCGAGGCGTTCCAGGTCGTCACCGGAGATCTTCGGTGACACGTCGATGCGGTCGCGCACCTTGCCGTCGACCTGCACGATGGCCGTGACCGACTCCTCCACCAGCAGGGTGGTGTCGGCCTTGCGCCACTGCACGAGAGCGACACAGGGCTCATAGCCCAGGTGCTGCCACATGTCCTCGGCCGCGTATGGCGCAAACAGATTGAGCGCCACGGTGGTGACCTCGGCGGCCTCG
>JBBQDC010000157.1:0-4046 GCA_038319305.1 Actinomycetales bacterium | reverse complement strand
GAGCGATGTCCGCGCCGTTCTTCAGCGTCGACACGGTCGGGAACAGTTGGGTGAGGTTGACGGCCCGATCGACCAGCTGCCTCCGGTAGCGCGCATTGACCGGCGCCGACCAATCGGCGTAGGCACGGCTGACCGCGATCGGCCCGAGGGTCGCCGCGTAGTCGAGGATCGCCCCGACGTCGACCGTGGCCTGCTGGATGCGCGCGGTGACCTCGGTCCCGGGAGTGAACGACACCCGGCTGCGCACCTTGTCCCGGGCGAAGGCGCCGTCGCCGTGCAGCTGGTTGTAGCGCGAGATGACGATGTTGTCGAAGTCGAGATAGACGCCGACTCGGGCCTGAGACTGCTCAGACATGCGGATGCTCCTCCATGGTTGATCTCCCAGACCAGCGCCATGCAGGTCCCCCGACTCCAGCATCGCGGAAAGTCGAGCGGGCATGCAAACCCCCATGCGGGATCCGGACCAGACCGGGCCCGTCGGCCCTCGTCGCAGCACCATCTTCTCCTCCACAAAACGAGTTTGACCAGCTTATTCACGCCGTTGCGAAACCCCCGTGGAATGTCAGTGGCACCCCGTAACGTGATTGTTATGACCACCTCGGTGAGCGCCTCCCAGTCGCAGCTCGGCTCGCGTTTCGACGCGATCGCCGCCCTCGACCGAGGTCTCGCGCGGAGCTTCGCGCAGCGAGCCGAGATGATCGATGAGGCCCGCCGGTTCAGTGAGAAGATTGCTGCGAACACTCCCCGCCGAGCGGGTTCACGGTGGGATGCCGACGAGATCGCCCGGCGAGAGTTCTCCAGCGAGCTGGCCTGCACCCTGCGCATCCCCGAACCCACCGCCATGGGCCTGATCGCCGAGTCCCAGGCCCTGGCCGAAGACCTCCCCGGCACCCGGGCGGCGCTCGAGGCCGGCGAGATCAGCTACCGCCACGCCCAAGTGCTGATCGGGCAGGCCTGCTCGGTGCCTGCCGAGGCCCTGGCCGCCTTCGAGCAGGCACTGCTGCCGGCCGCGCGCACCCTGACGGCGGCCAAGCTCAAGCACAAGGCCCGCGTGCTCCGCGAGCGTCTGCACCCGGAGTCGATCACGGCCCGGCGGGTGAAATCCTTCAGCGAACGCACGTCCTACATACAGGCGGAACCCGATGGAATGGCCACTCTGACCGTGACCACCAGCGCCGACGTCGTGCACGCCATCTTCGCCCGGGCGAACGACGCCGCTCTCAGCCTGCTGGGCCCGGGGGAGCCCCGCACCCTGACCCAGGTGCGCACCGACGTGATGAGTGACCTGCTGGTCGACGGTGTGACGCCGTCGGGAATCGGAAAGGGTATCCGGGCCACGGTTCAGATCACGGTCCCGGTGATGACCCTCCTCGGCCACAGCGAGGAACCCGGCTACCTCGAGGGCTACGGGCCGATCGACCCCGACACGGCCCGCGACTTGGCCTCGCGAGCGCCGAGTTTCACGCGCATCCTGGTGCATCCCGAGACCGGGGTTGTGCTCTCGGTCGGCCGCGAACGCTACAAGGTGCCCAAGGCGCTCCGGCGGTTTCTCCGCCTGCGCGATGAAACCTGCCGCTTCGCCGGCTGCAACCAGCCCGCCCGCACCGCCGACCTCGACCATACCCATGAGTGGCAAGATCTCGGCCACACCGCCCATGACAACCTGGCGCACCTCTGCCCGGGCTGCCATGCGCTGAAGACCGAGACCGGGTGGACGGTGGAGCAGGAGCCGGGCGGCATCCTCACCTGGCATTCACCGACCGGGCGCCCCTTCGTGACGCAGCCGGCCACCCCGATCGCCACTCCGGTTGCGCCCTCGGGTGTGGGGCCGGCGACTTTCCGAACGTCGAGATCCGCCCGGCCGCCGCTGCCCGACGAGGCCCCGTTCTGACCAGCCCCGTTCTGACCAGTGCCGTCCTGACCAGCCCTGTTCTGACCAGCCCTGTTCTGACCAGAACGGATGCCCGACCGCCCCTAATAGTGAGACCTCGCCGCGATCACGACGATCTGGTTCTCCTCCACGTCTCAAGCCGGCTGCCCTTCAGCACCGGGCTAATCGTGAGGAACGTAGTTTGAGTCGTGCGTGACCCGCGTGCTCGGGGCGATCATCAGCCCTGACGAACCGTATCAACCAGCAGCTGCAACGACCCTTGCAGCGCCGCGAACCCCTCCGGCTTGCGGGTCACAGTGGCCTCATCCATGTAGACGTCCCGGCGAATCTCGAGCATCACCGAACTCACGCGCGCATCGCTGCGGTAGTGCTTGAGCGGCACGTACGAGCCGGCGAACGGCGCGTTGGCATGCGTGTCGAGGTCAGCGAAGCATCCGTCGACCGTCGCCAGAAGGTCGACGGATGCGTGGAACGGCTCCGATCCCACGCAGAGCGGTGCCCGGTAGCCGCCGCCGTGCAGCTCATACGACAGCTCGGCCTCCGGGTAGGAATGAACGTCGAAGATCACGGCGCGCCCGTGCACGGCCAGCGTCGCGTTGACGAGCTCGGTGAACCGGGCCGAGTAGGTCGCGAAGTAGTCCATCAGCGGCCGCTCGTCCTCTGCCGACACCCGTCGGATGTCCTGGCGCCGGGAGCCGTGGGTGTAAAGCACGCCCATGCCCACCGCGTTCATCTCCTCGGTGTCGTCAGGGAACCGTTCCACGTCCACCGCGAACCGGGAGAGCCCGTTGATGACCGCGCTCGCGCCCGTGATGGCTTCGACGAGCTCGTCCGAGAAGTGGTCGGTCATGATGTCTTTCTCCGCCTCCAGCTCGGCGAGCGAGATGACGTAGGAGCTCAGGCGGTCGGCCGGGATGGCGCGCCCGCCGTGCGGAGCGTGCAGAATCACGGGTGACGTCGCCGAGTTGTCGATCACGCGGAACAACGGGGATTCGTTGGGGTGGGTCATCGTGAGCCTCCAGGCCGTGGCGCTCCCGGTCGGCAGCAGCTCATGGTCTCAGGGACCACCGACATCCCGAACGCCGCACCGGCCAGATTTCAGGCATATCCAATCCCCTGGGGGCGGCCTAGCGTTCGAACTGTACGCGTCAACCCCGTTGTCACCGCACCAGGAGGAGGAATCATGACCGCGAACCCAGCCGGGGCAGCCGGCATCCGTGTGAAGACTGCCCGTGACATCGAGGCGACCGGAGACCCCGGCGCCTTGGACCGCTACCTCATTGACAGTGCGGACTCGGGTGGGGTGATCGCCGTCGTCGAACATCTGCTGGCGCCGCTCACCCTCGCGGCCCCGATCCACCGGCACAGTCGGGAAGACGAGTACAGTCTCGTGCTTGCCGGGCGGCTCGGCGTCTTCGAGGATGGCGACGAAATCGTGGCCTTTCCGGGTGAGCTGGTGTTCAAGCCGAGGGGGCGCTGGCACACCTTCTGGAATGCCGGCGAGGAGCAACTGCGGGTCCTCGAATTGATCGCACCCGGGGGGATCGAACAGCTCTTCCGCCAGCTGGCCGAGCCCGGTGGTGAGTACGACCCGGCGACGCTTCCACCGCTGGCGGCCGAGTATGGCTGCGAGGTCGACTTTGAGGCCACTATGCTCCTGGTGCAGCGGCACGGGCTCGTATTCTGAGCGGATTCGAAACCACGGGATCGTGTGAACTCCGGCCCGAGCAGCCGCTCCGGGTCGGCGGCCGCCCGATACGAGGCGCGCAGCGTGTCCACCGCCACCGCCACCGACATCCGGGGTCCGGGGTCCGGGGCCCACGGGATCGTGCCACGACAGCCGTGAGGGAGCCCACATCGACCTTCCGCAGGCAATTGAAGGTCGATATGGGGCCCCTCAAGAGGCTGCCCGGGCGGCTCACGGAGTCGTCGCGTGCGCCATCGCGTCGAGAACGATCTGGGGCATCAGCGTCAGGTCGGGCAGATCGGCCGTCGCGAACCACAGCGGCTTGCGCTCGCGCAGAAGCGCATCGCCATCCGCTGCCCACCGAAACGCCGGCCGCTTCAAGACGAGACGGTACAGGCGGTCGACGGTGTCAGGGTACGCGGATGCGAGACGGGACAGCACGAACGCTGGTATCGACTCATCGGCGAG
>JBBQDC010000156.1:0-4094 GCA_038319305.1 Actinomycetales bacterium | reverse complement strand
GAAGCAGGCCCACGACGACCGCTACCTCAAGGTCTACCGGCTGAACAACGGCAACGTGCGCCTCACCGGTCTGTTCGCGCCCGAAGACGGCGAGTTCGTGCTCTCCACCTTCGACTCCATCACCGGCCCCCGCCGCGGCGGGGTGCGATTCGTCGACAAGGAGCGCGCCGCCTGGGCCAAGAAAATGCAGGAAGACCCCCGCAGCACCGAGCAGATCGCCGCGGACTCCCTCGTGCAGCTGCTGAAGATCGCCGACGAGGCCGACCCCGGCCGTGTCTTCGGCGGCCGCCGCCCCTCGGTGCGCGTCATCGTGACCGAGAAGGCGCTTGAGTCAGGTCAGGCAGTGCCGGCAGGTCAGGTCGAGCAGGCAGTGCAGGCCGGAACGAACGCATCCGAGCCCGACGAACCCGCCGAACCCGCCGCTCACGGACAGATTGAGGGCAACCCGGTCCCCATCTCGCAGGAAACCATCGACCGGTTGCTCTGTGACACCGGAACCCGCGGCATCACATTCGGCTTAGACGGCCAGATCGTCAACATCGGCCGCGACGAACGCCTCTTCACCGAGCAACAGCGCGCCGCACTGGCCGTACGCGACGGCGGATGCCTCTGGGTCGACTGCGACCGGTCACCCGCCTGGACCGAAGCCCACCACATCAACGAATGGCTGAAAGACAACGGCTACACCGACCTCGCCGACGGAACACTGCTCTGCCATCCACACCACCTACTGCTGCACAACCAGCACTGGACGATCATCCGCACCGGAACGCAGTACTGGCTCCGGCCACCGGTGCAGGTCGACCCGGCACAGTCGTTGATCGCACTGCCGAGCAAAAGGGCGAAGCTGTAGCGCCTCTGCCGGCTCCTCGCTCTGGTCGCTGACAAGCTCGACCACCGGGGCGGGAACCTCCGGGTGGCGAGCGTCAGGGGCGGCCGGTGAACTTGTCCATGGAGCGGTAGACGCCGAAGACGCGACCGGCCACCACGTCCCAGAGCGGCAGGGGCAGCAACCCGCGCGCCACCTTCGAGAGCTCGACCGTCCACGGCAGAGTGAGCATGGGCTTGCCCGCGAGCATCGCCTGCCAGACCCGCTCGACCACGTATTCCGGAGTCATCACCGGTGTCAGCAGCGGGCCGCGGGCACCGTCGAACATGCCGGTCGAGATGTAGCTGGGGCAGACGGTCGTGACCTTCACCTGCCCGAACCGCTGCTGCCGCAGTTCCAGCCGCAGCGAGTCGCTCCAGCCGATCAGGGCCGCCTTCGACGCCGCATAAACGCTCATCCGGGGGGTCGAGAGCATCCCGGCCGCCGACGCGATGTTCACGATCCTTGCCGCCCGACCGCGATTGGCCATCATCGCCGGCAGGAACTCGCGGGAGATGTACATCGGCGCCAGCGCGTTGATCTGCATGGTCGGCCGGGTGTCGGCGCCGTTGTCGTGCTCCCAGAAGAAGGAACCGCGCACAATGCCGGCGTTGTTGATCACGATGTCCGGGTCGCCGACCTCCGTGCGCACCCGCTGGGCGGCCTGCGCGATCGCGCCCAGGTCAGCGATGTCCACGACATAGGGCGCCACAACCGTTCCCCCGCCTGCCCGATCGCCGAGGATGCCGGCAGCACGGGTCAGCGCCCCGGCGTCACGGTCCCAGAGGATAACGGCCTTCGCTCCCTCGGCGACGGCCCGCTCGGCATAGAGGCGGCCCATGCCGCTGGCGGCACCGGTGATCAGCACGAGGGCTCCGGAAACGGTTCGAGTCATGGCCCAATCATCCCAAGAAGACGTGCCGCGTGTTACGTCGGGTTGCGGCCGGGCCAGCGGCATCCGCCGGCCCTCGGCTAACGTCAAGCAACTCTCCCCTCCAATGACCGAAAGCCGCCCATGCCCAGCCCCTCCGCACCACACGGAACGCCAGCCCGCGCAGCATCCGTGCGCGCCGCTGCGGCAACGGGAGCGGCGACGGGAGCTGCGACGGTAGAAGCCGCTCCCGCAACGGGCAATTCCGCTTTCACGGTGGAGTTCGATGCGCTTGGCCGCACGTTCGCGCCCGCAACCACCCGCGGCGCGGCCCCCATCGGTCTCCCGGTGTTGCGCGACGTGGCGCTCACGGTGCTGCCCGGCGAGGTCGTGGCGATTCTCGGCACGAGCGGATGCGGCAAGTCCACTCTGCTGCGCATCGCGGGCGGCCTCGACTCCCCGACCACCGGCAGGGTCAGCATCGATGGCTCGCCGGTCGCCGGCATTGACCCGCGCTGCGCGGTCGGGTTTCAGGAGCCACGCCTGTTGCCCTGGCGCACGGTCACCGAGAACGTCGCGCTGGGACTGCCTCGCGGCACCCCCCGGGCCGCCGGCCGCGCCCGCGTCGCCGAGCTGATCGACCTGGTCGGCCTGGCCGCGTTCGCCGACCACCGCCCGCAGGCCATCTCCGGCGGGATGGCCCAGCGCACTTCCCTCGCCCGGGCGCTGGCCCGCAACCCGGGTGTTCTGCTGCTCGATGAACCATTCGGAGCCCTCGATGCGCTCACCCGGCTCAAGATGCAGGACCTCCTGCTCGACGTGCACGCCCAGGCACCAACCACGGTCCTTCTGGTCACCCACGACGTCGATGAGGCCCTGCAGCTGGCCGACCGGATCATCCTGCTCGGCCAACCCGACAACGACACCCGCGCCGGTGCGACCATCGTGGCGGAGCTCACCGTTCCCGGGGCCCGCCCCCGCGACCGAGGCTCGGCCGAACTCGCCGAACTGCGCGGACGGCTTCTCGCCGGGCTCGGCATCGACCGCCACGGCGAGGCGCGTGGGCTCGCCGCAACCTCCACCATCCCGGCCTTTCCCTACTGACTGTTCTGCCTCACCGCTTTCCCCACCGCTTTCCCCCACCGGTGGCAGCATCCGCTGCCCGACCAACTGAGAGATCCCGATGACACAGCACCGCTCCTCCCACCGAATCGCGCTCCTTGCCGTCGCGACCGCCGCCGCACTGCTGCTCAGCGGCTGCGTCGCCGGCGAGAATCAGCCGGCCGCCGAGCCGGCCGAGGCCGCCCCAGTCGGCGAGTCCACCGTTACCACCGGTGGCACACTCAACATCGACTTTGCCACCTACAACCCGCTCAGCCTCGTGATCAAGGACCAGGGCTGGCTCGAGGATGCCCTCAGTGACCAGGACATCGCCGTGAACTGGGTGCAGTCGGCTGGCTCCAACAAGGCCAACGAGGCCCTGCGCGCCAATGCCATCGATGTGGGATCCACGGCCGGTTCGGCAGCGCTGTTGTTCCGCTCCAACGGCTCGCCGATCCAGGTCATCGACATCTTCTCCCAGCCGGAATGGGCGGCCCTCGTCGTTCCCGGGGACTCCGCGATCACCGACGTCGCCGACCTCAAGGGAAAGCAGGTTGCCGCAACCAAGGGCACCGACCCCTACTTCTTTCTGCTTCAGGCGCTGGAAGAAGCCGGCCTGACCCTCGACGACGTGACCGTGCAGAACCTGCAGCATGCCGACGGCTGGGCCGCCCTCCAGAACGGTTCTGTCGACGCCTGGGCCGGCCTTGACCCGATCATGGCCGGCGCCGAAGCAGCCGGTGCGGAGCTCCTCTACCGCAACGTCGACTTCAACAGCTACGGCTTCCTCAACGCCACCGAGAGCTTCCTGACAGAGAAGCCCGACGTGGCCCAGACTGTTGTCGACGTGTACGAGCATGCCCGCGCCTGGGCGCTGGAGAACCCCGACGAGACCTCAGAGATCCTGGCCGGCGTCTCCGGCCTTGACCTCGCCGTGGCCACCACGGTGATCACCGAACGCACGAACCTCGACGTGGTCAACGTTCCCGGCAAGGCCCAGCTCTCGGTGCTGAAGAAGATCGGCCCGACCTTCGTCTCCGCCGGTGACGTGGCCGCCCAGAGCCAGATCGATGATGCCCTCGACACGATCGTCAACGATACCTTCGCCACCAGGGCCGACCCGTCGGTCGTCAAGTAGCGGCCCGCCCGCAGCCACCGAGAGGACGCGAACATGACCGACACTGTGCCCAGCACTCTGCCGTACACGTCGGCCCGCGCCGTGCCCGACGCCGCCGCCGCTGCAACCACGGCCGC
>JBBQDC010000155.1:0-4421 GCA_038319305.1 Actinomycetales bacterium | reverse complement strand
TGACCGCCGAGCTGCGCTAGCGGCGAGGCTCGGGGACGGGGTGGCGCGGGGTCTCGACGAGCTCGACCACCGGGGGTGATCAGGTCAGAATTTGCGGCCCATGGTGTGCAGGCGCTCGATCCGCTCCTCGATCGGCGGGTGGGTGCTGAACAACTTCGCCATCATGCCCGGCTTCAGCGGGTTGCTGATCCACAGGTGTGCCATCGACGAGTTCTGCTTCTGCATCGGGCGACCATAGGTTTCCAGCTTGGCCAGGGCGCTCGCGAGGGCGTCGGGGTCCCGGGTGGTCAGCGCGCTCGTCGCATCGGCGAGGTATTCACGCTGGCGGGAGACCGCCAGCTGCACCATGCTCGCAACCAGCGGCGCCACGACAATCGCGACCAGACCGAACACGATAACGACCGGGTTGGCGTTGTTCCTATTACCGCGGCCGAAGAAGGCCATCCTCAGGAACAGGTCCGCGATGAAGCCGACAGCGACGACCAGCCCGAAGACCACCATCGACAGCCGGATATCGTAGTTGCGCACGTGGCCGAGTTCGTGCGCCATGACCCCCTCCAGTTCGGAGTCGTTCATGATCAAGAGCAGGCCGGTCGTCGCGGCGACGATCGCGTGCTCCGGGTCGCGCCCGGTGGCGAACGCGTTCGGTGCCGGGTCGCTGATCAGATAGATCCTGGGCATCGGGGTACCGGTGGCGATCGAGAGGTTCTCGACGATGTTCCACAGCCGCGGATGCTCGGTCTTGCTGTTGATCTGGATACCGCCGCTCATCGACACCGCCTGGCGCCCTGCCATGAAGTACTGCACGAGGGCGTACCCGCCGGCCACGACGACCGTGAGGATCAGGATGCTGTAGCTGCCCACGGGGCTGTAGACGAAATTAGCGATCCAACCGAGCCCTGTGATGAGGGCCAGGAACAGGATGATGATGAAAACCGTGTTGCGCTTATTGCGCGCAACCGCGCTATACATCGAGGCCTGCCGCTAGAACTGCACGCGAGGCGGCTCCGCGATGGCGGCGGAGTCGGACACCTCGAAGAAATCGCGCTGGGTGAAGCCGAGGTTACGGGCGAGGAAGTTGTTCGGGAAGACCTGGATCTTCGTGTTCAACTCGCGCACGCCGCCGTTGTAGAAGCGGCGCGAGGCCTGGACCTTGTCCTCCGTGTCGACAAGTTCGGACTGCAGCTGAAGATAGTTTTGGCTCGCCTGCAACTGGGGGTAGGCCTCAGCCACGGCGAAGATGCTCTTCAGCGCGGTCTGCATGTGGTTCTCGGCCGCAGCGGCATCGGCGGGTCCCTGGGCGCTGAGCGTCTCGGCGCGAGCATTCGTGACGTTCTCGAAGACGGACTTCTCGTGCGCCGCGTAGCCCTTCACCGCTTCGATCAGGTTGGGGATGAGGTCGGCTCGCCGCTTCAACTGCACCGTGATGTCGCTCCATGCCTCGTCCACGCGCACCTTGAGGGTGACCAGTGAATTGTAGGTGGCCCACAGGTATATCCCGATGATGGCAACGAGGGCGGCAATGATGAGAACCGGGAAGAGCCATTCCATGGCAGCGTCTCCTTGTGATTGAGCTGGTGGGTTGCGATTGGCTCGGCGGACACTGGCCCTGGCCACCGAAACCGGTCAGGTACGCCCATCATAACTGCGCCTCCTGAGGCTCCCATGTACCTCCCATCACACTCCAAGAATCACCGCCTGCGGAGTGTGACATCCGCTTCTGATCGGCGAATAATGGCACTCATGGTACGCAAATCCGCCCCCGCCGTCGTCGTGCGGGACCTTCACGCCCGCCGGGGGAAAAACCCGGTGCTTCACGGCCTGAGCCTGACCGTACCTCGCGGCCTGGTCGTTGGCCTGATCGGGCCAAGCGGCTGCGGCAAGTCCACGCTGCTGCGCTCGATCGTCGGGGTGCAGGTCGTGCAGTCCGGCGAGGTCACCGTGCTGGGTCGCGCGGCAGGCTCGGCGTCGCTGCGCGGCCGGGTGGGCTACGTCACCCAGGATGCGAGCGTGTACGACGACCTCACCGTGCGGCAGAACCTCCAGTACTTCGCCGCCGTGCTCGGCGCGCCACGCGACGATATCGACCGGGTGATCAACGCGACCGACCTGGGCGCAAACGCGGCCCAACTGATCGGATCGCTGTCGGGCGGTCAGCGCAGCCGGGTGTCCCTGGCCGGGGCCCTCCTCGGCTCCCCTGAGCTGCTCGTGCTCGACGAACCGACCGTCGGCCTCGACCCTGCGCTCAGGGTGGAGCTGTGGGCGTTGTTCCACCGTCTGGCCGGCACCGGGACGAGCCTGCTCATCTCCAGCCACGTAATGGACGAGGCTGGCCGCTGCGACCGGCTGCTCCTGATGCGGGAGGGCGAGGTTCTCGCCGACGACACCCCGCACGGGCTGCTCGCCTCGACCGGCTCCCACGACGTGGAGGCGGCGTTCCTCGCCCTGATTGCGGCCCAACCGTCGGCCGATCCGTCCGGCCGGGAAGCCGGCGAGGCGTGAACCCGCGCCGCACGCTCGCGACCGCCGGGCGCGTGCTCACCCAGATCCGCCACGATCCGCGCACCATTGTGCTCCTGCTCGTCGTTCCCAGCCTGCTGATCGGCCTGGTTGCCTGGATTTTCTCGGACACCCCGGTGTTCAACACCGTCGGCCCGGCGATGATCGCACTCTTCCCGTTCATCGTCATGTTCATGGTCACCAGCATCACCACGCTCCGGGAACGGCGCACGGGAACGCTGGAGCGACTGCTGTCGATGCCGCTCGGCAAGGGCGACTTCATCCTCGGCTACACGCTCGCGTTCGGGCTGCTCGCGGTGTTGCAGTCGGCGGTGGCTGTCGGCTACTCGGTCTGGGTCTCCGGCCTGACGGTGACCGGCTCAATCTGGCTGCTGCTCGCTGTCGCGGTGGCCGACGCCTTGCTGGGAACGGCACTCGGCCTGCTGGCCAGCGCGTTCGCACGCACCGAATTCCAGGTCGTGCAGTTCATGCCGGCCCTGGTCTTCCCGCAGATCCTGCTCGGCGGCATCTTCCTGCCCAGGGACCAGATGCCGGATGCCCTCCGTGCGTTCAGCGACTGGCTTCCGCTCTCGCATGCGATCGACGCCCTCCAGGCCGTCGCCAGCGATTCACAGGATGCCGCGTACATCGGCGGCGAGCTACTGATCATTGCCGCGTGGATCGTGGGCGCGGTCGTGCTCGGCTCGATCACCTTGCGGCGCCGGACGCCGTAGCATCCGCCCCTCCTCGCCGCCGAACCTCGCCGAACTGTGACTTATGCACCGTTTCGGGGCCGAAAACGGTACCGAAGTCACAGTTCGGCGAAGAACGGCGGGGGATGGTCAGCGGGCGGCGAGCACCTGCTGAAGCCAGCGGTAGGAGGATTTGGGCGTGCGCTTGCGGTTTCCATCGAGGAAGTCCACGTGAACCAGTCCGTGGCGCTGGGTGTAGCCCGCCGTCCACTCGAAGCCGTCGAGCAGGGACCGCACCACGTAGCCGCGCAGGTCGACCCCCTCGGCCACTCCCCCCGGCGCGACGGCGTCGAGCGCGGCGATGAGGTGCTCGGCGAGGTAGTCGATCCTGGCCGGATCATCGACGACGCCGTACCGGTCCGCCGTGTCGACGAACCCGGCGCCGACGGCCGTGATCCAGACCGGCGGGAGTGCGTCCCCATAGCGGGCGTGCAGCTCGCCGAGGGCAACGCCGAGGTACTCGGGCGCGATCGCGGCCCCGGCCCCGGTCACCGGGAATTCCCGGAACGCGGTGACGTGGAACGGGAAGGACACGGTCGTCTCGGGCTGCCCGTGCTCGCGCTGCGGGCCGGCGGGGGTCTTCGACGCGGCCGGGCCCGCCGTGATCCGTGACGGCTGCACGTAATTCAGCCCGTAGAAGTCGAGCCGTTGGTGGATGATGCGCAGGTCGTCCGGGTCGGTTTCGAGGAGCATCCGCGTTTCGAGCGTGTAGGGCTCCGGCGGCTCCGGATAGCGGCCGAGCAGCACCGCGTCGGCGAAGATGCGGTTGTGCAGCACGTCGAACAGGGCGGCTGCAACCTCGTCGGCCTCCCGGCCGCTGTCGGCCTGCACGGGGGTGTGCAGGTTCGCGATGCCGATCTGCCCGCGCGCGTCGGCCGCGCGCAGGCCCTGCACGGCCAGGCCGTGGCCGAGCAACTGGTGGTGAGCGGCCGGCAGCGCCGCGAACCGGAGGGTCTCGCCCGGCGCATCCGTGCCCAGCGCATAGCCGTTCAGGAAGACGGTGGCCGGGGCGTCCAGGGTGATCCACGAGTCGATCCGGTCGCCGAAAACCTCACCGAGCATGTGAGCGTAGTCGCCGAAGCGCAGCGCCGTGTCGCGGCCGAGCCAGCCGCCGCGCAGCCGGAGCGGCGTGTCCCAGTGAAGCAGGGTCGCCATCGGGCTGATCCCGGC
>JBBQDC010000154.1:0-4458 GCA_038319305.1 Actinomycetales bacterium | reverse complement strand
GACCGATTCCTGGCGGAGTATCCGGGGCCGCAGGGCATTTCCAGTTACTGGTTGAGCCTGGACGCCATCGTGCGTCAGGCGCAGACGGTTCGGGACGCTGCAGCCGAGTTGGACGTCATCGTGTCGGGGGACCCGGCCGCTGACCTACTCGCTCCGTGGCGCGTGGCCCGCCGCGCGGTTGTCTACGCACGGAAAGGTCTAGGCCTGGCCCGACTCGGCTTCTCCGAAACCACGCGCGAGAACGCCACCCTCGAATACGTGGTGCCGGCCGACCCCACGATCTGGTCGACCGCCCGGGCGTGGACGTCAATGGTGTCCGGCTGGACGGCCGACCCGGTTCTCGTGGCGTGGGACGTGCAGCGGACTGGGGGACCCGACGCGGCCGACGCGGTCGAGAGAATCCGGCGAACGGTTCTGGCGGGTTGCCAACACCGCGAACGCGATCGCGGCGGCACCGACGAGCCGGCCTCGAACGAACCCACTGCGGGCTGGCGTGGTGGCGGTGTTCTTCGGTGATCTCATCTCTTACTCCTTAGTTGCGGTCGGATGCCCGGCGGGATGTCGAGGGGGTTCATGATGTGAGCGCGTCACGCCCCGCACGACCGCGCCTCCGCCGGCTGGTCCGTCGCAGGATGAGCAACTCCGCCACGGCACTGTTGATCACGAAGCCCGCGGCGACCAGCCATGGCTCGCCGAATGCGTTGACCTCACCGAGATTGAGCGTCCACAGTGTGACGACGAGCGCTTGGGTTCCGCCGGAGATAGCGATCGCGTAGGCGCGCGTCATCCATGCTCCGTGCGCGGCGAAGTCGCGACGCGTGATCGTGATCACTGCGAGCACAAGAAACACTGTCATCGGTACGGCGAAGACGAGTCGAATCATCGCGAGTGCGAACTCATCAGGGGGTCCACCGAAGAAGACTGCGAGCCAGATGCTTGACAGTGTCGCGATGAATCCAGCGGGGATCAGTGCACGGCCGGCGGTACGGTGCCAACCGCGCCGAATTCGCAGTGCTGGAGAGAACTGGAATGCGCCGAGAATGCAGTACACGCTCATCGCCACGATGTGCGCAACGATCGCCACCGATGTGGCCAACAGCATTTCGCTCTCGGGCTCAGCGATCCTGTCCCTCAAGCGAAGCACGCCGCCGAGCACGGGAAGGGCACTGAGGATCAAGAGGCCGGTTATGGCAAGCCATCCGCTCCTCGGTCGCTGCCGCTCGCCCTTCTGCTGAGCAATTGGGCGGGTGGCCGTCATCTTTTGGTCGATCGAGAAGCTCTGGTCGAGCGGGTTCATGCTGTGACTCCTTGGGTTTCGAGGGAGCGCACGGCGCACCCGTCGCGGATGAAGAGCTGGCGGTCGCATCGCGGCGCCAGTTCGGGGTCGTGAGTGACGATTGCCAAGGTGATGCCGTGGTCGCGGTTGAGGGTGAAGAGGATGTTTTCGACCAGGGCACCGGTGATGGTGTCGAGGTTCCGGTGGTCCGTCGCGGTCGAGAGCGTCTCGCCTGGCTTTTGGGTGTCGGCCCGATCGCTACGGAGTGAGGAAGATCATGAGGACGAGAGCGAAGAGGAACAGGCTCTGTGCGCTGTGCGCGATGATTCCGATGAGGGCGCTCTGGTAGCGGCGCGACGGTAGCGAAAGTACGAACGTGTCGATCAGGGCGATCGGGATCACCCAGGGGACGTGGAGGTGGTAGGCGGCGAAGAGAACACCGTTGGCGATCCAGTCCCGTGCCCCGAAGACCCCGTTCAGCCGCGGCAACAAGTACCCCCGAAACAGCAGCTCCTCACCCAGGACAGTGTTAAAGACGAAGAACGCGAACAGGACGCCCAGCCACAGCCACGAGCCGGAGACCATCGACTGCCCGTCGGGGGAGCCGAGAAAGGCGCCGAAGTCGCGTCCCGCAGCGGGTGCGATATCGAACGGAAGGAACTCTTCGAGGAAGAACGCCACGACGAAGATGGGGACCATGAGCCACATTCGCCCCCCGCGTCGACCGGTCTTGGGGTTGCGGGGAGCCCGCAGCCAGAGCACGTCTCGAAGGACTGACCACTTGAGGGTTCGCTGTTCCCGGTAGACGAGAATCAGGACTAGCGCGAACTGCCACATCATCCCTACCGTCAGCAGCACGATGAGGGACTGGGCGAGGGTCAGGAGGGAGTACGAGCCGGATGCGACCAGAGGAGCAATCACCCACGCCAGCACGGCCATCGGCAATGCCGCCGCGGCCCAGACACCGATCACCCCCGGAAGGGAGAGTTGAGGGATCGGATTCTCGGATGCGATAGGAGCGGGGCTGCGGTGTGCCGAGTCGGGCTGGGTAGGGGATTTCATGGTCATTGCACTTTCCGGTGGCTCGTCTGCGCCGCCTGAGTCGTTGTCTGGAGGAGCTGGAACGTTCCGGCCGGGGCGTCCTCTCCGGAGCCGCCGAGACCTCCGAACAGGACGGGGGCTGCTCCTGGGTTCACGCTTGCTGCTGGGCGCGATCGGCCTCACGGCTGGTCGGCATGGTTGCCGTCGGTGTGGTGCGCGGCCAAGTCCAGGCGGTGCGCAGGATGAAGCCCAGGATCAGCACTTCGATTCCGATGGAGATGCCGTAGAAGGCGGCCCACTCCCATGTCTCCCCGACCGCGTTGAACAACGAGTAGGGGATGAGGAGCGATGCCACGACGAGGTTTGTCGCGCGGTTCACCCGGGCGGGCAGCGTCGCGGAGAGCACCACCATCAAGGCCGGGATCGACACGGACCCGAGGAAAATGGTCAACAACGCCGCGCTGACGTCGAACTCGAAGACGACGCCAGCGAGGATGCCGTCGACGACGCCGGGCTTGTAGAAGTTCAAGATGTCGACGTAGACATAGAGGAACATGAAGCTGGTCCATGCGGCGGCGATCTTGGCCTGCACGGGGATCGGCGGGTTGTCGAGCAGCTTCGGGGTGTTTGTTCGGTTGGTCATCGGTTCTTCTTTCTTTGAGGGACGGTCCGTCCGCCGGAGTGGCGGAAGGTCTGGGTGTGCATTCATACGGGTTGGTCGTTTCTTGTGGGGCCGGTCACTGGCGGGTGCGGGTCCTTGAGGCGTCGGTGACGCGCAGCACGACGTTGCCGCGCTTGCGGCCGGTGTCGACGTAGCGGTGTGCCTCGACGATGTCGACGAGGTCGTAGGTGCGGTCAATCACGGGCTGGAAGCGGCCGGATTCCGCGAGGCTGACGAGGTGGGCGAGGTCTGCGGCACCGACCGTGCCGCCGTCCGAGGTGACGAGCTTTCCCGTTCTGCGGCTCTGCCCGCGGCTGCGCAGCATCTTCCACAGGTCGGCGATGACGAACAGGAGCGCCCCGCCAGCGTTGATGGATGCCTCGACCCGTTCGAATCCGGCATTGCCCACGCAATCGACGATCACGTCGAACCGGGCGCCGTTCGCGGTGAAGTCCTCCCGCGTGTAATCGATGACGTGGTCGGCACCGAGCGCGGTGACGAGCTCAGTGTTCCGTCCACTGGTCACTGCGGTCACGTCGGCGCCGAGCTGTTTCGTGAGCTGGATGGCCGCCGTTCCGACGGCTCCGGATGCGCCGTTGACGAGCACGGTCGTCCCCGGCCGGATCGCCACTTTCGATAGGAAACCCTGGGCCGTGATGCCGCCGAACACGAGGGTGACAGCTTCCTCGAGGGTCAGGTTGACGGGAGCCCGGGCGATGGTGCCGTCCGCGGGCACTGACACGTACTCGGCGTGGCCGCCGAATGCACTCCCCATCATCGCGATCACCCGATCGCCGGGCGTGAAGCTGGTGACGCCGGGGCCGATGGCCTCGATGACGCCCGCGGCATCCATGCCCAGCACGGGGCGGCTCGGGCGCAACAAACCGATGCGGACTGCCGCGAGCATCCCGAGGCCTGCAGGGATGTCTCTGGCACGAGACCGGTGGTCGGCGACGCTCACAGTGCTCGCGTGCACTCGGATGAGCACCTCGCCGGGCTTTGGCGACGGGACGGGGCGCTGCTCAAGGCCCACGACCTCAGGTGCGCCGAAGCGCCGATACACGGCCGCAGTCATGGTGGTCTTCGTTGTCATGACTCGATGCTCGCCCCTGCGTCGCCCGGCAGCATCGGGCGAGTGGCCTGAAACATCTCAGCCGAAAGTATGGTTCTGCACTCGTGCTCAGTGCCGATGCGGGCGTCCTGGCAACCCAGGAGCATCGAGAGATGACTTCGACTCACGCTCCGACCGCGAAACCCGCCCGCACCACTCTCAAGGGGCGCCCCCGCAGTGGCTGGCTCGCCATCACTGGGCTCTTGCTGCTCAGCGCACTCCCGGTGCTGGGAGGCGCGCTTCGACTGAGTGAACTGACCGGAGAGAATCCGACGATCGCTTCGCCGGTCCCGCTGATCGGCCACGTCGTCGGGATGAGTGTGTTTTGCCTGGTGGGCGCGTTTCAGTTCTCGCCTGCGCTGCGCATGC
>JBBQDC010000153.1:0-4550 GCA_038319305.1 Actinomycetales bacterium | reverse complement strand
CTCGTCGAGCGCCATCTGCATGACGGGGGCGACGGCCTTGGTGTGGATCAGCTGCCACTCGTAGTCGCGCCAGCCGCTGGCCTGGGCGAGCGACCGGCGGATCGCCACCGCCACCGACTCCGGCGAGAAGCCGAGCAGGGTGGCCTGGGCCGGGAGCGCGGCACGCACGGCGGCGGCGATGCTCACCGCGTCGCTGTCGGCGGCCAGTCCGTTCACCGCCTCGTTGATGTCGCCGAGCGCGCTGTCGGGCTCGAGGAAGAAATCACCGGCCAGCCGGAAGTTGACGATCGTGTTGTCGACCACGTCGAGATCGACGACGACGAGCTTGCCGCCTGGAACCTTGTATTCACCGTGCATGACGCCAGCCTAATCGGCGCGCACGGGAAGTCGCTTGCCCAGCCACCCGATCAGGTCGTCAAAGACGTCCTCGCGGTTCGTCTCGTTGAACACCTCGTGCCGGGCGCCGGGGTAGACGATGACCCGGAGGTCCCGCAGCCCCGACCGCCCGGAATACGCCCGAACCAGCCTGCGAGCGCTGCGCTCCCCACCCACGATGTCGTCGCCGCCGACCAGGACGAGCAGCGGCAGGCCGGGCGGCAGGCCGCGGCTCGGTCTCCCGAAGAGGCGGGCCGCCTCCCGCAGCCCAAACAGCTTCGCCAGCGGGGTCGTGGTCGTGAGCGGGTCATCGATGAAAGCGCGAGCCACCTCAGGGTCGCGGCTGAGCCACTCCACCCCGGTGTCGCCCAGGTGCTTGTGCCGGCGGTTGAGGTCGCCGCTGTCGAGGTAGCCGGGCATCCGGTAGGCCGTTCCACTGAGCACGACCGCGTCGTAGTCGACGGCGTGCTCGTTGACGATCATCTGCACCATGAACGACCCCCAGCTGTGACCGAGCAGCACGAGCGGCAGGTCAGGGTGGGTGGCGCGGATGATCCCGCTCAGTTGGTGCACGCCGGCCACCGCCGCCCGCAGTCCGCCCGGGCCGAGGCGGCCGAGGCGGGACAGGTCCCCGTCGTACTGGTGCACCCCGGTCTGGCCGTGGCCGCGGTGATCGTCCGCGTAGACCGTGTAGCCGGCCGCGTTCAGGTGGGCGGCAAGCCCGGCATAGCGCTGGGCGTGCTCACCGACCCCGTGCACGAGCTGCACGACGCCCCGCGGTCGATCGACCGGCCAGGAGAAATACGTGATCGAGACACCGAAGTCATCCGTGTAGGTAGGCACGAGGTCAGTCTGGCAGTTCTCTCTCCGCGCGTCTGCGGATTCCTGCCGTTTGCCGCCAGCCCTGAACTAAGCTGGCAAACAGGAAATACTTAGCAACGCTAAGTGGTTAGGGTGGGTAGCTATGGAATCGTCACTTTCTTCACCCGCGCCCGCACCGGCGGCCTCCGCCGGTCGACGCGCGACGGTAGCCGAGTTGAGCCACGATTTCCGGCTGGCGAACGGCCGCCTGGCCCGCCGCCTTCGCCAGGAGAAGGCCGACAATGAGCTCAGCGGTAGCCAGTTCTCGGCGCTGGGCACGCTGTTCTTCCACGGACCGTTCACTCTTCGTGAGCTCAGCGAACGCGAGCGGGTTACGCCGCCCTCGATGAATCGCACGGTCAACGCCCTAATCGAGGCCGGTCTGGTGCACCGGGCCGGCTCCGTCGACGACGGCCGCAAGGTGGTGCTCACGGTGACCGACCAAGGGCGCACCCTGATGCGTGAGACGCGCAAGCGCCGGGATGCCTGGCTCGCCCAGCGCGTCGTCAAGCTGACCCCAGACCAGCGTCGGGTGCTCACCGAAGCCGTCGACATCATGAAGGAGCTCGCCAACAGTTGAACGACATGTTCCGCTCCCTGAGCGTCCCGAACTATCGGATCTGGTTCGCGGGCGCCCTGGTGTCGAACATTGGAACCTGGATGCAGCGCACGGCCCAGGACTGGATCGTGCTGACCGAGCTGACCGACTACAACGCCACCGCGGTGGGCATCGTGATGGCCCTGCAGTTCGGGCCGCAGCTCGTGCTGATGCCTTGGTCCGGCCTCATCGCCGACCGGTTCGACCGCCGCAGACTGCTCATTCTGACGCAGACCCTGCAGGGCCTACTCGCCCTCGGTCTGGGTCTGATCACCGTCACCGGCGTCGCAGAGCTCTGGCACGTCTACCTCTTCGCACTCGGCCTCGGGATCGTCGCGGCGATCGACGCCCCCGCCCGCCAGACCTTCGTGTCCGAGCTGGTCTCCGACAAGAACCTTCCGAACGCCGTCGCCCTCAACTCCGCCTCGTTCAACGGCGCCCGGCTGATCGGACCGGCCGTCGCCGGCGTGCTCACGGTCGCCGTCGGCGCCGGCTGGGTCTTCATGATCAACGCAGCCACCTTCGCGGCAACGGTCTTCGCGATGACGCTGTTGCACACCGAGCAACTGCGCCCGCAGCCGCGGGCATCCCG
Source organism: Actinomycetales bacterium (assembly GCA_038319305.1). Lineage (GTDB taxonomy): Bacteria > Actinomycetota > Actinomycetes > Actinomycetales > Microbacteriaceae > Cryobacterium. The sequence continues at coordinate 2,124 of JBBQDC010000153.1, read as the reverse complement.
CGAGCGGGGGCAGCTGATGGCCGGGTTCCGGTACGTGTCCCGTCGGCCCGACATCATCGTCGTGTTGATCACCGTCTTCCTGGTCGGCACGTTCGGCTTCAACTTCGCGATCTTCACGGCAACGATGGCCACGGTCGAGTTCGGCATGGGCGCCACCGAATTCGGGTTGCTCAGTTCGATCATGGCCATCGGCTCCGTGGCCGGAGCGTTGTTGGCCGCACGTCGCGGTCGCCCGCGACTGCGCCTGGTCGTGGCCGGATCCTTCGCGTTCGGTCTGTCCTGCGCCCTGGCCGCGGTCATGCCCAACTACGCGACCTTCGCGATCTCCCTGGCCTTCGTCGGGTTGTCCTCGCTGACCCTGATGACCACCGCGAACGCCTACGTGCAGACCACGACGCGGCCGGCGATGCGCGGCCGGGTGATGGCGCTCTACATGGCGATCTTCGCCGGCGGCACGCCGCTCGGGGCACCTCTGGTGGGCTGGGTGGCCGACCAGTTCGGCCCGCGGTGGGCGCTCGGCGTGGCCGCACTCTCGGGCATCCTGGCGGCCGGAGCCGTGCTCTTCTGGATGGTGCGCTACCGCAGCCTGCGGGTGCGCTACCGCCGGGGGGTGTCTCCTCGGGTGCGGGTGCGCCACGACGGTGACGGCCGGGACGCCGAGACCGCGACCCGCGAAATAGCGGTCGTCGAGGCCACGGCGACCCGCTAGCGGATGTCTGGTCCCGGCTCTGGTTTTGGGGTAGATGAATACGAGTAAATCTTGTTTTCTTGGGCTTAACTATGGTGTATTTGTTCTACTTGAGGTAAACTCGTCTTTGTGACCAACCTCCTGGAAACACCCGAAGCGGATGCCGCGCCTGGTCCGTCCGCGGCGGCGCGGGCGGTCGCGGAGCTGCATGCCCTCGCCGGTGAACTCGGGGAGACACTGCGCTGTTCGGCGGTGCGCGGCCTTGACGATGACGGCCTGTTGCAGGTGACCACCGCGGTCGAGGTGCTCGGCCGCCGGGTCGACGCGCTGCGGGTGGCGGCCGCGGCGGAGGTCGCCGACCGGTCGCGGCCCGAGCTGGGCACGGGGCAGTTGTCGGCGAAGAAGGGCTGCCGCACTCCCGGGGAACTGCTCGAACGCATCACCCTCGTGGCGGGGCCGACCGCGCACCGGCGGATGCGGCTGGGCAAGCAACTCCGCACCGGCCGCTCCCTGTCAGGCGAACCTCTGCCGCCCACGTTTCCCGCCACGGCGATCGGCCTGGCCACCGGGGCCATCGGCATCGACACGGCCGACGCGATCCTGACCGCGTTGACGCCGACACTGCGATGTACCGACCTGGACTCCGTGCAGGCCGCCGAGAGCGAACTGGTCGCGTCGGCCACCGGCACCAGCTCCGAAACCCCGGTTCCGGCGTCGGCGGACGAGATCCGGTTGCAGGGCGCAGTCTGGAAGGCCGTGCTCGCCCCCGACGGGTCCCGCCCCGACGACCACGCCATGGTCGCCCGCGGCATCCGGCTCGGCCGGGAACGCGACGGCATTGTTGCCCTCTCCGGGGCGCTGATGCCCGAGATCGCGGGCAAGCTCCGCCGCCTCTTCGACGCCTACCTCTCGCCCAAGAGCGCACCGGTCGCCTTCCACACGGAAGAGGAAGCCGATACCGCGCGGGAGCAGACGCTGCTCGAGCGCGACGACCGCACCCCCGACCAGAGGCGCCACGACGTGCTCGCCGTCATCCTCGACGTCGCCTCCCGGGCCGGAGAGTCCCCGACCATCGGCGGCGCCCCCGCCACGGTCCTGGTCAGCGTCCGCGAACAAGACCTCAACGCGGACTTCGGTCAGGGCCGCGGCGCCGGCTGGATCGACGGCATCGAAACCCCGATCTCGATCAGCGCCGTCAAGAACCTGATCAGCAACGGCGGTCAACAGAAAGTCGTCATCAACACCGAGGGCCGCATCATCGCCCTCGGCTCCCCCGAACGCTGCTTCACCCCCGCCCAACGCCGCGCGATCCAACTCCGCGACGGCACCTGCATCATCCCCGGCTGCACAATCCCCGCCGGGATGACCGAGATCCACCACGTCACCCCCTACGCCGAACACGGCCCGACCCACACCGACAACGGCGTCTGCCTCTG
>JBBQDC010000152.1:0-4679 GCA_038319305.1 Actinomycetales bacterium | reverse complement strand
TCCGGTCGCCGAACGTCTGATCACGTTCGCGAAGAAGGGTGACCTGCACGCCCGTCGTCGCGTGCTTGCCACCATCGGCGACAAAACCGTCGTGCACGAGCTCTTCACCGAGATCGCGCCGCAGGTTGCTCTTCGTGAGGGTGGCTACACCCGCATCACGAAGCTCGGCTTCCGCAAGGGCGACAACGCTTCGATGGTGCAGATGGAGCTCGTTCTCGAGCCGCTGACCCCGAAGGTCAAGCGCTCCTCCGTCAAGGCTGCTTCCAAGCCTGCTGCGGCAGCACCCGTTGCCGAGGCGCCGGCCGAGGTCGTCGCCGAGGACGCAGCGGTCGACGCTGATGTCGTCGAAGCCGATGAGGTTGCCGACGCTGAGGAATCCAAGTAAGCGAACGGATTCACCCGGCTGCACTGAACTGCATCGCTGGACTGCTGCGTTGAGTTGAGAGGGGCCCGACTTCGGTCGGGCCCCTTTTCTGTGCCCTGGCAACTACCTATCTTCCTCAAGCCGGCCCGGCTACGGTAAGCGCCATGGAACGCCCAATTGGAACCCAGACCCAGTCCGCCGGCCGGCGCACCGCCGGGCCGGCCGACGCGCATGGCCCCGTCCACCCGGAGGTCGCAACGTGGCGTGCGGCAACGGTGGCGGATATCAACGACCTGTGGCAGTTCAGCCGGGCGGTTGGCAAAGTGGACCATCCGCATCACCTGACGACGCGGGAGGGAATCGAGCGGGACTTCGGTCTGTCGCACTTCCACGCGGAGCAGGACTCCCTGATCGGCTTCGCGCCCGATGGCACCCTCGCGGCGATGGGGATGGTGATGTCGCCGCCTCGGCGCGAGACCCTGGCCCGCGCGATCCTGATCGGCGGGGTGCACCCCGACTACCGCGGACGCGGTCTCGGCCGCGCATTGTTGGCGTGGCAGCTGGGCCGGGCCGAGCAACAGCTGACGACCGTGCCGATCACGGTGCCGCGGTGGATCCTGGCCTACACCGACGAGACCGCATATCGCAGCGTGCGACTGTTCCGGCGCCTCGGCATGGAATGTGCCCGGTACTTCCAGTCCCTCGAGCGGCGCCTCGACGAGCCCATCCCTGAGATCGAGCTTCACGGCAACATTCGCGTCATCCGGTTCACCACGGCGCTCTCCCGGGCCGCTCACGAAGCGCGCGACTCGTCGTTTCGTGACCACTGGGGGAGCCAACCGGTGAGCGACGAAGTCTGGGACTCCTTCGTGGCGTCCCGCACCTTTCGACCTGACCTCTCCTACCTGGCCCTGGCGGCCGGCTCCGACGGAGCCCCGAAGGTCGTGGGCTTCACCCTGGCCACGGTCAACGAGGACGACTGGGTGAACCAGGGCTACACCGGCAGTCACGTCGACCTTGTCGGCGTCGTTGACGGATGGCGCGGCAAGCACATCGCGCGGGCCCTGCTGGCCGCGCACCTGCGTGCCGCACGCACCGAGGGACTGGCCCGGGCAACCCTGATCGTTGACTCCGAGAGCCCGACAGGAGCGCTGAATCTGTATCTGGGTATGGGATTCACGCCCACCACCCGCAGGCTCGCCTTCACCATCGAGCTCTAGTGCCCCGGGCTCAGGGGAGGAGGGGCGGCCGGAGAACGGGCGACCCGGTCGGGTCAGGCAGGCGGTACACCTCGAGGCCCGGCTTCGGCGGGGGTTCGGCGAGCCGTGCCAGAGCAGCCCGGATGCTGTCGGCGTAGATCCGACCGCCGCCCGGACCGGGATGGATGTTGTCGTCCGCGAGCACCTCTGGGTGCGGGGTGATCGCGGCGTTCCAATCGGCCAGCTCGACCTTGCGGTGGCGGGCCGAGAACTGGGCCAGGCTCTCGTTGACCGAGGCCGTCCAGTCGCGCTCCGCGAAGGCATTGACCAGCACCAGCTCCCGATCCGGCCCGATCACCGCGCTGAGGGCCGCCAGTTGGCTGGACCGGATCGGCCCGTTGGTGCCGAGGCCGACGACGACCACCGGCCGGAGGGTTCCGGCCTCAGCCAGAGCCGCGAGGATGTCGGGGGCAGCCCCCATACCGCGTGACACGGTGGCGTCGATCGCGATCCCCGGGAAGCGGGCCTGCAGCGCGGGCGCCGAGGCGAGCATGACCGAGTCGCCCACGGCCGTGATCAGGTCACCGGGCACTGCACCGCCCCGTGCGGCGGCGGCTGGCTGGGATGCGCGTCGTGCGGCCTGCCGCGCTGCAGCATCCAGTGCCTTCTGGCCGCGCTCGATCTCGCTCTGGGCGCTCGTCTGGGTGGGTGCGGTGACCAGAGACGCGGTCGTGCCGGTCGTCAGAAGCAGTGTGGCGACCACGGCCAGACCGAGCCAGCCGAGCCTGCCGCGGGGGCGGATCGTGCCGGAGCGGAGCCGACGGATGCTGCCGCGCACCCCCGCCCTGCGCACGGGAAGTTCGAGCCAGCGGTACGACGCGCCGGCCGCCAGAAGCGTCAGCGCGGCCGCCAGCACCCCGACGACGATGCTCGACAGCACGGTCGGCGACGCGCCGGCCGCCGGCCATGCCGCGTGCAGGAGCACCAGCACCGGCCAGTGCCACAGGTAGATGCCGTAGGAGCGTTCGCCCAGGTAACGCAACGGCGCCGTGTCCAGCGCCGGGCCGAATCGGGGCCCGCTCACGGCCGCCCAGATCGCGACCGCGCTGAGCACGCTGACCAGCAGCAGACCACCGCGGTAGGTCACCATTCCGGTGTCGGGCAGCGTGAACGCCGCCGCCAGGAGCCCGGCGAGGGCGGCCAGGCCCAGCCACGGCCGCCAGCGGCCGGCAAGGGCGGTCAGCCGGGGTGCCGGGGCGCCGGGGAAACCGGATCGGCGCAACAGCAACGCGAGGGCGGCACCGGTGAAAAGCCCGAAGCTGTGCGTGTCCGAGCCGTAGTACACCCGGCTCGGATCGGCCGGATCGAACAGAAGCCCCATCCACACGGCGGACGCCACGGCCAGGGCGGCGACCAGAACCAGGCGCAACCGGCCGTTCCGCACCAGCAGCAGACCCAGGAGAGCGAACGGCCAGACCAGGTAGAACTGTTCCTCGACCGCCAGGGACCACAGATTACGGAACAGCTCCGGCGCCGTGGCGTTGAAATAACTCGCCGACCCGGCGATCGACACCCAGTTGTAGCCGAAGGTAACCGCGCCGAACAGCTGCCAACCGAGGCCCACCAGCACGTCGCCGCCGATCAGCCACGCGATCGTGCACAGGATCAGCACCAGCGGGATCAGCGGCGGCACCAGGCGCAGCACCCGCCGCTTCCAGAAGCGGCCGAGCGAGATCCGCCCGGTGCCGTCCCGTTCGGTCACGAGCAGGCCCGTGATCAGGAACCCGCTAATCACAAAGAAGACGTCAACCCCGATGAATCCGCCGGGCAACACCGCGGGGAAGAAGTGGAACACGACGACCAGAGCCACGGCGATGCCACGCAGGCCATCGAGACCGGCCAGACGTTTCGCGGCGACGCTCACGGAGTCCGGATGAGAGTCAGAGGGCAGGGGCTGGAAAGTTTCATGGCGGGAGAGAACCAAAGTTCGGGTTCTACGATAACCCGGGCCGGACCGTACACTTACCTCCGTGATTCTTCCCCCGGCGCCCGACGAGACCCAAGCAGCGGGCACCACCCGGATCCGGCTCGATATCGCCTACGACGGAACCGGCATGAGCGGTTGGGCGACGCAGCCGGGCCTCCGCACCGTTCAGGGCCAGATCGAGGCCGGGCTTGCCGGCATCCTGCACAGCCACCCGCCGACCCCGGTTCTGACCGTGGCCGGCCGAACGGATGCCGGAGTGCACGCTACCGGGCAGGTCGCCCACTTCGATCTGAACCCCGACCAGGCCGACGGCCTGGTGCGCATTTCCCGCGGCAAGGGCCGACCTCCGACGCCGCTGGCGGTCATGGTGCAGCGGCGGCTCAGCGGTATCCTCGTCACCCAGCCGGAAATCGTGATCAAATCCTCTGTTCTGGCCCCGCCCGGGTTCGACGCCCGGTTCTCCGCGCTCTACCGGCGCTACGAGTACCGGATCGCCGACTCCGTCGTCGGGCACGACCCCCTGCAGCGGTTCCGCACCACCTGGCACGGCTTCGCCCTCGACGTGGACGCGATGGACGCGGCGGCCGCAACACTGATCGGTCTGCACGACTTCGCCACCTACTGCAAACCGCGTCCCGGAGCCACGACGATCCGCACCCTGCAGGAGTTCCGCTGGCGCCGCGATCCGGATGGCGTGCTCGTCGCATCCGTTCGGGCTGACGCCTTCTGCCACAGCATGGTGCGTGCGCTGGTCGGGGCGTGCGTCGCGGTGGGGGAGGGCCGCCTGGCCGGAGAGCGCCTGGTGGACCTAAGGATCGAACGGGCCAGGACCAGCGAGTTCAAGGTGATGCCTGCCCAGGGTCTTGCGCTGCTGGAGGTCGGCTATCCGGCGGACGAACTGCTCGCCCTGCGGGCGCGCGAGACCCGCGCGCGCCGGGAACTCATCGACGACACCGAGTAGCCCTCGAATTGCGCTGTCGGGCCGGCGGGGTTAGTGTTATTCCTTGGTGTCTGTGCGTTGCAGCCAGGCACACGAACGTGAGCCCTCCATCGATCGTGTTCCCCCTCTGGGAACACACCCGGAGCGGGATTCACGAACACCTCCGTTCGAAACAAGAAAGCAGCTCAA
>JBBQDC010000151.1:0-4687 GCA_038319305.1 Actinomycetales bacterium | reverse complement strand
GGGGAGATCACCGCCCGCCAAACCCCCGAGTGCGCCAGCGACCCGACGAGCACGTAGGCGCGTTTGGTCGGGAACGCCCAATCGGTTGGGGCGTCGGGCAGCTCGACCCAGTCGAACTGGGTCTCCTCGCCCGGCGGGTGCTCGATGATCGCGTTGGGCCGCTTCGTCACGTGCGCGCAGGCCGTGCAGGCCGGCCGCAGCCCGCGGCCCCGGATCTGTCGGGTCAGGGTCTGATACGACCCTGAGAAGCCCAGCGGGACGAGCTCGTCCCGCAGCGTCGCCGCCCAGAGATGCGGGTCCTCGGCCAGCCTCGCGGTGACGTAGTCGAGGAACGCGTCGAACGGGTCCGGGGCGGCGCGGTGACGCACTCCCGGGGTGCGCTGTCCTGCCAAATAGGCGCGGATGGTCTTGCGGTCGTGGTCGGTGCGGCGGGCGATCTCACTGATCGTCATCCCTTGGCGTTTGAGCGCGTGGATGTCCACGTCGTCCTCCTCTGAAAGCATGAGAGTAGGGCCTTTCTCGTGCTGGTGTGTGGTCGAAGACCATCAGCATCGAGGAAGGCCCGCTTCTATGTGCGGAAGCGACCCGGGGTGGGGATTTTCAGTGAACTGGGGAATTTCAGTGAGCGCCGTCAGTTCCCCGTCACGCGCTGGCAATAACGGTGTGTTCCCGTATGTGATGAGAATTTGAGCCACCTGCCGGGGAGCTGGCTGCCCGCTAGCGGCCATCGACTGGTGGCCATGGACGGGCTCCGCGGTGGCAGCCTGTGGGCCGTTCCTCATGCCCGCTGACACACGGTGGAAAAAGCCTATTTAGGTGGTGCTCACGCGCGCCTATGGTCGTGCTCAACCACGCCGGGCGACTGACCGAGCGACGGTGTTCACCCGCACCACAAGCGGTGTCCACAGAAGCGAATATTCAGGGAGTTCCCCGACGTGTTCAAACTACGCGATCGACACGGTTGATGCGCCTCGAGGGCATGCACGGTCTCGTGCGCGGCCGTAAGCCACGAGGGACCGTGGCCGGCAAAGGGGTCTAAGCGCGCCGTCGACGTGCTCAAGCGGAACTCGACCGTGCTGCGCCCGAACCATAACTGGGTCACGGACTTCATAACCTGCGCGTCGCGGCCTTGGTCTCCTGTAATACCGGCGTGGAATCCGCGGCGGAACTACGCGCGGAGCAGCCAGAGGTGGTCCACATTGTCGACGGGGAGACGATTCGATTCTTGCTCAGATGGTCGGTCAGCGTGCGGTAGCCGGCGGTGCACATGATGGCGCGGTCTGTCCCGAAATGTCGAGTGAGGCCGCATCCTCCAAATGGTTCAACCGCCGGGTGAGTGCGAGAACTTCATTTCGCAACGCTCTGAACTCACTCTGGCTCCGCGCTCGCTCCTCCTCCATTTGAGCCGCAAGCGCGCCGAGCCTGTCGTCGACGCTTGCGCTCATGTCGTCGACGCTTGCGCTCATGCCGGCGACCTGCGCAGGAAGTTCCGCGACGGCTTCCAGTGCAGAGGCTTGGATCTTGGCGCGTAACCAGGCTTTCGGTCTGGCAACGAGTCGAGATGTGGTGCTCATGGGTTCCCCTCGGTTCTCAAAACGGTGTGTAGAACAGTCTGCGCTCGGGCGTCCAGCGCAACGATCTCGTCGGCTCCGGCTGAGATGGCCGGCGCGGACGAAATCGCTGGTCTGCTGCTGAGGCGCTCAATGAAGGCTTCGACTGCATCCAGATACCGATCGTAAGACAGCGAACGTGACATGTAGCGTTGAGCTCGGTGGCCGAGGGCCGCGACATCCGTTTCGCCGCTGAGGATCGAAATCATCGCGGTGGCGAGGGCCTCGGCCGTGCGCCGGATCTTAATGCAGTGCGCGCCGTCCGAAAGCCACTCGGCGGCCCCTGATTGTTCAGTCAGCACGGGGACGCATCCCATCGCGGCAGCCTGCAACGGTGCCTGTCCGAGCGGCTCGCGCTCCGAGGTCGGGAAGAGGAAGGCGTCGGCCGCCGACAGCGCCGCGAGGATTCGCTGGCGATCCACGAAACCGTGAAAAAAGACGATTCCGTCGAGCCCGAGTTGATTCGCTAGAGCCTTGTACTTGGCGTCCTCACCGCGACCGAACACGTCAACCTGGAAGCGCGGATAGTGCTCTCTCGCCATGGCAACGGCTTCGAGGAGTAACCCGACGCCCTTATTCTCGTGCAGTGATCCGACGAAAACGAATCTCGTGATTCCGTCGTCGGGCCGCCGGGCGTGCGTCACCCCCGTGAGGTCGATCCCGCGCGGAATGAAAAGCAGGTCCCGGCTCAGCCGCACTCCGGACGATTCGATCTCGTCGGTCAGGGTTGAGCTCACGGAGATGAACGGGACGTCGTTGAAGTAGTTCAGTGGGTCCACGCCGAACACGTCAAGCACACCAGGATCAATCCCGGTGGTGAGGCCGAGCGGCACTGTGTCGCCGAGATTCATGCTCCACGATGTTTGCGTGCGTCGGAGGACGTCGATAAGGCCGATACCGCCGAGGCCGACGAGATTGAATACCATCACATGATCGGGTTCGAACTCACGCAGTTGTTGGCGAAGAATCAGTGAATTATCGACTTGGGAAACGGCGGCCTCGTAGTGGAGGAACCGCGCTACGGACAGGGTCGTATCCGGAGTTGGACCATGGGTCTTCAGGCCCAAGACCCGATGGACATCGCCGGCCGACGCCGGCTGTATCTGATCCATGGGCGAGGTGAGCACGCGCACCTCGTGCCCGCGGAGGGAGAGCCCCGACGCGAGATCAAACGCGGCAATCTCGTACCCGCCCAGGCCCTTCGGCGGGTATAAGTTGGAAATGAGCATCACTCGCATGGGGTGCCCCCGTAGCCTTCGGGTGGCTCGCCACGCCTCGAATCATCGCTCCGGATGCGTTCGACGTCGGAGGCGCTATAGGCCTTCGCGATCTGACGGTCGTTGCCGCCATCCCAGAAATTCGTCAGGTAGAGTCCGGACGCCTGAGTGCCGGGGACGAACGGGAACAAGATCGGGGAGCCACCGAGCTGGGAAACCCGGACGCCGGAGTGTACGGCGAGACTGTGGAGCCAGACGTCATCGGCGTCTGGCGTGATCTCCTTGAAGGAATCCCCCTGACTGCGAACATAGTCAAGGAATCCGGCAGGGAAGAGCTGGCCTGACACCGACGTACCGAAGGTGCGAAAGCTCGGTTCGGACGTCGAACACGGCGTCCAAGTGTTGTAGAGGGCCAGGCCGTCGGCTGCGACCTGGATGCTGTGAGCTCGGTAGCAGATTACATAATCCGGGGTGACGGCATGTGCCGCCTCAAGCGACTGGAGCCATCGGCGAGGGTAGACGATGTCGTCATCGCTCGTGAGGAGGCTCCTGGCGTGGTGTTGGATCGATTGGACGTAAAAATAGTATTTGGTGTGCACCTTGTACCCGTTTTCGACCAGGACGACTTCCAATCCGCGACGTTTGAGGCGTCGCAAGGATCTCGGTAGATTGCTGGCGAGTGTCTCGTCGTCGAGCCAGAGAATCAGCCGGCTCGGCCTCCGGGTTCCCCGGGCGATCGACTCCAGCGCGAGGTGCACTGTCTTGATTCGGGAACCGTGGGTGGTCATGGTAACGACGACGTCGGAGGTGCCGCTTGTGACTTTTCTGAATGACACCCGGTTGAGGGTCTCGAGCAGAATCAGGTCGAGGCGAATTGCCAGGGTGGGTGGAGAATCGGCCGCGGCCCCGGCGGCCGTGACCGAACGATAGCGTCGGATTGGCACGATCGCCAGCAGCGCTAGAGCGCGGCGCCGTATGGCTCTGGCTCCCGGCATACGCGCCACGAATGATCTGATAGACATTCAATTACACTATCGGTGAATGGTCAGCCAAGCTCACTGAGCGGATGCGGCCACTCGGTCAGGCCGAGGCAGACCCCTAGCCGTAACTCCCAGGGACGCTGTGAATACGTTTGATGGGTGGAGTGCTTCCGATCCCGCTGTGGGGTCTGTGGTGATTGTCGTCATGTATCCACGGTTGGTAGGCGGTGGCGTTGGCCCATTCGAGTTCGAGCCTGCGGTTGAATCGTTCGACTTTGCCGTTCGTTTGGGGCCGGTAGGTGGGGGTGTATTTGTGCTTGAGTCCGAGGCCGATCGAGGCTTGGAACGCGTCCGAGCGGTAGCAGGGCCCGTTGTTCGTGATCACGCGCAGAACGCGTTCGCACGCACCCAGAACACGGAGGCGGTCTCTTTTTTCATGTCGAGGCCTTCCGTCGTTCGTTAAGCGGCGGTGCTGCGTGCGGTCGTACGTGGTCGGGATCAGCGCTGGGGGAAGTTGTGCGGCAGGCTGTGCAGCACCGGCTGCAGTCGCTCCAGGCGGTCCCGCTCCAGGTTCAGGGCGGCGAACTCGCGTGAGCGTCGCACCGCCGCCACGCCGGCCAGGAAGAGCTCGGGCGGTACAGCGGGGAACGGCGAGACATATGGAGCGGCCTCGGCTGCCAGACTCTCGGCCAGGCGCACCCGGGTCGACGGTGTCAACTTCGCCGCCTGGTTCAGGAACTGCGCGATGCGGCGGGAGAGGCGATCCGGAAGCCTCACGATGTCGACGGTTTGGGCCCAGGTCTCCAGGGCGAGCGGCAACGCAACCTGCTGCTGAACCAGGCGGGGAACCCGCTCGTGCTGGCTGTACGTGCCGGCCAGT
>JBBQDC010000150.1:0-4741 GCA_038319305.1 Actinomycetales bacterium | reverse complement strand
GGTCAGTTCGACCGTGGTCTCGCCGGCGGTCAGGGAGAAGCCGGAGCCCTCGTGCTCGATCGAGCCCTGAACGAAGGGGCGGTAGTCCTCTTCGGGGTCGTAGTAGTCAACGTTTCCGCCGGTGATGGGGAAGTGGAGGCTGCCGTCGGTCAGGGTGGCGGTTCCCACGGTTCCGGGGGTGAGGCCGAGGCTGGTCAGCGCCGCAGCGAAGTCGGCGTCGAGGAGCACGGAGGTGTCGACGCCCGAAAGTGCGGGGATCGAGGCAACTGCCTTGGGTGTTGCTTCCTCGGAGGAGGAGGAATTCTCTGCCGGTGCAGTCGCGTCGGCGGTGGTGGAGCAGGCGGCCAGTCCGGCGATGAGGATGCCGGCAGTAGCGAGGCTGAGCGTGGTCTTGGTGAATGAGCGCATGAGGAAATCCTTCGTGTCTGTGGGTGGGATTTTGCAGTTCGTGGTGCTGAAGGAGGTTCGGTCCCCTCCGCCAAACGGTTTGGAATTAGTTCACATTGGTTCGATCTCCGGCGTAGATCCGCGTCATCCCGGGCAATCGGGTACAAAAAAGCGGCCGAGCACAGCCCGGCCGCCAGTCAGGGAAATCCTAAAAGTGCCGGAACCGATCCGGCGCAAGGTCCCATGGGTCCTTGCCGAGCAGTTCGGCGATCGCACGAAACACGCAGCTCTCAATCACCATCCGCCGGTGCAGATCGTCGTTCCGGTGCAACCGGGTCAGACGCTGGATCGGCAAGCGGTAGAACACCACGCGACGCTCCGCGGCATTCACGGCCCAGCGCTCTACGCCGATACCCGGCAGCGCCGAGGCAGGTCCGGCCGCTACCTCGAACGTCACATCCGACAGTTGGTCGGGCCAGACGGAACGGAGGTAGTCGACGGTGGAGGCCAGAGTCATATCGAACGCGTCGACGCGCGACTGCAGCGGCGGCAGATACGGCCCGGTGACCGAACTGCGGATGCCTCGGCCGTGCCGGTCCCGGCCTCGCCCCAGTGGAACGGAGGCGGAGGTCGACGCGGCGGAACGGCGAACTCGAGACATGTACTTATCCTAGTTCGGCCGGCCGAACAGGTAGCCTGTAGCCAATGTCATTCCGGCCCTGTTCCCGTGTCGCCTGCCCGGAGGAATCCGCCGCGACCCTCACCTTCGATTATGGCGATGCGATGGCCGTTCTCGGTCCGCTCGCCGTTCAACGCGAGCCGCACACCTTCGACCTCTGCGCGCGCCACGCCCGGCTCACCGCTGCCCCACAGGGCTGGCAGCTGGTGCGCCTTCGCACCCTGGACGAGTCGGCAACCGAGTTGGAAGCCACGGAATGACAGCCCAGACGGATGCCGCCGCCCGCCTCGACGCCGTCGTCGGTCCCGACGAGGTGCGCGGCACGACCGCCGCACCTCTGACCGAGGAGCTGATGCTCGCCCTTGCCGCCGCTTTCGTCGACGAGGTCGGAGCCCAGAGCCGCGAGGTGCTCGTCGGCCACGACCGAGGCGAGTCCGGGGAACTCGTTGCTGCCTTCAGCCGAGGCGCGGAAGCACGGGGGGCCACCGTCGTCGACCTCGGGGTGGCCTCCACCGACGAGATCCGCTTCGGCTCGGGCTCCCTGAACGCGCCGGCGGTCCGGATCACAGCCTCCTCGCTCACCCTGCTGCGGGCGGGCGCCCAAGAGATCGGTGTCGACCACGGTCTCGACGCCATCCGTGACCGCGCCGTCGGCTACCTGGCCGACGGGCTGGCACCGGTGGCAGTGCCGGGAGGCCACCGTGAGCTCGACCTGCTGCCCGACTACGCGGCCAGCCTGCACGCGCTCGTCGCGCTCACCGGCATCCGCCCGCTCATCGTCGTGGTCGACGCCGGCCACGGCGCCACCGCAGTGACGGTGCCAGTCGTTCTCGGCGACGCCGTCAGCGCGGCACCTCACTCTGCGCCTCTCACCATCATCCCGCTCGTCGTCGACCATCACCCGGACCTCCCCCCGCACACGATCGACCCGGCCGATCCGGCCACCCAAACCGATCTACGCAATGCCGTGGTCCAGCATCAGGCCGACCTTGGGCTCGGCTTCGACGCCGACGGTGGCCGCTGCCTCGTGGTCGACGAGACCGGTTCCGTCGTGCCTCCGTCAGCGATCGGGGCCATTCTCGCTCGGCGCGCGATCGCACAGGCGCGCATCGAGAACCCGGGCCAGGATCTGGTGGTCCTGCACGACCTCACCGTCTCCCGCTTCGTTTCGGACACCATCGAGGCGGCCGGCGCGGCCGCGGTCCCCACCCAGGTCGGCGGTTCCCTGATGCGGGCCGAGCTGCGGGCCACCGGGGCAGTCTTCGGCTGCGGGCACACCGGCGACTACTACTTCCCGCAGTTCTGGTGCGTCGACAGCGGTCTGCTCGCGGCCCTGCACGTCCTCGCGGAGATCGGATTCCAGCCTCGCCCGTTGTCGGAGCTGGCGACGGATGCCACGCCCTACGCCCATTCCGGCGAGATCAGCGTGGCCGTCGACGACCTGCCTGGGGTCTACGCTCGCATCGTCGACGCCTTCACGGGCTCCGCCGATTTTGAGGAGATCGACGGCCTCACGGTTGTCGGCCTGACGAGCGACGACGAGCCGTTCTGGTGGTTCAACGTGCGCCCGTCGCGCACCGAGCCGGAGCGCGCCCCCCAGCAGCAACAGAAGCAACTGCAGCCCCTTCTGCGGCTCACCGTGGAGGCCGGGACCCCTGAGGTCATGGTGCGCGTGCGCGACGAGGTCCTCGGCCTCATCCCCGACGAATAAGCCCGACGCAGCGGCCCGGCGCATTGCGCTGCGGTGCTCGCGGGGGAGCCGGCGTCGCAGGTTACAAGCACGTTTCGGCCCGCGGGTCGATTTCGGCAGTGGTATTCGCCGGTCATACGCTGACACAGGCATCCCCACGGGATAGCAGCCGGCCGCACCGTCGCGGTGGCTGGATATCCGACCGAAACTGGAGTGATATGACCAACCTGACGGACACTGACCGCACTGCCGCGAAAAAGGGCGGGGGAGGCCAGCAACTGACCAGGTCTCTGAAATCCCGCCACCTCTCGATGATTGCAATCGCCGGTGTGATCGGAGCCGGCCTCTTCGTCGGGTCCGGCGCCGCGATCCAGCAGGCCGGGCCGGGCATCCTTGTGGCCTACACGGCCGCCGGTCTGCTCGTCATTTTGGTCATGCGGATGCTCGGGGAAATGGCGGCGGCGCATCCGGAAACCGGTTCGTTCTCCAGCTACGCCGATAAAGCCCTCGGGCGCTGGGCCGGACTGAGTATCGGCTGGTTGTACGCGTGGTTCTGGATCATCGTCCTCGGCATCGAGGCCACGGCCGGCGCCGCCATCGTGCACCGCTGGGTGCCGGAGGTTGACCAGTGGGTGTGGGCGCTGGTGCTGATGGTGCTCCTCACCGGCACCAACGTCGCCTCCGTCAAGATGTTCGGTGAATTCGAGTTCTGGTTCGCGTCGATCAAGGTGGCGGCCATCGCCGTCTTCCTGCTGCTCGGCGTCGTCGCCATCCTCGGGTTCATGCCGGGGGTCCCGGCCCCCGGCCTGAGCAATCTCACGGGCAACGGCGGGTTCTTCCCCAGCGGCAGCGGCGCCGTCCTCGGCGGCGTGCTCGTGGTCGTCTTCTCGTTCTTCGGTGCCGAAATCGCCACGATCGCCGCCGGCGAGTCCGAGAACCCGGTCGACGCGGTCAAGAAAGCCGTCAAATCCACCGTCTGGCGAATCCTCGTCTTCTACATCGGCTCCATCGCGGTCGTCGTCACACTGCTCCCCTGGAACAGCGCCTCCGTGGCCAAGAGCCCCTATGTCGCCGTGATCGAGCTCTACGGAATCCCCGGGGCCGGCACGATCATGGACATCATCGTTTTGACCAGCGTGCTCTCCTGCCTGAACTCGGGTCTCTACACCGCGAGCCGCATGCTCTTCTCGCTGTCGGAACGCGGGGACGCACCCCAGGCATGGTCGAAGATCTCCGCCCGCGGCGTGCCGCGTGGCGCCGTTCTGTCCGCCACCGTCGTCGGGTTCATCACGGTGGGAATGAACTACATCGCTCCCGACACCGTCTTCCTCTACCTGGTCAACACGTCTGGTGCGATCGCGCTCCTCGTCTGGCTGGTCATCGCCATTTCGCAGCTCATCCTGCGACGCCGCATGGGCACGGATGCCGCCAATCGCCTGACCCTGAAGATGTGGGCCTTTCCCTACCTGACCTGGCTGGCCATTGCCGCCATCGTTGTGCTGCTCGCGGGCATGGCCATCCTTGAACGCACCCGACAGGAACTTCTGATGTCCCTGCTGCTCGCGGCCGTCGTGGTCGGCATCGGCCTGTGGAAGTACCGCGGGGACAAGGGCGCCGGCCACCCCGTTCCGGATGATTCGGTCTCCGACGCAGAGTCCGAGCCGATCGACCTGAGAGAGAACGCGTCCACTCTGAAATAGCGTCGTCGCCGCGCGAGGAATTCCCCGTCCGAGAAGAGTGGGAACACGGGCCCGAGCCTGCCGGGCGGACAGCTCGGAGCCTCGTGTTTCCGCCCGTCGGGGTGTGACACGCCCGGGCGGTGTGTGGTTTTGACGCTCTGGTGCGGGGACCGTAATGTATTCAAACGTACCCCACAGGTGCGGAAAGCCGCAGAGCTTCCCGGCCTCACGTGGAACCATAGTTTTTAGCTTTTCCCAGGTCCTGTATCCGTAGCGGATCGGTGTGGGGGAAGCCTAAGATAGTAA
>JBBQDC010000149.1:0-4863 GCA_038319305.1 Actinomycetales bacterium | reverse complement strand
AAGAAGTACAACCTGCGCAAGGGCGACGCCGTCGTCGGCTCCATCCGCCAGCCGCACGAGGGCGACCAGAGCGGCCGCCAGAAGTACAACGCGATCGTCAAGGTCGACTCCATCAACGGTCTGACCGTCGAAGAGGCCGCGAACCGCGTCGAATTCCAGAAGCTCACCCCGCTCTACCCGACGGAGCGTCTGCGCCTCGAGACCGAGCCGGGCAAGCTGACGCAGCGGATCATCGACCTGGTTGCCCCCATCGGCAAGGGCCAGCGCGGCCTGATCGTCGCACCACCCAAGGCCGGCAAGACCATCGTCATGCAGCAGATCGCCAACGCCATCGCCACGAACAACCCCGAGGTTCACCTCATGGTGGTTCTGGTCGACGAGCGCCCCGAAGAAGTCACCGACATGCAGCGCACGGTGAAGGGTGAGGTCATCGCCTCCACCTTCGACCGTCCCGCCGAAGACCACACCACGGTCGCCGAGCTCGCCATCGAGCGCGCCAAGCGTCTTGTCGAGCTGGGCCACGACGTCGTCGTGTTGCTCGACTCGATCACCCGCCTGGGTCGCGCCTACAACCTGACGGCCCCGCCGTCGGGTCGGATCCTCTCCGGCGGCGTCGACGCCTCTGCCCTCTACCCGCCGAAGCGTTTCTTCGGTGCCGCGCGCAACATCGAGAATGGTGGCTCGCTCACCATCCTCGCCTCTGCCCTGGTGGAGACCGGGTCCAAGATGGACGAGGTCATCTTCGAGGAGTTCAAGGGAACGGGCAACATGGAGCTCCGCCTGTCCCGCCAGCTGGCCGACAAGCGCATCTTCCCCGCGGTGGATGTCAACGCATCCGGAACCCGTCGTGAAGAAATGCTGATGAGCACAGATGAAGTCAAGATCACCTGGAAGTTGCGTCGTGCCCTCGCCGGGCTCGAGCAGCAGCAGGCACTCGAGGTCATCCTCGGGCGCCTCAAGGAGACCACGTCCAACGTCGAGTTCCTGATGCAGGTTCAGAAGTCGATGCCGAACCTCGGCGGGTCAGACAAGGATCACTGATGTTCGAGTCTGTTCTGACTCTGCTGGCTGAGCACGACGAGCTCCAGTCTCAGCTGGCGGATCCCGAGCTGCACGCGAACCCGGCCCGCTCGAAGAAGGTCAATCGTCGCTACGCCGAGCTCAGCCGCATCATCGCGGCCTGGAACGAGTGGAAAGAGATCGGCGAGAACCTCGACGCCGCCCGGGAACTTGCGGACGAAGATGCCGACTTCGCCGCGGAGATCCCCGGGCTGGTGGAGCAGTTGGAGACCGCGGCCGAAAAGCTGCGGCGCCTGCTGATC
Source organism: Actinomycetales bacterium (assembly GCA_038319305.1). Classification (GTDB taxonomy): domain Bacteria; phylum Actinomycetota; class Actinomycetes; order Actinomycetales; family Microbacteriaceae; genus Cryobacterium. The sequence goes on along the minus strand of JBBQDC010000149.1, from coordinate 3,541 downwards.
CCGCGCGACCCACTCGACGCCCGCGACGTGATCATGGAGATCAAGATGGGGGAGGGCGGTGCGGAGTCTGCACTGTTCGCCGCCGACCTGCTCCGCATGTACCTGCACTACGCGGAATCGAAGCGGTGGAAGACCGAGATCATCGAGCAGACCACAAGCGACCTCGGTGGCATCAAAGACATCCAGCTCGCTATCAAGGGCAACTCGAGCGACCCTGCAGAGGGCGTTTGGGCGCACCTGAAGTACGAGGGCGGTGTGCACCGCGTTCAGCGGGTGCCGGCTACCGAGTCGCAGGGACGCATCCACACCTCCGCGGCTGGCGTGCTCGTCTTCCCTGAGGTCGATGAGCCCGAAGAGGTCGAGATCAGCGCGAACGACCTCAAGATCGACGTGTACCGGTCGAGCGGCCCTGGCGGCCAGTCGGTGAACACCACCGACTCCGCCGTGCGCATCACGCACCTTCCGACCGGCATCGTCGTGGCCATGCAGAACGAGAAGAGTCAGCTGCAGAACAAGGAGGCCGGCATGCGCGTTCTGCGTGCCCGCGTTCTCGCACGGCAGCAGGAAGAGATCGATGCGGCAGCCAGCCTGGTGCGCAAGGGCCAGATCCGCACCATGGACCGGTCCGAGCGTATTCGCACGTACAACTTCCCGGAGAACCGCATCGCGGACCACCGCACCGGCTACAAGGCCTACAACCTGGACACGGTCATGAACGGCGCACTCGACGCCGTGATCGATTCCTGCATCACAGCCGACGAGGCCACCCGGCTCGCCGAGATCGGCGACCACGACTAACCCCGCACGCCGCGGTTGCCCAGCCGTCGGTCTCTCGTAGTCTAGAGAGAGCGGCGGCTGGGCTTTTCGCATCCTTCGCTCAATCACGACGACGAGGATGCTGATGGAATCTCTGACCAGTCACACCGACTACGGCGCAGTGGGCCTGACCGAGGCCCAGGTGAACTCCGACCCGCTGGTCGAGTTCGCGGCGTGGTTGGCGGCCGCCGAGGCAGCCGAACTCTACGAGCCCAACGCCATGGTCGTCGGCACAATCGACCCCGACGGACGACCGAGCAGTCGCACCGTGCTGCTCAAGGGGCTGGACGGCAGCGGTTTCGAGTTCGTCACCAACTATGACTCACGCAAGGGGCGCGCCCTCCGGGCTAACCCGGGTGTCACCCTGCTGTTCCCCTGGTACCCGATGCAGCGCCAGGTGATCGTGTATGGCACGGCCCACCCCACGGATGCCGCCGTCAGCGACGCCTACTTCGCTCGCCGGCCGCGCCCCGCGCGCATCGCAGCCCTGGCCAGTGAGCAGTCGGAGCCCATCGTGAGCCGCAACCTGCTCGAGGAGCAGGTGCGCGCGGTCGAGAGGTGCTACCCCGACGACACGGATATCCCTCGGCCCGTCGACTGGGGTGGATTCCGGGTTGTACCCTACGCGATCGAATTCTGGCAGGGTCGAACCTCCCGGTTGCATGACCGGTTGCGCTTCACTGCGACAGAGACCGAAGGCTGGACGCTGGAGCGCCTGCAGCCGTAACGTTTGTGGCCGAGGTCGCCGCGGCAGGTGGGTCTAAGCCAGGTCGGGGTAGTGGATCGCTGCGACATCCGGGTGCGCGCGCAGTCGGCTCTTCAGGGCATTTTCGCCGTAGGTGGAGAAGATCGGGTTCTCCGGGTCGGCCGTGATTCCGGGCGCATTGAGTGAGTCCGGCAGGGTGAGCAGCGGGATGGTCGCGTCGAGCGCCGGCCCGAAGAAGAAAGGGATCGAGACCCGGTCGGCGCCGATCAGAGGCGAAATGACGCGGTGCACGGTGGCCTTGAGATAGCCGTTCGTGGCTACCTCGAGCAGCTCGCCGATGTTGACCACGAATGCACCGTCGAGCGGGGGAGCGTCGATCCAGACGCCATCCTTCTCGACCTGAAGACCTCCCTTTCCCGGTTCGACGAACAGCAGGGTGAGCACGCCCGAGTCCTTGTGTGCGCCGACACCCTGCCGGGGTGTGGGATCGGACTTGCCGGGGTAACGCACGATTTTGATCAGCGTGAACGGCTTCTCGGCGAAGGCTGCGTCGAACACGTGCTCGTCGGCACCGAGCGACAACGCCCAGGCCTGCATCAGGCGCAGCGCGACCGCATTGAGTTCGTCGCGCCAGGTGGTCATCACCTCTTCGAGGGCGGGAAGGGTGGCGGGCCACTGGTTCGGACCCTCGAGGCGCAGGTAGTCGGCATCCGTGGGCCGCGGCAGCGCAGGGCGCTCCGGCCCGATGTCGATCTGCTCGCGCCAGTCGACCTGGCCCTGGGTCAGCTCGCCTCCCACACGCGTGTAGCCGCGGAAGTGCGGGCTCTTCAGATTCTCGATCGCCATCTTGTCGCCTTCGGGGAGCGCGAAGAAGGCCCGGGCGGTGCGCATGACCCGGTCGACCAGATCCGCGGGTACCCCGTGGCCGGTCAGGTAGAAGAACCCGAAGGAGTGGGTGGCCTCCCGCAGATCCGCACGGAAGGCCTCCGCTTCCGCGTCGCCCCGGTCGAGCCGTGAGAGGTCGAGAACGGGGAGGGTGAGAGGTGCGGTGTCGCTGGTCATCTGTCTACTGTCCTTCTGATCGGCGTGGGGAGACGGCTGGGCACGGCGCTGGCGGTCAGTCGTCGCCGGACAGCAGCCCGCGGGCGGATTCGATGGTGTCGGGTTTGGCTGGCTGCACCGTGGCCGGGATCCCCAGCAGCAACGATTTGGGTGGGGCGTCCCTGGTCACCACGGCGTTGGCGCCGATGGTGCTCCAGGCACCGATCACGATGGGCCCGAGAACCTTGGCCCCGGCACCGATCGTCACCCCGTTGTGCAGGGTGGGATGACGCTTCTCGCCCCGGGCCACCCCGTGCCGGGTTTTCCCGCCGAGGGTGACCCCGTGGTAGAGCATGACGTCGTCGCCGATCTCCGAGGTTTCGCCGATCACCACGCCCATGCCGTGGTCGATGAATAGCCGCCGGCCGATCCGGGCACCAGGGTGGATCTCGATCCCGGTCAGGAACCGGGTGAACTGCGACAGGAGCCGTGCCGGCAATCGCAAGCCGGCCTCCCAGAGACGGTGCGACATCCGGTACGACCACACCGCGTGCAGGCCGCTGTACGCCAGGAACACCTCGATGTTGCTCCGGGCGGCTGGGTCGTGGGCGCGCGCCATCGTTAGGTCCTCGCGGATGCTCGAAATTACTCCCATGCGCTGCTTCGACGGCCCGGTTCCGCGGCCTAGTCCAGCAGGTCCTCGTAGAGCACAGTGGAGAGGTAACGCTCGCCGAAGCTCGGCATGATCGCGACGATGGTCTTGCCGGAGTTCTCGGGGCGTTTGGCCTGCTCGATGGCGGCCCAGACGGCCGAACCGCCGGAAATGCCGGAGAGGATGCCCTCATCCGTCGCCAGCGCGCGGGCCGTGGCCACGGAATCGGCCAGGGTCACATCGGTGACCTCGTCGTAGACCTTCGTGTCGAGAACGCTCGGAATGAAGTTGGCCCCGATGCCCTGGATCTTGTGCGGGCCGGGCTT
>JBBQDC010000148.1:0-5100 GCA_038319305.1 Actinomycetales bacterium | reverse complement strand
CGGTCGTAGGCGGCCTCCGGGAAGTAGTGGATGGCGTAGCCGAGGCCACGGTCCTTCATGCCGTTCAGGCGCTCGACGACCTGTTCGGGCGTGCCGACGCCCTGCGCCGTGCCGCTGCGGTACTCGGCCATGAACGCTTCGGCGCCGGCCTCGCCGAGGTACGGGGTGACCCGAGCCTCAACGGCGTCGAGGCGCTCCGCGACCTCGGCCTCGGTCGCCCCGATCACGGTGTTGTAGTTCGCCGAGCGGGTGATCGCGCCGAAGTCGGTGCCTTGGGCCGTGCAGTGTGCCTCGAGCAGTTCGCTCTTGTGGGAGAAGCCCTCGGGCGAGCCGTCGAAGTTCGTGTAGTTCGCGAACTTTGCGGCGATCTTCAGGGTGACCTTCTCGCCGCCGCCGGCGATCCAGATCGGGATGCCGCCATCCTGCAGCGGGAGTGGTCGCACGATGGCGCCGTCCACCTGGTAGTGCTGCCCGTCGAGGGTGGCCTGTCCCGTGGTCCAGGCCTGGCGCATGATCTGAACACCCTCGTCGAGGCGGGCGAGCCGCTCGCCGGCGCGCGGGAAGCCGTAGCCGTAGGCGCGCCACTCGTGCTCGTACCAGCCGGCGCCGATGCCCATTTCGACGCGTCCGCCGGAGATGATGTCGATGGTCGCAGCGACCTTCGCGAGGTAGGCCGGGTTGCGATAGCTGATGCACGTGCACATCTGGCCGAGGCGCACCCGCTCCGTGGTGGCGGCGAACGCGCTCATCAGCGTCCAGGCCTCGTGGGTGGCCTCCTCGCTCGGCACCGGCACCGTGTGGAAGTGGTCGTACACCCAGATCGACTCCCACTCCCCGGCGTCGGCGTGCGCGGCGAGGCCGCTCATGGTCGCCCACTGCTCAGCAGGGTCGATGTCGACCAGGTCGTGACGCCAGCCCTGAGGTATGAAGAGTCCGAATCGCATGCCCTCGAGCCTACGTGCGGGTGACAGATGCTCCGCCCGCCGCGGTGCGGTTGCCTTCGGTACCCGAGACGGGGAGGATCAACAACATGAAGTTCGTTCTGGCTCCCGACTCGTTCAAGGAATCCATGTCGGCCGCTGAGGCCGCCGCGGCCCTGGAACGCGGCATCCGTTCCGTGTTCCCCGGCGCCGAGTGTGTTCGGGTGCCGATGGCCGACGGCGGCGAGGGCACCGTGGAAGCGCTGATTTCCGCCTGCGGCGGCGAGCTCGTGGAGGTCGAGGTGCAGGATGCCCGCGGTCGCCCGGTGCGGGCCACCTACGGCTTTGTGCCTGCCGAGCAGCTGGCGATCATCGAGGTCGCGGCGGCGGCCGGCATCCATCTCGTTGCGGCAGCAGACCGTGACGCGCGCACGGCGAGCACGTTCGGCGTCGGGCAGCTGATCACCAACGCGCTGGACCGGGGCGCGCTCCGGTTCGTGATCGGACTGGGTGGGTCGGTGACCAACGACGGCGGGGCCGGCATGCTCCACGCCCTTGGTGCGCGGCTGCTCGATTACGACGGCAGCGACCTGGGCGACGGTGGCGCGGCGCTCGTGCAGCTGCGCCGGATCGACCTTGAGGGATTCGACCCGCGGGCGCGGTCCGCGACGTTCGAGATCGCGAGCGACGTCACCAACCCGCTGCTGGGCCCCAACGGCGCCACCGCCGTCTTCGCCCCTCAGAAGGGCGCCGATCCGCAGGCGGTGCACGACCTCGAGGAAGCCCTCACCGTCTATGCGGGGGTGCTCGCCGCGGACTCCGGGCGGTCCGTGGCGGATCTGCCCGGCTCCGGCTCGGCCGGCGGGCTCGGCGCGGCCTTCCTCGCCTGTTTCGACTCCCGGATGCGCCGCGGCGTGGAGGTGGTGATGGAGGCGGCCCTCCTCGAGCGGCGCCTGAGCGGGGCCGACTTCGTCTTCACCGGTGAGGGCAGCATCGACGGGCAGACCGCGCACGGCAAGACCCCGTTCGGTGTGGCCGAGGCCGCGGCACGCCACGGTGTGCCTGTGATCGCGTTCGCGGGCCGGGTCGGACCGGGAGCCGAAGTGCTCTACGACCACGGCTTCGGCGCGCTGGTGCCGATCGTTCAGGAGATCAGCGACCTCCCGTGTGCGCTGAAGGACGGCCCGGCGAACCTCGAACGGGCCACGGCCACGGTGTGCCGCATCCTCGCCCTCGGCTTGTCGGCCGGCGCGGCGCATGGGACGCAGGCCGGCTGGGCGACGGGCGCCTGATCGGCTCCGCCGGCTGGGCGACTCACGCGCGAGTTCGCTAGGTGCCGCCCTCGTTCGCGAGCATGATCGCGGCGGCTAGCGCGGTGACGGCGTCAAGGTAGCGGCCGCCGAGCGGGGCAGGGTGTCCGCGGGAATCGAAGCGGTACACCAGCGGCTGCCCGGTGGGCAGATTGAGGTCGCGGATCTTTTGGTCGTCCAGGCCATCGAGCACGGCGCACAGGGCGCGCAGGGAGTTGCCGTGCGCGATCACGAGAACGGTTTCGCCGCGGGCGAGGAGCAGGTCGACCTGCTCGGTGAGGAACGCTTCCACTCTCGTGATGACATCGCTGAGCGCCTCGGTGCGGGTCAGCGCTTCCGGCGGCAGTGCGCGGAACAGGGCGGTGGCGGCGAACTCGGCGTAGAGCCGGTCGTCCATCGCGGGCGGGGCCTCGGCGACCGAGCGGCGCCAGGCCAGAAACTGTTCCTCACCGAACTCGGCGCGCACATCGTCTTTGGAACGTCCGGTGAGGGCGCCATAGTTGCGCTCGTTGAGCCGCCAGTCGGCGTGGCAATCGGCCAACGGGCGGGTTAGTCCGGCGGCGACGATCGCCGCAGTCTGAAGGGCACGTGCCAGTGTGGACGTGAAGAGGGTAACCGAGGAGCCGGTGGCGCCGGAACCCGGCAACAGCTCGCTCGGCAGCGCGACATTGAGCAGGGCGGTGGCCGCGTGGGCCTCCCGGATCCCCTGCTCCGACAGCGGTGCGTCCAGCACTCCCGTGAACAGCCCGGCGGCGTTCGCGGTGCTCTCACCGTGCCGCAGCACGATCAACACCCCGGCTTTGCGCACGGTAACCAGCCCTGTTCGAGTCTCAGTTGGCGGGCCACGGATGCCGCAGCCCATGCCGACGCGCCGGCATTCCGCCGCGAAGTCTCAGGCTACAGCCCCGCCGCAGGTGTCCGGGGAGAGGGGCTTGCTCTAGAAGCCGAAGTCGCCGCCGAAGTCTCCGTCACCGCCGAAGTCACCGCCGCCGGAGTCGCCGGAACCCGAATCCCCGCCGGAGTCTCCGCCGGAGGCATCCGTCGAGCCGGAGTCCATGGGCAGGAAAGCGCTCATGAGCGTCGAACCGATCACGAAACCGGCCACGGTGCCGAGCAGGGAGCCGCCGACCATGCTGCCGAAGCTCGGACCGCCCTGGCCCGAACCGCCCTGGCCCTGGTTGCCGAAGGCGCGGGTGAGGGTGCCGGGCTGGCGCAGTTCCGCCCGGGTGGCAGCCTGGGCCAGAGTCGCCGGCTCGGCGTTCGCCGGCCGCTCGCTCGCGCTGGCGTTCTCGCTCAGCTGGCGGAACAGCAGGTCGCGCTGCTCATCCGTGAGCTTGCTGAAGGCCTCAGCGTGCACCTGCTCGATCGACTCAGGTGGGGCCGTGCGCAGCAGATACTCGTAGCGCTCGACCGCGATCTCGTCGTCGGTGCGCTGCGGCGCAGCCGCACGTTGTTGTTGCTCGGGCCGCTGGGGCTCGGTACCGAAAAGGCGGTCGAAGAATCCCATGATGTGCTCCTTGGCTCGGGTTGTCGGGGGCGTGAATTCCACGATCCCATCCGTCGCTGGGTAGGTGCTGGTACCGTGCCGCAGCCGTGCTGCACCCAGGGTCAGTCCTGCCGCGACGCCGCCACGATCGCGGCGATTCGGACCGGAACCGTGTCGTCCTGCAGGGAGGTCACATCACCGAGTGGCCGGCCGGCCACGATGTCACCGAGCAGGCGACGCATGATCTTGCCCGAGCGGGTCTTGGGTAGGTCAGGCACCGAGAACACCTCCCGCGGTCGGGCAACGACCCCGATGGAGTGCGTGACGTGCGCGCGCAGCAGCGGCTCGAGGGTGGCGCGGGCGGCCAGCCAGACCGCAGGGTCATCCTGGTCGCCGGGCCCGTCGGCGCCGTCGGCGCAGAGTGGCGCCGTCGACGGGATCACGAAAGCCGCGATGGCCTCGCCCGTCGTCGCCTCCGTCACACCGACGACGCCCGCCTCGCCGACCAGCGGATGCGCGACCAGCGCCGATTCGATCTCGATGGTGGACAGGCGGTGCCCGGACACGTTGATCACGTCGTCGACCCGGCCGAGCAGCCAGATGTCACCGTCGTCATCGTATTTCGCGCCGTCGCCGGAGAAGAAGAAGCCCTGCTCCTTGAACCTCGCCCAGTAGGAGTCTCGGTAGCGCTCGGGATTTCCCCAGACCGTGCGAGCCATTCCCGGCCAGGTGCCCTCGATCACGAGGTAGCCGCCGGAGCCGCGCGGCACCGGCCGGCCGTGGTCGTCGACAACGAGCGTGGTCAGCCCGGGCAGGGCGCGCAGGGCCGAACCCGGCTTGAGCGTACTCACCCCCGGCAGCGGCGCCATCACCGCGGCGCCGGTCTCCGACTGCCACCAGGTGTCGACGAGGGGGGCGCTGCCGGCGCCGTGTAATAGGTGGTCACCCCGTAGCGCGCGATGATCTCGAAGTGCCGGCCCGGATGCGGGGTGTTCGGCGTGCCCTCGTAAATCACCGACGTGGTGCCGTTGGAGAGCGGCCCGTAGTGCACGTAGCTGTGCGCAGTGACCCAGGCCAGGTCGGCGGTGCACCAGTGCACGTCGTCCTCCTTGGCGTCGAAGACGGCCCAGTGGCTCCAGGAGGCGTGGGTGAGATAGCCGCCGCTGGTGTGCACGAGCCCCTTGGGGGTGCCCGTCGTGCCCGAGGTGTAGATGATGAACAGCGGGGTCTCCGCGTCGAAGAACTCCGGTTCGTGCACGGGGCAGGCCAGGTCCACTGCTTCGTGCCACCAGACATCCCGGCCCGGCGTGAAGGGGATGTCGGGGGTCAGGTCGCCCGTGCGGCGCACCACGAGCACGTGCTCGATCGAGTCCACGCCCGCGAC
>JBBQDC010000147.1:0-5410 GCA_038319305.1 Actinomycetales bacterium | reverse complement strand
CGGCCCCGCCGCTCCGGCTGCCACCGTCATTGGTCTGATCGCGTGCCTGCTGTTGCCCTGGCTCCCCGGCGTCGCGGAGGGAGTGCTGCACCTGGCTTGGCTGCCGGCGGCCTGGATAGCGGCGATTGCCCGCACGACCTCAGAGCTGCCCGGAAGTCGGTTGCCGTGGCTGGGCGGCGTGCTCGGAGTGCTGGTCACCGCGGTGCTGACCGTGGCCGTGGTGGCCCTGGTGCTGCGGGGCCGGCGGCAGACCCGGGCGCGCTGGCCGATTGCGGCGATCGCGGTGCTGGTTGTGGCCACGGGTGGCTACGCGGGCAGCCTCCTCGGGGCAGGTGTCGGACGGGCCGTCGCCTTTCCTGCGGACTGGCAGATCGCGGCCTGTTCGGTCGGGCAGGGGGATGCGGTCGTCGTGCGCGACCGTGACCGCTATGCACTCGTCGATGTGGGACCAGACCCAGCCCTCCTGGCAGAGTGCCTGGATACCCTGGGGATCGATCGCATCGATATCCTCGTACTCACCCACTACGACCTGGACCACATCGGCGGGGTCGCCGCCGTGATCGGCCGGGTCGACACGGCCCTTGTCGGTATCCCGGAGAACGCCGACGATGAGCGCCTGCACGATGTCCTCGCCGAGGGTGGAGCCGAGGTGCGAGAGGCTGCACGAGGAGACGTCGGCACCCTCGGTAGCCTGCGTTGGGAGATCCTCTGGCCGGTGCGGGGCTCGCCGGTGATGCAGACCGGCAATCCGGGCAGCGTGACGATCGGGTTCGACGGACGCGGCATCCGTTCTCTGTTCCTAGGGGATCTTGGTGAGGAGTCCCAGGACACGCTCCGGCGCATCTCCGGCCCGGGCGCGGTGGATGTCGTCAAGGTCGCCCACCACGGGTCGGGCGACCAGAGTCCGGAACTCTACGCCGATCTTCAGGCCACGGTGGGTCTGATCTCGGTTGGCCGCGAGAACGGTTACGGGCATCCCACCGACAAGCTCTTAGACATTCTTGTGACGGCAGGCACGCTGGCCCTCCGCACCGACCAGCAGGGAATGCTCGTGATCGCCCCGGGCCGAGGCGGAGCACTCACGGTCTGGAACGAGATCGTGCCAAGAGAGACGGCGGCGGTCACCGGCCCCGGCTAGGCTTAATGGATTCAGCGTCGGACAGGCTCACCGGTCTGGACAGCCTCAACCGAAGGAACCCCGAGTGGCCGCACGAACCGCCTCATCCGGCCGAGCCGCACCCCGCGCATCGCCGAAATCGGTCGCCATTCCGCAACTGGTCTGGCACCAGGTGCGGCCGGCCCCGATCATCCTGGTGTCCGGAACCGAGGTCTTCCTGGCCGAGCGCGCGATCCGTCAGCTGCGGGATTTCCTCAAGCTCGAAGACCCCAGCCTGGAGATCAGCGATGTGCAGGCCGACAGCTATGCGCCCGGCGAGCTCCTGACCATGGCCAGCCCGTCTCTCTTCGGGGAACCGCGCCTGATTCGCGTCAGCTCCGTGGAGAAGTGCAGTGACACGTTCCTCGTCGAGGCCCTCGATTACCTACAGAACCCGGCCGAGGACACCTACGTCGTACTCCGGCACGGCGGCGGCGTGCGTGGCAAGAAGCTGCTCGACACGATCCGCTCTGGCGTCGGTGGCGGTATCGAGGTGCTCTGCGCCGAGCTGAAGAAAGACGCCGACCGGCACGAATTCGCAGCCGCGGAATTCACAGCGGCGGGCAAGCGGGTCACGCCCAGCGCGCTCCGGTCCCTGGTCGCCGCGTTCTCCGGTGATCTGGCCGAACTCTCCGCAGCATGCCAGCAGCTCATAGCCGACGTCGGCGCCGAGGTGACCGAGACGACAGTGGACCGTTACTACGGTGGCCGGGTCGAGGCGAACGCCTTCAAGGTGGCCGATGCAGCGATCGCCGGGCATCAGGGGGAGGCGCTCGTCATCCTGCGGCACGCGCTGTCTTCCGGTGCGGACCCGGTCCCGGTGGTGGCGGCGTTCGCAATGAAGATCCGCACCATGGCCAAGCTCTGCGGTGTGCGCGGCGGCTCGGCCCAGCTGGCCTCCCAGTTCGGCCTCGCCCCCTGGCAGGTCGAGCGGGCCCAGCGCGACCTGCGCAACTGGTCAGACGAGGGTCTTGCCCGCTGTGTCGTGGCGCTGGCCGAAACGGATGCCGCGGTGAAAGGTGCCGAGCGTGACCCCGTGTTCGCCCTCGAACGGCTCATCGGAGTGATCGCCCGCCGCGGCGAGAGCTGAGTCAGCGTGACCGGCCTCTGGGGTCTGTTGTCGATATGTCTGATTTTGTACCTCAGTCGACATGATTTGGGCTGACACCTCATTCTCCTTGGCCGGCTGACCTGCTCAACAGGCCAACCCCACATCAGGAAAGAGCCTCTCTTGCGTCCACCACGTCAAACCGCTGGCAAGCTGGGGGCATACTCTCTGACCTGTCTCTGCCAGTGGCTCTCGAAAGTCGACGTGGATCATTCACGCTTTAGCGTGCAGCGGCCGATGACCTGAACGCTCTCATGGCGCGTCGTGGTACGACCCGGCTGCTCGTCGAAGCGGTGCGTGTTCGCAGCGATGTGCGCTCTGGCGGCATCGGCGGCGCACTGATGAACTGGGTCACTCAAGTCGCCGCTCCAACACTCGATGCCGGCCTCATTCAACTCACCTCGGACGCCGCCCGGTCCGATGCTCACCGCTTCTACGAACGTCTCGGGTTCACCGGTTCTCACATCGGGTTCACGTACCGAAGGCCGTGACCGCAGTTAGTCCGAAAACGATCTCGGCGTGCGGCCCCTCGAAAACGTTCGTCCGAGGTGGTTGCCTCGGGCCGTTTCAATTCGACGAGCGGGCCCGTGGCGGAAGTCAGCCATCGCGGCACGGACCTGCTCGACCAGCTCGCGCGCCGCAGGCTCTTGCTCGGCCTGATCTGGATGCCCGATCAATGCTTCCCCGTCATTCCCTCAGTGCGCGGGATAATCGACCGAGTCGACATTCACGACGGTGCCCGATACATCGGTATCGGACGTCGTCGGTGAAGGCTTCGTGCCGAGTGCACGGCAACCGGTCAGCAACGAAACCCCGATGACCGCCATCCCCACACGTCTTCGCTTGGCCAGAGTCCCGCACGATCAACCGAAGGGCGTGATCTTCGACGCTCGCTGGCAGCGCAGGCTCGTGTGGGCAAGCTGGCGTTACACGCGGCCGTGGCATCAATCACTCAGGTTCGAGCTCGCAACCAGACAAGCGCCGAGTCGTAGTGTCATCGCGACCGCGATGTGCGCCGCTGTTCGACGTGGTGAATTTTGAATACCGGGAATTCGGCCGCAACGGCTTCGAAGTCCGCGAGCGGGGCGTCCTTGTCGACGGGGATATGTGGCCGGCCGCCTGGTGCGCGCCGAAGGTAGTTTCTGATGATGGGTGCCCGGAGATTCACGTCGACCATGGTCAGAACGACGTCTCTCCTTCTGCCTGCACGGATGACGACGTGACCGTCTGCGGCGAGCACGTTGCGCACCCAGCGGGCGCCGTGGCCGAGCATTGAGACGAGGTAACGTCGACCGTCGACTTTGGCAGTCACCAGGGGAAGGGAGAGCATGGTCCCGGTCTTGGGGTTGACGGTGTCGAGGCGAATCAACCACCATCCCGTAAGGCCGGACGCCGCGAGGCGAGCCATCGTGCGATTGGCTCGCCTGGCTGTCGCTCCTGGTCTGCCGCCCACGTACATGTCCCGGTGGCGATCACTGAATCCCATACCGTCAAGTATCCGCCGCAGCAACAGACAGGCCCAACAGTGCGAGCGCCACACCTAGCCATCTGCGCCGACCCCACAATTTCCCCGTTGCTGCGAGTCAAACATGGGCGTCAACAGCGCCCGCAGGCACCCGCTCGACAATGACTGACTCGCGGGGCGTCCTTCCCTTATCCCGGCTGAGGCAGGCTTGAGGGCCTGCTGTCACCGCTTCGTGGGTGACCGCGTGCCAGGATAATGGTGTGGAAAATTCGCAGATCACCGGGCTGAGCGTGTTGGCATGTGGCCTGGTGAGTTCTCAGTCGGAAAGCGCATCGGCGCGCGTCCCCTCCGGAGCCAGCAAGAAATGAAGATCCATCTCGACCGGACCGTGCCCCACGACCAGGCCGGAGCTCCCAACCGTGCCGTTGAAGCTGTCGCCCACCCGATCCGCCGTCCGCTCGGCGGGGACTGGACCGTCGTAGCACTGGACGGGCCGGTGCCCCCGGAGGTGCGCCAGGCTGTGATCCCGGCCACCGTACCCGGCGCGGTGCACACCGACCTGCTGGCTGCCGGGCTGATCCCCGACCCGTACCTCGACGACAACGAGCACCTGTTGGCCTGGATCGGTCTGACCGACTGGCGCTTCAGCAAGACATTCACCTGGCAGCAGGGCGGCAGCACGCAGACCGAGGTGGTCTTCGACGGCCTCGACACAATCGCCTCGATCGAGCTCAACGGGCACCCCATCGGTGAGACCCGCAACATGCACCGCCGCTACCGGTTGGACCTGCGGCCGCACCTCACGGCCGGGCTGAACGAGCTCACGGTGCGTTTCCGCTCACCCGTGCGCGCCGCGGATGCTGCCAGCCTCGACCTCGGCTACCGCCCGCACGCGAACCACCACCCGTACAACGGTATCCGTAAGATGGCTTGCAGCTTCGGCTGGGACTGGGGAATCGACACGAGTACCAGCGGGATCTGGCGCCCGGTCACCCTGGAGAGCTGGTCGGTGGCGCGGATCGATGGCGTGCGGCCGATCGCGATGGTCGGGTCGGTCTCGACAAACTCGACCACCGGGAACGGCTCGACCACCAGGGCCAGCGGGACCGTCGACGTACACGTCGAGGTTGCCAGGGCGGGCGACGAGACGCTCGTCGTCGCGGCATCTGTCGCCGGCGTGTCGGCGAGTGTCGAGCTCGCGGCCGGGGAGACGACCTCGGTCGTGCGCCTCGAACTTCCGGAGGTCGCGCTCTGGTGGCCGCGCGGCTACGGCGAGCAGCCGCTCTACGACGTTTTGGTCACCCTCAGCAGCTCCGACGCGAGCTCCGACGGGACCGGCACCATCGAACTCGACGCCGCTCACAAGCGGATCGGCTTCCGCACTGTCGAGCTCGACACTACGCCGGACGACAGAGGTACCGCGTTCACCATCGTGGTCAACGGTCGGTCCGTCTTCGTGCGCGGGGCGAACTGGATCCCCGACGACGCCTTCCCACACCGGGTCGACCGGGCTCGCTACCTTGAACGGATCAAGCAGGCCGAGTTCGCCAATATCAACCTGCTCAGGGTCTGGGGCGGCGGCATATTCGAGGCCGATGACTTCTACGAACTCTGCGACGAACACGGCATGCTCAGCTGGCAGGACTTCCTGCTCGCTTGCGCCGCCTACGCCGAAGAGGCA
>JBBQDC010000146.1:0-5457 GCA_038319305.1 Actinomycetales bacterium | reverse complement strand
CTGCTGGCCGTCACCGCTTCCTACCTGGTCGCTTAGGAGCATCCGTGTTCACCACCATTTACCCGCAGCTGATCGGCCTCTGCACCGGCACCCTGCTGCTCACCAGCGCCCTGATGGTCTGGCGGCACTCGCTGCTGGCGTCGATCCGGCTGCTCAGCGTGCAGGGCTTCGCCCTGGCCGCGCTGGTCGCCGTGATCGGCGTGGAGGAGGGCGAAGTCGAGGTGATCCTCGTCTCCGTACTCGTTCTGCTGGTCAAGGGCGTGGCCCTGCCCTGGGTGCTCGCCCGGGAGACGCACGCCACCACGCGAACGGATGAGGCGCCGCGCCTCAACCCCACGGCGGCCCTGTTGACCGTGGCGCTGCTGACCATCCTCAGCTACGTCGTAGCCAGCCGGCTGCTCGTCGGCGACACCAGCGTCTCGGCCCACGCGGCCCCGATCGGCCTCGCGATGGTGCTGATCGGCTTCCTGCTGCTGATCACCCGCCGGCAGGCGGGATCGCAGCTGATCGGCTTCCTGGTGCTCGACAACGGCATCGCCACAGTCGCCTTCCTCACCTCGGGCGGCGTGCCGTTGTTCCTCGAGCTCGGCATCTCGCTGGACGTGCTGCTGGTCGTCGTCATCCTCTACGTCTTCGCCGGCCGCATGCGCAGCAAGTTCGGCAACACCGAGATCGATCAGCTCAGAAAGTTGCACGACTGATGTCATTCGCCCTCTGGACGCCTCTGGCCATCCCGGCCCTGCTCGCCGTGCTCAGCCTCGCCGTTCCCTCCCCCGTGCTGCGCCGGCTCAGCCCCGTGGCCGCCAGCGTCGCCGTGCTCGGGTCGGGCTTGCTGCTGGTGAGCGCCGCACTCGCCGACCAGGTACCCACGCTGGGCGGCGGGCTACTCCGCGCGGACGCGCTGAGCGCCTACATGCTCACGGTCGTCGGCGCCGTCGGACTCGTCTCAACCTGGGGCGGACTCGGCCACGCCAGCGCCGTACCCGTCAGGTTCGCCGGCTCCTACGACGCCCTGATCTCGGTATTCCTGGCCGCCATGAGCCTCGCGGTGCTCGCCGACAACATTGGCCTGATGTGGGCCGCGGTCGAGGCCACCACCATCGCGACGGCCTTCCTGGTCGGTCACCACCGCACCCCACGGTCGCTGGAGGCCGCCTGGAAGTACGTCATCCTCGGCTCCGTCGGTGTGGCCATCGCCCTTCTCGGCATCGTGCTGATCTACGCCGCATCGCGCAACACGGGTGAGGCGACGCTGTCCTGGCTCGTGCTCAGCCAGTCCGACCTGCCGCTCGACCCCGCACTGATCCGGGCCGGCGGCGCCCTCGCCGTGCTCGGCTTCGCCACCAAGGCCGGCCTTGCCCCCATGCACAGCTGGCTGCCGGACGCACACAGTCAGGCCCCCGCACCGGTCTCCGGTCTGATGTCGGGCGTGCTGCTCGCGGTTGCCCTCTACGCGATTCTGCGAATCCAGACCATCACCGACGCGGTGATCGGGCCCGACTTCCTGCGCATCATGCTCAGCGTCGGCGGGCTGCTCTCGCTCTTCGTGGCGGCGGCGCTGCTGATCCGTCAACGCGATTTCAAGCGGATGCTGGCCTACTCCAGCATCGAGCACATGGGCATGATGGCCGTCGGCGCAGCCATCGGCGCGGCGGCCCTGCCTGCCGTGCTTCTGTACGTGCTCGGCCACGGGCTGACCAAGGCCACCCTGTTCGTGATCTCCGGGCGCATCCTCGAGGTTGAGGGTACCCCCCGGATCGACGATGTGCGCGCCCTGCTCGTGCGGCGGCCCGGACTGGCCGTGCCCTGGCTGATCGCCATGGCCGCCCTGATCGGGTTTCCCCCGTTCAGCATCTTCTTCTCCGAGGTCGGCATCATCGTGGCCGGCTATTCGACCGGTATGGGCGTCACGGTCGGCATCGCTCTGGTGCTGCTGCTCGTCATCTTCGCCAGCCTCACCCGACTGACGGTGGCCATGACGATTGGGGCGCCAGCGGCGGCGGTCCCGGCCGCGACGATTGCGGCCGGCGACGCAGTTCCCGCGACCGTGCCCGGCGCGATCGTGCCCGGCGTGACGGTCCCGATATCTGTTCCCGGCGCCTCCGTCACCCTGGCCGACGCCGATCCGCGCCCGGAGGAGCCCGTCGTACCCGACCGGTCGGCGCACGGCCCGATGCTGCCGCTCATCCTGGCTCTGGGTACGACAGCGGTGGTGTCCTTCATCGCCGAGCCGGTCGGAACGCTTCTGACGCGTGCGGCCGAGGTTTTGGGAGGAACCCAATGACGAAACTGAACCCGGTGCGGGCCACCGACCCGGAGGTGCGTACGCTCACGCGCGACGAACTCCGAAGCGAAGCCGCCGCGCTGCTGACCGAGGGCAACCGGCTCGCTCTGGTGGCCTGCCACGATGACGGCGACCGACTGCGCATGGTCTACTCCTTCGCGGCCGTCTTCCCGCGGCGCCAGATCGACCTCGTCGTGCCGGTCCCCTACGACGATGCCTGGATTCCGAGCCTGGCCGATCTGTCGTTCCCGGCCGGCAACTTCGAACGCGGCACACGCGACCTGTTCGGGGTTCGGCCGGCCGAGCACCCTCAGCCCTACCGGCTGGTGCGGCACGGACACTGGCCCCGCGGCTGGTATCCGATGCGGAAGGATGCCCGCGTCACCCCTGAATTCGAACCCGACGTGGAGTCGTTCCCGTTCGTGGAGGTCGAGGGTCCCGGGGTCTACGAGATCGCGGTGGGTCCCATCCACGCCGGCATCATCGATCCCGGCCATTTTCGCTTCTCCGTGGTCGGCGAGACCATCGTTCGGATGGAAGCCCGCCAGTGGTACATGCACCGCGGCGTCGAGAGGCTCTTTGAGGGCCTCCGGCCCGAAGACGGCATCGAACTGGCCGAACAGATCGCCGGCGACACCGTTATGGGGCACACACTGGCCTATCTGATGGCAATCGAGGCTGCTACCGGCCTCGAGGTCTCCGAACCCGATCGTCTGCTGCGCGCCCTACTGCTCGAACTCGAACGCATCTACAATCACGTCTCCGATCTCGGTTCGCTGGCCAACGACGTGGGGTTCAGCGTCGTGAACTCGCACACCCAGCGGCTGCGCGAAACGCTGCTGCGCATCAACAAGACCGTCACCGGCCACCGCTTCCTGCGCGGGGCACTGTCGGTGGGCACGGTGCGCGTGCTGGCCCTGCCCGATCCCGATGCCCTCCGTGACGTCGCGGCCGACGTGCAGGAGATCATCGCCATCACCCTGGGGCACGCGATCGTGCGGGACCGGTTCACCGGCACCGCCCCGCTGCCCACCAGCCAGGCCGAGGCCATGGGCACGCTGGGCTATGTGGCGCGGGCATCCGGTATCGACGCCGACGCCCGGCGCGACCACCCCTTCGTCGACCTGGGCGAGCACTTCCATGTGGTAACCGACACGGGCGGCGACGTGCTCAGCCGCTACCGGGTGCGCGCGGGCGAATTCGAGGTGTCCCTCGCGGTGGCGATCGATCTGATCGGCCGACTGGGCGCGCACCGTGGCGGAGCGGCCGTGACGCCGTCTCCGTCGTCCACGACGGCCCGGAGCGGCCTCGCTCTCGTCGAGGGCTGGCGCGGGACCATCTGTCATCGGGTCGAACTGGGGCCAGACGGCACCGTCACCCGGCTGAAGGTCGTCGACCCGTCGTACTTCAACTGGCCCGCACTGCCGGTGGCCTTGGCCGAGACGATCGTGCCGGACTTCCCCCTCGTGAACAAGAGCTTCAACCAGTCCTACGCCGGCAACGACCTGTAGCGGTCGGCAGCGGCGGCTGCGGTGCTGCGGGCTACTTCGAGTCCAGCTCGATGGTGCGGAGCAGGGCGTGGGAGTCCTCGAGGCTGGTCACGAGCATGCGTTTGGAGATGGCCAGCAGCTCGGCGACGCCCGGATCACGCAGGGCGTAGAAGATGGTGTTGCCGACGCGCCGGGTGACGACCACGCCGGCACGGCGCAGGACCCCCAGCTGCTGGGACAGATTCGACAGTTCGGCGCCGAGTACCTCGGCGAGGCTGCCGACCGAGCGCTCCCCACCGACCAGCTGTTCCAGAACCTGCACTCGCAGCGGATGCCCGAGGGCCTTGAAGAGGTCAGACTTCAATTGGGCCATGGGTAGTCCGGTCGTTGACACAGCTTGATCATATCGTTAACTGGTAATACTTTCAATTAGGTGGGTTTCGACACGCTCGACCACCAGGGCGGGATCGACCACCGGGGTGCGGCGGCGCAGAAAAGCCCGCCCTGCCGTAGCAGGACGGGCTTTCCCGTCTAGCCGACTAACCTGGCGAGAGGTTGTCGGTAGATCTAGCGGACTACGCCTCGGCCGAAACCGGTGCGTCCTCGGTGCCGGCCTCAGCCGACTCGTCGAGGACCGGGGCGAGCGACAGCTTGCCACGGTCGTCAATCTTGGTGATCTCCACGAGGACCTTCTGGCCCACGCCGAGCACGTCTTCGACGTTCTCGACGCGCTTGCCACCGGCGAGCTTGCGCACCTCAGAGATGTGCAGCAGGCCGTCCTTGCCCGGGAGCAGGGAGACGAAGGCGCCGAACGCGGCGATCTTGACGACGGTTCCGAGGAACTGTTCGCCGATCTCCGGGTTGGTCGGGTTCGCGATGGCGTTGACCTGGGCGCGAGCGGCCTCGGCCGACGGTCCGTCAACGGCGCCGATGTACACCGTGCCGTCTTCCTCGATCGAGATGTCGGCGCCGGTCTGGTCCTGGATGGCGTTGATCGTCTTGCCCTTCGGGCCGATCAGCTCGCCGATCTTGTCGACGGGGATCTGCACGCTGATCACGCGGGGCGCGGTCGGTGCCATCTCGTCGGGACGGTCGATGGCGGCGTTCAGCACGGCCAGGATGGTCGCGCGAGCGTCCTTGGCCTGGGTGAGCGCACCGGCGAGAACGGATGCCGGAATGCCGTCGAGCTTGGTGTCGAGCTGTATCGCGGTAACGAACTCGCTCGTGCCGGCAACCTTGAAGTCCATGTCGCCGAGCGCGTCTTCGGCACCGAGGATGTCGGTCAGAGCCGCGTAGCGGGTTTTGCCGTCAACGGTGTCGGAGATGAGGCCCATGGCAATGCCGGCAACGGGTGCGCGCAGCGGCACACCGGCGTTGAGCAGCGACAGGGTCGAGGCGCAGACGGAACCCATCGAGGTGGAGCCGTTGGAGCTGAGCGCCTCGGAGACCTGACGGATGGCGTAGGGGAACTCCTCGCGCGTGGGCAGCACGGGGACCAGGGCACGCTCGGCGAGCGCTCCGTGGCCGATTTCGCGGCGCTTCGGCGTTCCGACGCGGCCGGTTTCACCGGTCGAGTAGGGCGGGAAGTTGTAGTTGTGCATGTAGCGCTTCTTGGTGACCGGGCTCAGGGAGTCGATCGTCTGCTCGAGCTTGAGCATGTTCAGCGTGGTGACACCCAGGATC
>JBBQDC010000145.1:0-5484 GCA_038319305.1 Actinomycetales bacterium | reverse complement strand
GGTGATCCGGGTCCTGATCGCCGACGACCACGCGGTGGTTCGGCGCGGGCTGAGTGATCTGCTCCGGGTGGTGGACGGCGTTGAGCTGGTCGGGGCGGTCGATGACGGCTCGCTGGCAGCTGCCGCTGTCATCGAGCTTGAGCCCGACATCGTGTTGATGGACCTGTCGATGCCGGGTCTTGACGGCATCGATGCGACGCGGGCGGTGCTTGCGGTTCGGCCGGCGACCAAGGTCGTTATCTTGACCTCCTTCAGCGAGAACGGCCGTATTCTGTCTGCCCTTGATGCCGGGGCCGTGGGCTACCTACTCAAGGACGCCGACCCCGACGACATCATCAGGGCCCTACGCGACGCAGCCGCTGGGGGGGTCCCGTTGTCGCCCAAGGCAGCTCGGGCGTTGCTGCCGGGTAACCGGTTGAACAGAAGCGCCCGCGCGGACGCGCTCACGGCCCGCGAGCGCGAGGTGTTGTCACTGGTCGCGCTCGGCTTGCCGAACAAGAGCATCGCCTGGCGGCTGACCATCAGTGAGAAGACTGTCAAGGCCCATCTGACCCGGGTCTTCACGGTTCTGGGCGTCAGCGACCGCACCTCGGCCGCCTTGTGGGCGCAACGGAACGGACTCGTCTAGAGCCGACTGCTGCGGGGAGTAGTGCCAGGCTGCCCCAGGCGCTGGCGCCAACGAGCTGCCGGACCCGCCCGGGCAGAGACAACGCCAAGAGCGTGTCCTCTCGGTCATAGGTCGTACGTCCAAGGTCGCGTAGCGGTCTTCCCTGTCTGAGCAGGATAATCAGAGCCTCATCGCAGCTACGCGCTGAGAACCCTGTGGCAACGTTCATTCAATGCGCTCCCGTGAAGTGGGAAGGAAAGTCATGAATGCGAAGCAGTTTTCGGTAACGGGAGCGCGTCAGGGATGTGACTCCGCGGCAACCGGTGTTGGTTCTCGGGGGCACCCCCGAGAAGACCGGGTTCCCATTCGACCAGGGTCTGTACGTGGACCCGAACAACTCCAAGCTGTTCGTCACCGAAGACGCAACCGCTGGGACCGATCAGGTCGCGGCCACATATGGGTGTTCCCCTTCACCCCGTGATCCGGCCTAAGTCCTGGTACGAGGGTGACTGACCCAGCTTCGGGTAGCTGACCCAGACCCCCGACAGGACTGCAGAGGTGGCGCCAACCAGAAGGTCGGCGCCACTTCGGCGTGCCCCCGACGCGTGCTCCTGATGGGCGCCGGCTCTACCACTGTGGGGCCATGGACCTGGGGTGCCAGGTTCAGGTCGGCCGGACCAGACGTATCCCGCGCTGAGCAGGCGTATGGGAGCGTTCGCCGAACTGCGTTCCGCGATGATCGGGAGGAAACAGCATGGCGGGCAGGGTGGAACATTCCGGGTTCGCCTGCAACGCCCAACGCGACGGTTGCACATGTCGCGAGGAGCGCGTAGTACACGAGTTCGGGCAAAAAAATAGGCCGTACATCCGATATCGGTTGTCTCGACCTATTTCCCAAACGGAAGCCCGGAATACTCCGAACTTCTCTCTGTGCCCGAGGGGGGACTTGAACCCCCACGCCCATAAGGGCACTAGCACCTCAAGCTAGCGCGTCTGCCATTCCGCCACCCGGGCCGGGTGTTTCAGCAGCCGTTCCCGGCCGCCGAATAGATAATCTAGCACGGATTCAGAGGCCCTCCTGCCGCGTCCGCCGTCGCCGATCCGAGGCAGGGGCCGGTAGCGTGACAGACATGCTTTCCTCCTCTGAAGACCCCAGGGCCCACGCTGGTCTGGACCTGACGGCCACGATCGCTCGCGACCTCATCCGTTTCGACACGACGAACTACGGAGAAGGGCGATCGAACGGTGAAACGGATGCCGCCGAGTACGTCGAGGCGAACCTGCGGGCCCTGGGCCTCTCCCCGCAGTTGTTCGATTCCGAACCGGGCCGCACGAGTGTCGTCGTGCGCGTTCCGGGTCGCGACAGCAGCCGCGGCGCACTGGTGGTCCACGGTCACCTCGATGTCGTTCCCGCCGACCCGGAGGCCTGGTCGGTGGACCCGTTCGCCGGGGTGATCAAGGACGGCCTCCTCTGGGGCCGAGGCGCCGTCGACATGAAGAACATGGATGCCATGATCCTCGCGTCGCTCCAGGACATCCTTGGTTCCGGCCAGGAGCCGGCCCGGGACCTCATTGTGGCGTTCTTCGCCGACGAGGAGGCCGGGGGAGTGCTCGGCTCCCACTATCTTGTTGACACCCGTCCGGAGCTCTTCCACGGTGCCACCGAGGCCATCAGCGAGGTCGGGGGCTATTCGATCACGCTTGGCGGTCAGCGCGCCTACCTGCTGCAGACGGGCGAGAAGGCCCTGATCTGGATCAAGCTCGTGGCACGGGGCGACGCGGCCCATGGGTCCCGGCTGGTCCACAAAAACGCCGTGACCCGGCTCGCCGAGGCGGTCGCCACGGTGGGCCGGCGGGAGTGGCCCATTCGTCTGACCGATACCACCACGCAACTGCTGGCGGAGCTGGCCCGGGTGCTCGGCGTTGACCCGCAACGTGTCGGCCCCGATGAGCTGGCTCTCGCCACGGGCACGGCCTCCGGCTTCATCCAGGCCAGCCTGCGCACCACAACCAACCCCACAGTGCTGCAGGCCGGGTACAAGCACAACGTCATCCCCGACCGGGCCGAGGCACTCATCGACATCCGCACCCTGCCCGGCGACGAGGATGCGGTGCTCGCCGAAGTTGCCGCGCTGGTCGGCCCCGACATCGAGATCGTTATCATGCACCGCGACATCGGCCTCGAGACGGAATTCGGCGGGCCCCTCGTCGACGCGGTCGTCGAAACCCTCGGCCGACATGACCCGGGCGCCCCGGTACTGCCCTACCTGCTCTCGGCCGGCACCGACAACAAAGCCCTCAGCACCCTCGGGATCAAGGGCTACGGTTTTGCCCCGCTCAAGCTCCCCGCCGAACTCGATTTCCCGGCGATGTTCCACGGGGTCGACGAACGCGTGCCTCTCGACGCATTAGTGTTTGGCAGGCAGGTCCTGACCGACCTGCTCTCGAACTACTGATCAGCAAAAGGGCATTTTGTGAACTTCATAAACGCACTCATCCTGGGACTCGTGCAGGGACTGACCGAATTCCTCCCGGTTTCCTCCAGCGCCCACATCCGTATCGTCGGCGAATTCCTCGGCACCGGAGACGACCCGGGATCCCGTTTCACCGCCATCATCCAGATCGGCACTGAGGTTGCCGTGGTGATCTTCTTTTGGCGTGACATCGTGCGCATCATCGGGCAGTGGTCGAAGTCGCTCGTGGGCAAGGTTCCACGCGCCGACCCGGATGCCCGAATGGGCTGGCTGATCATCCTCGGTTCGCTGCCCATCGTGGTGCTCGGCCTGCTCTTTCAGGATCAGATCGAGTCCTCGCTCCGCAACCTCTGGATCACCGCCAGCGTGCTGATTGGCTTCGGCGTCCTGCTCGGCATCGCCGACTACGTCGGGGCCAAGCGCCGCCGGCTCGACGATCTCACGGTGCCCCACGGCATCGTCTACGGTTTCGCCCAGGCCCTCGCGTTGATCCCCGGCGTATCCCGTTCGGGCGGCACCATCACCGCCGGCCTGTTCATGGGCTACGAGCGTGCCGCCGCCGCACGGTACGCCTTCCTGCTGGCCATCCCGGCCGTTCTGGGAAGCGGTTTTTATCAGATGTACAAGACCATCGCCAAGCCGTGCCTGGAGGGCGCGACCAACTGCACGCCGGAGATATTCGGGCCGTGGGACACCCTTGCGGCCACGGTCGTCGCCTTCGTCGTCGCCCTGTTCGTGATCAAGTTCTTCATGAGCTACATCTCCAAACGCAGCTTCCTACCGTTCGTGATCTACCGCATCGCGCTCGGGCTTGTGCTGATAGTCCTGCTGGTGACGAACACCATCCCCGCGTAGCTAGGCTTGACCGATGCGTGCCTGGATACGACCCGAAATTCCGCAACTCCCCGGCCAGTCCGGTGCACCCTGGCTGCATGACACCGCCACCGCTGCCCTGATCGAGGCCCGGCCCAACAACGTCGCCCGCTTGTACGTGTGCGGGATCACCCCCTACGACGCCACGCACCTCGGCCATGCGGCCACCTACCTGGCCTTTGACACCCTGCAGCGCGTCTGGCTGGATGGCGGCTACCGCGTGCATTACGCGCAGAACGTGACGGATGTCGACGACCCGCTCCTCGAGCGGGCGGCGGCCACCGGCGTTGACTGGGTGGTTCTCGCCGAGTCGCAGGTGGACCTGTTCCGCACCGACATGGAGGCCCTGGGAATCATCCCGCCGAACGACTATGTCGCCGTCACCGAAGTCATCGACGAGATCGCGGATGCCGTGGCCCAGCTCTGGGATGCCGGCCTGGCCTACCCGGTCCCCGTGGAACCGGCACCGGTCGGCGCTCCCGAGCCGACGGAGGCCGCCGGTGCCGACATCTACTTCGACATCGAGGCCGCCCAGCGTGCAACCTCGTGGAGTCTCGGCGACGAGAGCAATCTCGACCTCGAAGCCATGCTCACCCTGTTTGCCGAACGTGGGGGAGACCCGGACCGTCCCGGCAAACGACACGTGCTCGACCCTCTGCTCTGGCGCTCGGCCCGCCCCGGTGAACCGTCCTGGGCGTCGCGCGTCGGCGTCGGCCGTCCGGGCTGGCACATCGAGTGTTCGGTCATCGCGCTGAAGGAACTCGGCACGGATTTCACGGTGCAGGGCGGCGGAAGCGACCTGATCTTCCCCCACCACGATATGAGCGCGGGGCACGCGGCTGCCCTGTCCGGTCATCCGCTGGCCGGCGTCTACAGCCACACCGGCATGGTGGCCTACCAGGGCGAGAAGATGAGCAAGTCGCTCGGCAACCTGGTGCTCGTGTCGAAATTGCGCGCCGACGGAACCGACCCGCGAGCCATTCGCCTGGCTCTGCTCGAGGAGCACTACCGCACCGACTGGGAGTGGACAGATGCCCACCTGCGGGCGGCAGTGTCTCGTCTCGCGGCCTGGACCGCGGCCTTCGGTGCCGCGGGTACGGCCGGAACTGCCGACACGCGAGAGGTCATCGACCGGCTGCGGGCCGCCCTCGCCGCCGACCTCGATACCCCAGGCGCACTGGCGGTGGTGGACGCCGCTGCCGCTGCTGCCGACAGGGTCGACGACCCTGCTCTGATGGCCAGCGCGGTCGACGCACTCCTGGGCGTTGCCCTCTAGACCCCGGCCTGAGCCCCGATTCCTGGCCGCCTGCTGTTCCCGTTCGCTAGGGCTGGCGGGGTCCGTCGGGTCCCTGGCGTCCTTCACCCCTGGAGTCACGGCCATCGCCGCGCTTGCGCAGGTACTTCTCGAATTCCTGGGCGATCGCTTCGCCGCTGGCTTCCGGGGAGTCGACCGTGTCGCGGGCCTGCTCAAGCTGCCCGATGTAGGCCGCCATCTCCTCATCCTCGGCCGCCAACGTGTCGATTCCGCTC
>JBBQDC010000144.1:0-5500 GCA_038319305.1 Actinomycetales bacterium | reverse complement strand
CCACGGTCGTCGCGGCGGTCACCGCGACCGGCGTCGGCACGGGCACGCTCGGCACGGTCACCGCGGTCGGCGCGCTCGGGCCGCTGCGCGCGGGCATCCTCGGGGGTGAGCAGCAGGGGAGTCTCGCCCTGGGCGACAACCGCGAGGGCCGCGGCCACGTCCGTCTCGGGCACGTCATGGTGGGAGACGTAGTGACCGATGATGTCGCGGAAGGCACTGATCCGTTCGGACTGGCCGAGAGCCTCGGTGATGGCATCGTCGAAGCGCGTCAAACGGGTGACGTTGACGTCTTCGAAGCTCGGCAGCTGCATCTGTGTCAGCGGCTGGCGGGTTGCCCGCTCGATGGCGTTCAGCAGGTGGCGTTCACGCGGGGTGACGAAGCTGATCGCAGCGCCGCTGCGACCCGCACGGCCGGTGCGGCCGATGCGGTGCACATACGACTCGGTGTCGATCGGGATGTCGTAGTTGACGACGTGGCTGATTCGCTCGACGTCGAGGCCGCGGGCGGCGACATCCGTTGCGACCAGAATGTCGAGCTTGCCCGATTTGAGCTGGTTGACCGTGCGCTCACGCTGTACCTGGGCCACGTCGCCGTTGATCGCCGCGGCGGAGTAGCCACGCGCACGCAGCTTCTCGGCGAGCAGCTCGGTCTCGTTCTTGGTGCGCGTGAACACGATCATGCCCTCGAAGTTCTCCACCTCAAGGATGCGGGTGAGCGCGTCGACCTTCTGCGGGTACGACACCATCAGGTAACGCTGGCTGGTGTTCGCAGAGGTTGTGGTCTTGTTCTTGATCGTGATCTCTTCGGGGTCGTTCAGGTACTTCTTCGAGATCCGCCGGATCGACGCGGGCATGGTGGCCGAGAATAGGGCCACCTGCTTGTCGTCGGGGGTATCCGCGAGAATGGTCTCGACGTCTTCGGCGAAACCCATCTTGAGCATCTCGTCGGCCTCGTCGAGCACCAGATACTTCAGCTGGGACAGGTCGAGCGTGCCCTTGTCAAGGTGGTCCATGATGCGGCCGGGCGTGCCGACGACGATGTGCACGCCGCGACGCAGCGCGGACAGCTGAACGCCGTAGCCCTGTCCGCCGTAGACGGGCAGCACGTGCACGCCGCGCATGTGGGCTGCGTATTTCTCGAACGCCTCGCACACCTGCAGGGCGAGCTCACGGGTCGGGGAGAGCACGAGCGCCTGCGGGGTCTTCTGGGCCAGGTCGAGGCGGGAGAGGATCGGCAGCGCGAAGGCGGCCGTTTTGCCGGTTCCGGTCTGGGCGAGGCCGACGACGTCGCGGCCGGCGAGGAGCGGTGGAATGGTCGCGGCCTGGATGGCCGACGGAGTCTCGTACCCGACAGCCTTGAGTGCCTTGAGCATCGCATCATTGAGCCCGAGGTCGGCGAAGGTTTTCGTGTCGCGGGCAGTGTCTGCCTCGCTCTGCGTGGGGGTCGTGTCAGGGGTGTGCATACTACAACGGTAATCCATTGGAGCGTGCCCCCCGTTCGTGCCGTGGGTTACCGGCCCGATGTGGGGACCGTCGTGGGGTCCGGAGGTGCGTTTTAAGGGAGGATATGACCATGTCGACTACTGAGCAGCAGCCCTGGGCGAAGAACTATCAGCCGGGTGTCCCGGCCGAAATCGAGCTCCCCACTGAGTCGCTCGTCGCGATGCTCGAGCGGTCGGTGGCCGAGGCCGGTGACCACCCCGCGCTGGAGTTCTTCGGACGCCGAACGACCTACACCGAGCTCGGTGACCAGATCGACCGGGCGGCGGAGGGTCTGCGGCACCTGGGGGTGCGCGCGGGCGACCGGGTGGCCCTGATCCTGCCGAACTGCCCCCAGCACGTCGTCGCCTTCTACGCGGTGTTGCGCCTGGGGGCCGTGGTGGTGGAACACAACCCGCTCTACACTTCACGGGAACTTCGCCACCAGTTCGAAGACCACCAGGCCCGCATCGTGATCGCCTGGGACAAGTCGGTGGCCTCCGTTCGAGCCTTCCCGCACGACATCGAGATCGACCACATCGTCTCCGTGAACCTGCTCTCCGCGTTCCCGACCATCAAACGCCTGGCATTGCACCTGCCGGTGAAGAAACTGCGCGAATCCCGCGAGGCCCTCACGGCTGCCGCCCCGGGCACGATCTCCTGGAAGGAACTACTCCGTCACGACCCGATCGATGCCGAACATCCGCGCCCGTCGGTCGGCGATCTCGCGGCTCTCCAGTACACCTCGGGCACCACCGGGCAACCCAAGGGTGCCATGCTCACCCACTTCAACCTGTACTCCAACGCCCTGCAGGGTGAAGCGTGGATGCACGGGGCGGAGTACCGCAAGGAGATCTTCTACGCGATCCTGCCCATGTTCCACGCGTTCGGCATGACCCTGTATCTGACGTACGGCATCCGCAAGCAGGCTCTGCTCGTGTTGTTCCCCAAATTCGACCCGAACCTGATTCTCGATGCCATGAGGAAGTCGCCCGCGACGGTCTATTGCGCGGTGCCGCCGATTTACGAGCGCACCGCGGTGGTCGCGAAGGAACGCGGGATCTCGCTGCGCTCCTGTAAGTACTGCATTTCGGGTGCCATGAACCTGCCCGATCATGTCGTGGAATTGTGGGAGTCGGTCTCCGGCGGGTTGCTGGTGGAGGGCTACGGCATGACGGAGACGTCGCCGGTGGCCCTCGGCAACCCGTTCCACCCCACCCGCCGGCCGGGCACGGTCGGCGTGCCCTTCCCCTCCACACTGATGAAGGTGGTCGACCTGGACGACCCCACCGTCGAGGTGGCGCAGGGCCAGCCCGGGGAACTGCTACTGAAGGGCCCGCAGGTCTTCCAGGGGTATTGGAACAACCCCGAGGAGACCGCGAAAACCCTCCTGCCCGGCGGCTGGATCCGCACTGGTGACATCGTGACCGTCGACGCCGACGGCTTCACCACGATCGTGGACCGCGCCAAGGAGCTTGTCATCACCGGCGGCTTCAACGTCTCACCCTCGGAAGTCGAGACGGTGCTGCGACTGCACGCGGATGTCGTCGACGCTGCCGTATTCGGTAAGACGCTCGAACGGGGTGGGGAGATGGTCGTCGCTGCGGTCGAGGTCAAGACCGGGGCGGTGCTCGATGAGGAGGCGTTGCGAGCCCACTGCCGGGAGCACCTCGCCGCCTACAAGATCCCGCGGCGGGTTGTCACGATCGCGGATATGCCCCGCTCGATGCTCGGCAAGATCCTGCGCAAGCAGGTGCGCGAACAGGTCCTGCCTGGGCTCTGAGCCGGTCAGAGGTGCAGCTGGGGCCGGTGCGTCGCCAGCTCACTGAGCACGAGGGTGATGGCCTGCAGCACGAGGTTGTCGTTCTCGTTCTCACTCCCGTTCTGGGCAGACTCCTCGAGCAGCATCCGCGCGTTGCGGGCGAACCGGGGCCAGTCTCCGGTGCCGGCGCGGAGCGACCGCAGCGGCGTGAGCACGGCGGCACGGCGCACCCACCGATCACTGTCCCTGACCCAGCGATCGAGCGCGCTGTTTGCCCGGGCACGGGCGGGTGCAGCCAACCGCTCGACCAGCGGACCCACCACGTCGATGGCGAGCGGGTCAACCAGCTCGCGCAGGTAGGCACTGCGCACGAAACCTTCGATCCGGGTCAGGTCGGAGTTGTCCAGCACCCGGAGGTTCGATTGCAGCAACACGACGGCCGCAAGCTGGCGTTCGAACACCGGCATTGCCCACAGCTCGGAACTCAGCGCGGTGATGTCGTCGCGCGTCAAACCGGGATACCGGTGGGCGACGTCCCGGATCGTGCCGCGCACCGCACCGACCGAGGCGCCGTAGAACTGAAGGTCGCTTCCCAGTCGTCCCTTTTCCGCCGCCGCTCGGTACGGGTCTCCTTCGGCCTGCAGCGTCCTGTCTACGAAGGTGCCGGCATCACTCACCCGTTCATTCTCGCGTTTCCGGAGGCTCTCGGTGGTACCCGGCCGATACGCTGACAGCATGACGACGGCATCCGAGAACGCCGCGACGGATGCCCAGTCCACCGGGCTGCGAGTCGTGAACCTCGGTGCCGGCATCATCCTGCTCGCCCAGGCGGTCCTGGTCTCTGCGGCCGTCCTGGCCCGGAATACCCCGGTGATGCTGCCGGTCACTGCCCGTTTCTCCACCGGGCCGGTGGCCGTCGCGGCCGAATCAAAGGTTGTGGACATCGCTGACGTCAATCTCGGGGTGGCCGTCGTCATCCTGTTGGCATTGTCCGCTCTGCTGCGCTTCGCGGTGCTCACGCCGGTGCTCGCCGGCAGCTACCAGCGCGGCCTGGTTGCCGGTCGCAATTCGATTTGGTGGGTCGAGTATTCGCAGGTCGCCGCGATCTCGGTGTTCCTGATCGCCCAGCTCAACGGCGTCACGGAGATCGGAACGCTCGTCGCGCTCTATGCCATCACGGCCGGAGCCACGCTCTTCCTGGCCCTGCAGGAGCGGGAACCGTCCCACGGCTCGCTCAGGCCTTTCGTCTACGGTGCCATGGTCGGCATCGTGCCGTGGGGCATCATCGCCTTCTACCAAATCGGCGCCGGAGCTCGCGGTGACGCCCCGGAACTCTTCGTGCGCACCGTCACCCTCTCGTTGCTCGTGGTGACCGCCCTGGTCTGGACCAACGCCTGGCTGGGCGAGCGAGGCCGTGGCGTGTGGGCGCATCCGTATCGAGGAGAGATCACCCAGATCACCCTCGTCACGCTCGGAACAACGCTGCTGGCCGGGCAGGTGCTGTGGGGTGTGCTGCTCTAGCTCATTGGCGCTCGTTCAACCGAAATGCGGTGCCGAACCCCGGAGTGCTGGTCAGAATGGCGGGTTGTCGGGGAGTGGTTTCTTCGGGGCTGTGCGGGCGGTGGTTCCGGTGGGTGTGGTGACGATGAGGGTGTCGTCGGGTTCGCGTGTGTAGCGGCTCTTCGTCAGTGTTTTCAGCCGGTGGTCGGGTGCGCAGAGTGGCACGAGGTTGTCTTCGTTGGTGAGGCCGTGGTCTGTGGCCCATTCTTTGAGGTGGTCGAGGTCGGAGGTGATGGCGAGCCGTTCGCAGCCGGGGGTGCCGCAGCTGCCGTATGTCATGGCGAGGTATTCGCGTTGTGCTTTCGTGGGTCGGTAACGCCCACGGTCGAAGTTGAGGATCTCCCCGGTGAACGGATCGGTACCCACCCGGCGGAAGGACGCTGCGTCGCAGAAGAGTTCCGTGGCGCAGCCCGAGGAGGGGAACGAACAGCAGAACCCGCACTGTCGCGGCGGTAGGGGTGCCCGCGCCGGTGAGCCAGGCCGCGAAGAGGTCGGCGCGAATCTGGTCCCGCGTCTGACGCCGCCCCACCTGCCTGGCTGCGCCTGCGGACCGGGCGGTGTGGGCCTGTGTCTTGGCGATGTTCTTTGCGGTCAGGTCCAGGCGCCGCTTGATCAGCATCGCATCGGGCGCACTGAGGTAGGCGTGGATCCAGGCCATCCCGTCGGGGGCAGGTTCCACCACCACGCGACGGTCAACCA
>JBBQDC010000143.1:0-5521 GCA_038319305.1 Actinomycetales bacterium | reverse complement strand
TGCAGATGATCTCGCTCGGCCTCGGCGACATCGCCGCGTTCCCCTTTCTCACGCCGCCCGACTCGCGCGGCATCAAGGACGGCCTCGACCTGCTCGCCGAACTCGGCGCGGTGGCACCCGACACCGCCGGGCGCGTGGCCGCCAACAAACCCGGCATCTCCAAGCTCACGCGCATCGGCCAGCAGCTCGCGAAGCTGCCGATCGACCCTCGGTTCGGGCGGATGGTGATCGAGTCGAAGACCCAGGCGGTGAGCCGCGAGGTGATGGTGATCGTCTCCGGGCTCACCATTCAGGACCCGCGCGAACGACCCCTCGAACGTCGTGCGCAGGCCGACCAGCAGCACGCCCGTTTCACGGACCCGACCAGCGACTTCCTGAGCCTGTTGAACCTGTGGAATTACCTCGAGGCGCAGCAGAAAGACCTTGGCTCCAGCGCCTTCCGGCGCCTGTGCAAGAACGAGTTCCTCAACTACCTGCGGGTGCGCGAGTGGCAGGATGTGTACAAGCAGCTGCGCCAGATGGCCAAGCCGCTCGGCCTGCACATCAATGATCCCAGTGTGAACCCCGACGGCATCCACCGCTCGCTCCTGGCCGGACTGCTCTCCCATATCGGTCTCAAGGACACCGCCAAGAAGGACTACATCGGTGCCCGTCAGCAGCGGTTCGTGATCTTCCCGGGCTCGGCGCTGGCGAAGAAGCAGCCCAACGCCGTGATGAGCGCCGAACTGGTCGAGACCAGCCGGCTGTTCGCCCGGATGAACGCGGTCGTCGACCCAGCCTGGGCCGAGCCGCTCGCCGGCGACCTCTGCAAGCGCAGCTACTCGGAACCACACTGGGAGAAGAAGCAGGGCGCGGTCGTCGCCTACGAGCGGGTCACTCTCTACGGGGTACCGATCGTGCCGCGCCGACGGATCCAATTCTCCCGCGTGGACCCGGCGTATGCCCGCGACCTGTTCATCCGGCACGCGCTCGTCGAAGGCGAATGGGACCTCGACCGCATCGACCAGCGGGTCACGGCCTTCGACCGGGCGAACACGAGCCTGCGCAAGGAACTCGCCGAGCTCGAGGAGCGCACGCGGCGCCGCGACATCCTCTTCGACGACGAGGCCGTGTTCGAGTTCTACCAGAAACGCATTCCCGCCGACGTCTGCTCCACGCGCACGTTCGAGACCTGGTGGCGCCAGGCGCGCACCCACACGCCCGACCTGCTCACGATGACCGCCGAGGCGCTGGTTGCCGAAGACGCCCCCGAGATCGACGAGGCCGTGTTCCCGCCGATCTGGCGGCAGGGCGACCAGAAGTTGGCGCTCAGCTACCGGTTCGAGCCCGGCGCGGACGACGACGGCGTGACCGTGCAGATCCCGTTGGCCCTGCTCGCGCGGCTCTCCCCCACCGGCTTCGACTGGCAGGTGCCTGGCCTCCGCGCCGACCTGGTCACGGCGCTGATCAAATCGCTGCCCAAGAGCATCCGTCGCAACGTGGTGCCCGCGGGCGACTGGGCGAAGCGCCTGCTGAACGAGCTGCCGACGGCGCCGGGCGAGGTAACGGTCGGCGAGGTGGCGGGGGGCTCACTCTTCGACCGCGACGACGTGCCCTTCACCGAGACTCTCGCCGCCCTGATCCAGAAGCTCACCTACGTGCCGGTGAAGGCGAACGACTTCGAGCTGATCCGGGTGCCGGCCCACCTCCGCATGACGTTCCGCGTCGTCGACGAACGCGGTCGCCCGATCGCCTCCGGCAAGGACCTGCTCGAGCTGCAACGCCGGCTCGGCAACCAGGCCCGCGAGAGCGTGGCCGCGGCATCCGCTGCCACCCCCACGAACGCCATCGAGCGCACCGGGCTTACCACCTGGGACTTCCCCGAGCTGCCCCGATTTCTCGACACCAGACAGGGTGACAACACCATCCGCGGCTACCCGACCCTCGTCGACGAGGGCACGTCGGTGGCGATCCGGATGATGAGCACGGAGGTCGAGCAGGCCCGCACGCTTCCCGGCGGCGTGCGTCGCCTGCTGTTGCTCGCCACGCCCTCGCCGGTCGCCTATGTGCAGCAGCATCTCACCGGGGCGGAGAAACTCAGCTTGGCCACCAGCCCGTACCGCACCACCCAGGCCCTGTTCGACGACTGCCTCGCGGCAAGCGTCGACGACGTGCTGTTCCGGGTGAAGCCCGGCGGACAGGTGTTCATGCGCGCCGAATTCGACACCATCCGCGACCGGGTGTCCGGCGTCGTGATGGACTCCATGTTCGACACGGTGGGCCTCGTCGCCCGCGTCCTCGCCGCCGCGCGCGCCGCCGACAAGGCGCTGAAGGCCTCCACCAGCATGGCCCTGCTGCCGGCCCTGACGGATGCCCGCGCGCAGCTGGCCGGGCTCGTCTACCCCGGTTTCGTGAGCGCCACGGGCCTCGTGCAGCTGCGGCACCTGCCGCGCTACCTGGCCGGCATCACCGCCCGCATCGTGAAGCTCGGCGACAACCCGAGCCGCGACCGGGTCTGGATGAACGAGAGCCAGGCGGCCACGGGCCGGTTCGAGGATGCCGGCGGCAAGATCCCGCTGCAGGCGAACGCGGCCGCCAACCTGGTGCGCGCACGCTGGCTGATCGAGGAACTGCGGATCAGCCTCTTCGCCCAGGAGCTCAAGGCCGCGGAGCCCGTCTCCCTGCAACGCATCCACAAGGCCCTGACCGGCTGACGTTGGGCGAATGCAGGTACGAGTAATCCTCGATTTTTTTGGCTTTACTATGGTGCATTTGTTCTACCTGAGGTAAACTCGGGTTTGTGACCAACCTCCTGGAACACCCCGCAGCGGATGCCGCACCCGGCCCGTCCGCAGCGGCGCGGGTGGTCGTCGAGCTGCAGTCCCTCGCGGCGGGGCTCGCGGAAGCCCTCACCTGTTCAGGCATGCGCGGGTTCGACGATGACGGCCTGCTGCAGGTGACGACGGCGGTCGAGGTCCTCGGCCGCCGGGTCGACGCGTTGCGGGTGGCAGCGGCTGGCGAGGTCGCCGACCGGTCCCGGCCCGAGCTCGGCACGGGCCAGTTGTCGGCGAAGAAGGGCTGCCGCACTCCCGGGGAGCTGCTGGAGCGAATCACGTTGGTGTCGGGACACACGGCGCGGCGACGGATGCGGCTGGGTCAGCAGCTCCGCACCCGCCGCTCTCTGGGCGGCGAACCGTTGCCGCCCCTCTTCCCCGCCACCGCGATCGGTCTGGCCACGTGTGCGATCGGCGTCGACGCGGCCGACGCGATCCTCACCGCCTTGACTCCCACGCTGCGGTGCACCGACCTGGACTCCGTGCAGGCCGCCGAGGGCGAACTGGTCGCCTCGGCCACCGGCACCAGTGCGGAGACCCCGGTGCCGGCGTCGGCGGACGAGGTGCGGCTGCAGGGCTCGGTCTGGCGGGCCGTGCTGGCACCGGATGGTTCCCGGCCCGACGACCACGCCATGAGGTCGCGCGGGATCCGGCTCGGCCGGGAACGCGACGGCATCGTGCCGGTGTCCGGGGCGTTGATGCCCGAGATCGCGGGCAAGTTCCGCCGCCTCTTCGACGCGTACCTGTCGCCGAAGTCGGCCCCGGTCGCGTTCCTGGCCGAAGAGGAAGCCGCACGGGACCGGGAGCAGGCGCTGCTCGAGCGGGACGACCGCACTCCCGATCAGCGGCGGCACGACGTGCTGGCCGTGATCCTTGACGTCGCCTCCCGTGCCGGGGAGTCCCCCACAATCGGCGGCGCCCCCGCCACGGTCCTGGTCAGTGTGCGCGAGCAGGACCTGAACGCGGACTTCGGCCAGGGCCGCGGCGTGGGCTGGATCGACGGGGTCGAAGCCCCGATCTCGATCAGTGCCGTCCAGGACCTGATCAGCACCGGTGGTCAGCAGAAAGTCGTGATCAACGCTGAGGGACGCATCATCGCCCTCGGCTCCCCGGAACGGTGTTTCACGGCCGCGCAGCGCCGGGCGATCCAGCTCCGTGACGGGACGTGCATCGTCCCGGGGTGCAGGATCCCGGCCGGGATGACCGAGATCCACCATGTCATCCCGCACTCAGAAGGCGGGCCGACCCACACCGACAACGGGGTATGTCTGTGCTGGTGGCACCACCGCTACCTCGCCGCCTCCGGCTGGGCGATCCGCATGATGCGCGGCGCGGTGCAGATCATGGCACCACCCTGGCTGGAGACCGGGGCCCGCACGTGGCGGAACGTCACTACGTCCCGCACCCGGATGACGGACGCCATCGTGTCCCGGGACGACGAGTAGGAGTCCGGTCTCCGGTCTCCGGTCTCCGGTCTCCGGTCCCGACAGGCTCGACCAGCGTCGTGGGAACCGTGGGTAGGGCGGGGCGCCGGGGGGCGCGGCATCCGCTTTTCACCCAGCGAGAGCGGGATCGCGCCACCTAGGCTGTAGGCATGGAATTCCGCTACCTCGGTTCATCAGGCCTGAAAATCTCCGAAATCACCTACGGCAACTGGCTCACCCACGGTTCGCAGGTCGAGAACGACATCGCCACGCAGTGCGTGCATGCCGCGCTCGACGTGGGGATCACCAGCTTCGACACCGCCGACACGTATGCCAACACGAAGGCGGAGTCCGTGCTGGGCGATGCCCTCAAAGGGCAGCGCCGCGAAAGCCTCGAGATCTTCACGAAGGTCTACTGGCCGACCGGCCCCAAGGGCCACAACGACGTCGGGTTGTCCCGCAAGCACATCATGGAGTCGATCAATGGCTCGCTGACCCGACTGCAGACCGACTACGTCGACCTCTACCAGGCCCACCGCTTCGACACCGAGACCCCGCTGGAGGAGACGATGCAGGCCTTCGCCGACATCGTGCGGCAGGGCAAGGCGCTCTACATCGGCGTCAGCGAGTGGACCGCCGCGCAGCTGCGCGCCGGCCACGCGCTCTCCAAGGAGCTGGGCTTCAGCCTGATCTCGAGCCAGCCGCAGTACTCGATGCTCTGGCGCGTCATCGAGGACGAGGTCGTGCCGACCTCACGCGAGCTCGGCATCGGCCAGATCGTCTGGTCCCCCGTTGCCCAGGGTGTGCTCACCGGCAAATACAAGCCGGGACAGGCCCCGCCGGCCGGTTCGCGCGCCACCGACCTCAAGGGCGGCGCCGACATGATCAGCCGCTTCCTGAACGACGACGTGCTCACCCGGGTGCAGAAGCTCGAGCCGATCGCCGCCGACCTCAACCTGTCGATGGCTCAGCTGGCCGTGGCCTGGGTGCTGCAGAACGACAACGTCTCGGCAGCCCTCGTCGGAGCCTCCCGCCCCGAGCAGGTCCGTGAGAACGTCAAGGCCGCGGGCGTGAAGTTCCCGGCCGAGAGCATGAAGCAGATCGACGAGGTGCTCGGCGACGTCGTGGAGCATGACTCCGCGATGACCGCGGCCACCGCACCGCAGAGCCGCCCGGCCTAGCTCCGGCTCGGCCTGGCGCCGTCCGGCGTCGCACCGCTCGGCCCGCACGAGAATCGCCGTTCGTGCCGAGAGCCGCCGCACCAGCGGGGTTCTCGGCACGAAC
>JBBQDC010000142.1:0-5665 GCA_038319305.1 Actinomycetales bacterium | reverse complement strand
GCAGCGAGGGCTTCCTCATCGGACGCGAAGACGGGGGCCTCTGTCGGCCCGTTGGTCTCCGACGCCTGCGGTGCCGGCGCGGGTGCACAGCCAGCCAGCGACAGCGCACCGAGCAGCGTCAGCGTGATCAGGGCGAGGAGGTCGCGCTTCACGGTCCGCATTCGGCCAACCTAGGGCATCCGGCTCGGCCGCGCTCTAACTTTCCACATGTCGTAGTTTGGAGGAATGCAGGTGACACCATGACAATCTCCGGGGCCTGGCGACGCACAGCCCGCGGGGCCGGTCTCCTCGCCGCTGACGGCACCGTCGCCGCGAGCATATTCGCCGAGATGAGTGCCCTCGCCATGCGCACCGGGGCCATTAATCTGGGCCAGGGATTTCCCGATGAGGACGGCCCGGCTGAGGTGCTCGAGGCCGCGCGTCAGGCGATTTCCGACGGTGTGAATCAGTACCCACCGGGACGCGGTCAGCCCGAACTACGTGCCGCCATCGCCCGTCACCAGCAGCGATTCTACGGTCTGACCGTCGATCCGGACACCGAAGTGCTGGTGACCGCGGGCGCCACCGAGGCGCTGGCGGCGACCATTCTCGCGCTGATCGAACCCGGCGACGAGGTTGTCACCTTGGAGCCGTTCTACGACGCTTATGGTGGCCTGATCGCGCTGGGCGGCGGCATCCACCGCACGGTGCGGCTGCGTGCGCCCGATTTCCAGCCGGACCCCGACGAGTTGGCCGCGGCCATCACCGACCGCACACGGTTGATCATCGTGAACAATCCGCACAACCCCACCGGCTCCGTTCTGCCCCGCGCGACCCTGCAACTCATCGTGGCTCTCGCGCACCGCCACGACGCCCTCATCGTGACCGACGAGGTCTACGAGCACCTCACTTTCGGTGTCGCCCATCTGCCGGTCGCGACTATTCCGGGCGCGAGCGAGCGCACCATCACGATTTCCTCCGGCGGCAAGACGTTCAACACCACCGGCTGGAAGGTCGGCTGGCTCACCGCGCCGGCCGCGCTGGTCACCGCGATCCTCGCCGTGAAGCAGTTCCTCACCTACGTGAACGGTGCGCCGTTCCAGCCCGCGATCGCACGGGGCCTCGATCTGCCCGACACCTTCTACGCCGGTATCGCCGCTGACCTCCAGGCCAAACGTGACGTGCTCGAGAGCGGCTTGACGGCGGCGGGATTCAGGGTCAGCCGACCTCAGGGATCGTATTTCATCGTGGCGGATGCCGCGCCGCTCGGCTACCCGGACGGCGCCGAGTTGTGCCGGGTACTGCCCGACCTCGCCGGGGTGGTTGCGGTTCCGATCACCGCGTTCTGTTCCGCCGACCACCGAGCTGACTACGCCTCGCTGGTGCGATTCGCCTACTGCAAAAAGGTGCACGTGCTCGAGCGCGCGGCCGCACAGCTGGCCGGCATCGCCGACCGGTAGCCGCCGGCCCACCCAACCGGGCAACCAGGCCGGGCCGGCGGAGTTGGTGGCTAGTGCGCCAGGGCCGGGTAGTCCGTGTAGCCCTCGGCTCCGGCACCGTAGAAGGTGAGCGGGTCGGGGGCGTTGAGCGGCAGGTCCTTCAGCCAGCGGGCGACCAGGTCGGGGTTGGCGATCACGGCACGGCCGACGACGACCGCATCGGCCAGGTCATCGGCGATGATGGCCATCGCTTCGTCTCGGTTGGTGACCTCACCGAACCCGCTGTTGACCAGGATCGGCCCGCCGAAACGGGTGCGCAGCTGCTGCACAAGTTCGCCGGCCGGCTCGCGGTGCAGAACGCTCAGGTAGGCCAGGTTGAGCGGGGCGAGCCCGTCGGCCAGGGCACCGTAGGTGGCCAGCACATCCGTGGCATCCGGTTCGAGGGCATCCTGGATGTTGTGCTCCGGGGAGACCCGGATACCGACGCGGCCCGCGCCGATGGCCTCGGCCACCGCGGTCACGACCTCGACGACGAAGCGCGCGCGATTCTCGGGGGAGCCGCCGTAACTGTCGTCGCGCCGGTTGGACGCCGGGGACAGGAACTCGTGCAGGAGGTAACCGTTCGCGGAGTGGATCTCGACGCCGTCGAGTCCGGCGGCGATGGCGTTGCGGGAGGCCTGGACGAAGTCGGCGATTACGCCCGGAAGCTCGTCCTGCGTGAGGGCGTGCGGCACCGGGTAGACGGCCTTGCCCTCATAGGTGTGGGTCTCGCCCTGGATGGCGATGGCGCTGGGGGCGACGACCTCACGACCACCGTTGGTGCCCTCGTGCGTGACGCGGCCCGCATGCATGACCTGGGCAACCAGGCGCCCGCCAGCGGAGTGCACGGCGTCGGCGACGTTCGTCCAGCCGGCGATCTGCTCCGGGGTGACCAGGCCGGGCTGGCCCGGAAAACCCTGGCCGGCGTGGCTGGGGTAGGTGCCCTCGGTCACGATCAGGCCGAGAGACGCGCGCTGCCGATAGTGTTCCACCACGAGCGGTCCAGGCACGCCCTCAACGCCAGAACGCACCCGGGTCAGCGGGGCCATGACGAGACGGTTGGGCAGTTTCAGGTCACCGAGGGTCAGCGGGGAGAAAAGATTCACGAATAGCTCTTTCTGTGGGGCAGGATGCCGGCGGCTGGCGCGTGCGCCGCCGTGGACAGGGGGAAGCAGGTTCCCTCTGAGCCGAACGGCCCTGCTGTCCCGCGTATTCCCCTCCCCTGCGACGGTCGGGCAATCCACAGGAGCCGGCACAACGAACCAGCATCATGAGCACCATCACCGAGATCAGGCCTACAGCGTCACCGCAGGACCTACCCCGCCTGGACACGCCAGGGCGGGAAACGCCGACCTGGGACGTCGCCATCCGTGCCGGGTATTGCCCGTTCCCTCTGATTCACGACGCCCGAGCCTTCGGACTCACCACGAGTTCCATGCGCCTCAGCCTGGCAACGGTCTCGGTGCGGCACGGCCGCCGCACCGGGAGCGACACGGCAACCATCCTGTTGCACGGCGCGGCGGGATCCTGGACCACCTGGACGCCGCTGCTGGCCGCGGCCGACGCCTCCGGCCTGGCCCTGACCGACCTGATCATCCCCGATCTGCCGGGCTGGGGCGACTCTCCGCTTGCGGCAGCGGGACCCTCCCGCTCGATCGAGGCGACCGCTGCGGTGGTAGCCGAGATCGCCCGGGCGCTCGGCTATCGCTCCTGGACCGTGATCGGTCACTCCCTCGGCGGATTCGTCGCCCTCGAGCTGGCCGCGAGCGAAACCCGCTCGACCGCGTTCGTCGGCCTCGTTTCGGCGACGACCTACTCGGTGATCGACGCGGTGCGTCACCCGGTGGCCGGGTTCAGAGCCCTGCCTGGTTTCGGCGCCCTGCTGCCGGTGATGCGCGCTCTCGCGTGGGCTGATCGGGCCGGGAAGGCCCTGATCCGGCTGCTGCACCGCACCAATCTGCTACAAACGCTGGCGGCACCGCTGTTCCGCCGCCCGGAGTTGCTGCACGAGAGCGTTGTCG
Source organism: Actinomycetales bacterium (assembly GCA_038319305.1). Taxonomy (GTDB): domain Bacteria; phylum Actinomycetota; class Actinomycetes; order Actinomycetales; family Microbacteriaceae; genus Cryobacterium. The sequence goes on along the minus strand of JBBQDC010000142.1, from coordinate 2,187 downwards.
GCGCGTTCGCCGCCGAGCTTCGCCCACACGCGTTCGCCGTCGCATCCGCCTTGGCCGGCACCTACGATGCCGGCCGTTGGTCCCGGATCGAGTGCGCCGTGCGCGCGATCCGAGGTGACTGCGACATCTTCGTGGCGGCTACGGATGCGGCCAGGCTCCGCATGGCCATCCGAGACTTCGACCTGGGCACGATTCCCGGCACCGGGCACTTCGCGCATGTGGAGAAGCCGTACGAGACGCTGCTGAGCGTATTGCCGAACGGATGCGGTTGCGTACGTGGCCGATTCCCTTGTCAAGCGGGTTCATTACGACCAAACTGAGGATCAGTCCTGAGAAAAGGTCACCCGGCGTGGCCTGGCTTTGCACAGCCCCGACTGATTGAGAGCGGCACCATGGGTTCGTTGACGTATGACAGAGTCACGGTCGAATTCGACGACCGGATTTTGGCCCATCTCCAGATCGTGATCGTGCAGAAACTCCGCCGGGGCGAGAGCTTCCTGCTCTCCTGGCGCAACGCCGCCGAAGCCGGAAACGGACGCAGCTCCGCCTGGTTGCACCCGGCCATTCCCCTGTATTTCAAGTTCTCCGGCGGCCAGCCGCCGAGCATCAACCCGCTCTGGCTCGCCCAGCTCACCCGCTCCGCGAACAGTTCCCAGGGTCTGGTAGCCACCGGCGAGGAGAAGGCAATGACTGAGCCCGACCGTCCGGAGCGCCCCGAGCGCCCCGAGCGCAGTCAACGCCCGGATCAGAAGTTCACGGTGCGCGCAGCGCCTGCCTCGCAGGACACCATCGCCACCGAACTCTGAGTTGCCGGCGCCGGTTCAGCCGTCTCCCGTTCAGCGCGGCACGACGGCGAAGCGGCGCAGCGCCAGCGCAGGGTTGCGGGCCCGCACAGCTGCGAGGCGCTCCGGAAGCACCCAGGCGACGGCGACATCCGTTGTCTCGCCGATCGTGACTAGCTCCACGCCCATCGGGTCGATCACCATGCTGTTGCCGACGCCAACGGGCGGGGCGTGGTCGGCGGCCGCCACATAGACCGTGTTCTCCAGGGCGCGCGCGGTCAGCAACGTGCGCCAGTGCTGTTCCTTCAATGGTCCTCGCACCCACTCGGACGGCACGAGCACCAGTTCGACCCCTGCGTCGACCAGACGGCGGGTCACCTCCGGAAAACGGATGTCGTAGCAGGTCTGCAGACCCACCCGCAGTCCCCCGACGTCGAATGTCTCGGGTTCCTCCACGGCGCCGGCCCGCACCCAGTCCGATTCGCGGTCGCCGAAAGCGTCGTAGAGGTGCAGCTTGCGGTACTTTGCGACGGTTTCACCGGCCGGATCCACTGCGACCAGGGTGTTGGAGAACCGGTTCGGGTCGTCCGTGGCCTCGAGCATGCCGGCCACGATATGAACGCCGCGGTCGGCGGCGAGCGCGGCCAGTGCCGTCACGAAGGGGCCGTCCAAAGGCTCGGCCGCGGCGACGAAGGACGGCCCCATGACCGGTTCGAAGAATGCCGAGTACTCGGGGAAGACGATCAGCCGGGCCCCGCGGGCGACGGCGGTCGCGGCGAGGGCGCGCATAACGGCGAGATTCACGGCAGGCTCGCGGCCGGGGGCGAACTGGGCCACCGCCACGCCCAGGCTTGTGTCAGGGCCGGGAGCATCAGCGGGACTACTCGTCGCGAGGGGATCGATCATGGCGCCAGCCTAGCCGCCGGTCCGGCCGCGGCCAGGCTGGTGCATCCGTGCCCGTCTGACTGCTGCCGCACCGGGTATCAGGGTTCAGCGAGGTGGCCTAACGTGTATGCGTGTCCTCCCCCCCGTTGGTTTCCCGCCTGGTTCACCCCGTGGCGCTGCGCCTTCCCCTGCGCCGAACCGGAGGACTGGCGGCGCTTCTGGGACTGTTCGGTTTTCTCGTTTCGGTGGCCGGATCGTGGCGGCCCTCGTATTGGGGCGACGAGGCAGCCAGCGTCATGTCGGCGGAACGTTCCCTGCCTGGGCTCGTCCGGCTGCTGGATAACATCGATGCCGTGCACGGCGCCTACTATCTGGTGCTGCGCGTCTGGATCGATCTCTTCGGCGCGTCGGAGCTGTCGACCCGGGCCCTGAGCGCCCTCTTCGTGGGTGTCGCGACGGCGGGAACCTTCGTGCTGGCCCGCAGCCTGATCACGACCAGAGTCGGCGTTCTCGCGGCCCT
>JBBQDC010000141.1:0-5767 GCA_038319305.1 Actinomycetales bacterium | reverse complement strand
TTCAAGCAGATGTTGCCCCAGCGACATTTTTCCATCAGTGGCCGTGCGCCGAGGGGTTCGCCCCGCCACAGGCTTACGACTTCGTCGTCGGGTCGGCCGTGCCGGTGGCCTTCGAAGAGTCGTTGGCACTGCCGGTGGTCTCGGCCTCTTCTTTATCGCTCTTGATCTCGTTCTTGAAAATCTTCATGGACTGCCCAAGGCTGCGGGCGAGAGCGGGAAGCTTGGGCGCACCGAAGAGAAGCAGAACGATGACAAGGATGATCAGGAAGTGCCATCCGGTCAGGTTGTTAAGCATCAGCATCTGTCCTCTGGGTCAATGGGCGTGTTACAAACAGTTTACCTCTAGCGACCAAAGAATCCCGCCGACGCTGCCGACGCCGCGCCCGGTCCAGCTGGACCAGCTCGAGAGCAAGGTGGAGGTCAACGGGGTCTGTAAAGATGGCAGGTCGGAACCGGCTCTGAGGCGGCATTTCCTGCCCCCGAGTGGCGTCAGCAACAAGATCGCCGAGTTCTTGGATGGCCTTCGACATGGCCATGACCTTTTTGAACAGCGCGAACCCGAACCAGACCAGCGTCGCGAGCAGGCCCAGCACCAGGCTGCTCCAGATCAGCACCCACGACCACCACGGCATCGGCTACTCCCCCACATCTGTCGGTGCGGACTCGTCGTATCGGGTAACCCCGGCGGCCGCCCAATCGCGCACGACAGTACGGGCTTCGGCGGGGTCAACCACCACCACGACTCCGGCGAGGCCGGTGACGAGTCGTTTGAGGCCATGGTAGTGAGCCACCCGGAGCGTTCTCCGCGCGCGGTCCGCCGACGCTCCAGCAGCGCCGGACGGTGCGTAGTCCGCGAGCAAGGGGACGGCTGCCGGAGGGAGCTCAACCGTCACGTCAAGGTCGGACGCGGAGCCCTCGAAGAGGGTCTCAGGAAGCCATGCCGCTGCGGACCTGGGGCTGGTCGGCACGTCGGTCGCGCGCAGATCGCTCATCCGGTCGAGCCGGAAGGTCCGCGGGGCTTCGCGGAGATGGCACCAGCCGCGCAGATACCAGTCCCGGTCCACAGACTGGATTCTCCACGGGTCAACCAGGCGTATCTCATGTTCGCCGCGGGCATTCAGGTAGTCGAACTCGATCTGCACTCCGTCGCGGACGGCCGCCTGAACGACTGCGATACTGTTGCGGGCATCCGTGCCTGAAACGGCAACCTGGCTGGGAGTCGCTGAGGCGCTGCGAGTGAGTTTCGCCATCAGGGAGGCGATCGCGTCGACGTCGGCATTCTCTGGCAGTGATGAGAGGTATTGAAGGCCGGCGATCAGCGCGGCGGCTTCCCGGGCGGAGAAGCGCGGCGAGTCGTCGAGGGCCACACGATGGGTGAGCACGATGAGGTCATTCGTTTCGAACTCGTTCCAGGCGATATCGAACAGGTCACCGTGCAGGTACTGGCGGGTCTCTCCCGGAATGCCGGACACCGCAATGAGGTTCACCGCGTCGCGAACCCGGTCGGCCGAGACCCCGAAATGCGCGGAGACGTCGGTCACGCTGATGCTGTCATGGTCCATCAAAAAGGGAACCAGCGCCAGAAGGAAGGTCAGCTTGTCGACTGCACCGAGTGCCGGGCCGCCGTTCACTCGGCAGCTCCCGTGGCGGTGTCCGGGCTCGAATTCACAACGGGTTCGGTATGGGCATCCCGCACGCTGATCAGGCGGGAACGTACAGCCTCGCGCAGGGAAGCGGGTGAGCGCACCAGAACCTCCGGGCCGTAGCCGGCGAGCTCATCTGCGAGAACGTTGAGATCGGTGTAATGCAGGTGCAGAGCGGATGCGTGCGTGTTCGTGAGGCTTTCACCGGGGGCGTGTCGCTTCGACAGCCGAACAGCGGCATCGCTGCCCGGCTCAGCAGCGATCACGGCGATATTGGCGGTCCAGAGCGTCTCGAGCTCTCGGAGGGCCACCTGTCCCTGACCCTCGCCGTGGGTCGCGAACGAAGCGCCCGGGATCGTCACCACCGGCCCGACGATTCGGGAGAGCAGATATGTGCGGGTTGCTGCGGCATCCTGGTCGGTGCCGAACAGGTGCCAGCGCCCGTCGTGCATCACCACGGCGCGGGGCTCGACCTGGCGCCGCCTCGCCGCCGCCTCGCCGGGTTTCAGATAGAGGAATGCGACAACCTGGTTGTGATCCATCGCCTTGCTGAGCGGTTCGAAGGACGACTCCCGCACGCGTAGGGAGGGAGAGTAACCGAGTACGGGTTCGCTCGAGTCCATGCCCAGTGCATGGAGTTTCGTCATCGCCCGCCTGGATTCCGCCGACAGGGAGCCCTCCCGCCACACCGTCGCGGCGAGCTTCAGCAGCATCAGCTCGTCCGGGGTGAAAGTCACGTCCGCCGGGAGCTCGTAGAGACCTCTGGGTATGCGATAGCGCAGATGGTGATTGCTGCCAGGATCGTCGGGCGGCTCCACCACCTCGAGCGGAATACCCAATTCGCGGATGTCGTCCTTGTCGCGCTCGAACTGACGCTCCAGGCTGGCGTTGTCTCCTCCGGAGAGGTAGCGCTGCCGATACCCCTGCACGGTGGAAAGAATGTCAGCCTTAGTCAGTCCGGCTTCCGTTGCGATGAGCGCAAGTACCAGGCTGAACAGGCGTTCTTCAACCGAAACGCGACTGTTCTTCTCAATGGTGGACGACACGGTGTGAGTCTAGCCGCCGCTTACGGCGCGAGGCTTAGTTCACACCGAGGATGTCGACGACGAACACGAGCGTCGAGCCTGCGGGGATAGTTTGCGATGCTTCGTCACCGTAGGCCTGGTCGGGGGGTATGACGGCGATGATCTGCGAACCGACCGTCTGTCCGATGACAGCCTGGGCGAACCCCGGGATCAGGCCGCCCTCAGTCTTGGAACCGTCTGCGATCAGGAAGTCGGCCGGCTTTCCGGTTTGCCAACTGGAGTCGAAGACCGTCTTCTCGTTCCAGAGAACGCCCGTGTAGTGAAGGGTCGCGGTGTCGCCTTCCGCGATCTCCTCGCCGCGGCCCTTTTTGAGCACGCCGATCTGCAGCTTGGCCGGCGGCTCGCTCGACGGAATCGTGATGCCGGGGGTTCCATCAGGCGCCAGCACAACGGACGGAAGGCCGCTCGCGACCGGCCGGTTGGCGCCGTCGGACCGGAGCAGGTTGGCTCTCACGACGTCGATCACGAAGACCAGGGAGTCGTCGGTACCGATGGCGCTGTTCGCGTCTCCGCCGGCAGGGCCGAGCCCGTCGTCCGGGGAGACGATGAGAGCCAGACGGGATCCGACCTGGGCGCATTCCAGGCCCTGGGCCAAGCCCGGAAGGGTCTGCTCGGCGTCGAGGGCGATGCTGGCCTGGTTGGCACCGTCGTACTCGCCCGCGCTGATCAACGCACCCGTCGTGCCGTTGTAGAGGCTGAGGTCGAGCTTGACCAGCTGATCCGGGACGAGGCCTTCTCCCGTGCCGGCGATGATCTCGCTGACCTGGGTGGTATCCGTCTTCAGCGGGGTCGGGAAGTCCACCGTCGGCGCGGCGCCGAATTCGCCCGATACCGACACGAGCTTCGAGGCTGCCCCTTCCATCACCGGTGCGTCGCAGTCCGCGGCGTCGACGGGGGTGCTGCAGCCGGTCAGGACCGCGACCAGCAGCCCAGCGGAGGCGATGAGTGCAGGAGCTCTACGCACGGAATCTCATTTCAATGTGGGGCAGTGATTGTGCGGGACAGGGGCAAATTCGGCACCGGAAGGCAGGCCGGACCCAATCCTAACGGGCGTCGGGGGTGAGGAGGTCAGGTTCACCGGCATCGAGATCGCGAGCCTTGGAGATGGCGGCCCCGGTCTCGGCCATCCGAACGCGCTTGCGCATGACCTTCGAGCTGACACTTCGTTCGCCGAGGGCACCCGGCGTCCAGGCCTCGACATCGGCATCGGAGAAATCGGTCTTCGACGGTCTGCGCTTCAATTCCGGCAGGATCGTGTTCGGGGCCAGGCGGCGAGCCGTGATCAAGAAACCCGTGTGCCCGATCATCCGGTGATCGGGACGAACCGCGAGACCCTCGACATGCCAGCCACGAACCATGGTCTCGTTCGAGTCCGGGTTCGTGTAAAGACCGGTCGCACGGATGGCCTCAGCCACGCGCGAGAGTTGGGTCACCGTGGCCACGTAGCAGAGCAGCACTCCCCCGGGCTTGAGAGCGTCCGAGACTGACCCCAGGCACTCCCAGGGCGCGAGCATGTCGAGTACCACCCGGTCGACGCTCTGGGTCGGCATCGTGTCCGGCAGGGTGTCGGCGAGGTCGCCGAGCGTGATGCTCCAGTTGACGGGATCGGAACCGAGGAAGGTCGCGATGTTGTCCCGGGCGACATCGGCGAATTCGCTCCGGCGTTCGAACGAGGCCAGCCGCCCGGCCGGGCCGATCGCGCGCAGCAGCCAGAGCGACAGCGCACCGGAGCCGACGCCCGCCTCTACCACGGTCGCCCCTGGGAAAATATCGGCCTGAGCGATGATCTGCGCTGCGTCCTTCGGATAGATGATGGCCGCGCCGCGCGGCATTGACATCACGAAGTCGTTCAGCAACGGCCGAAGGGCCAGGTGTTCCACGCCGACGTTGTTCGTGACGACCGAGCCGTCCGGGAGACCGATGATGTCGTCGTGCGCCAGGATGCCGCGGTGAGTGTGGAAGACCTTGCCTGGTTCCAGGGTGATCGTGTTCAGCTTATTCTTGGGTCCGGTCAGCTGCACCCGGTCGCCGATCCGGAAGGGTCCGCTGTTCTGGATGACCTGGTTGTCGCTCATGCGTGGGTTACGTCCTTGTTCTCGGGTCATTCGGAATCGGGCAAATTCGTGGGGCGGGCAGCGGAACCACGCCGGGCGCCGAACAGTTCCGTGAATCCGTCCAGGGTGCGACCGGACAGCGTCGGCCACAGGTCGTAGTGGTCACTTTTGGGCAAGGTGACCATGTGCGGCACACCGAGGACGACCGCACCGGACGCCACTGCAGCGGCAATGCCCGGTAAGGAGTCCTCCACGGCCATGCATCGATGCGTCTCGACGCCCAAGAGCCCGGCCGCCTGGAGGTAGGCCTCAGGATGCGGTTTGCTGTTTTCGACCATGTCTCCTGCGACGACGGCGTCGAAGGCGGTGAATCCCAACAAGTCCGCAATCTGGCGTGCCATTCGTTCCACCGACGAGGTCACAAGCGCCATCGGAATGCCGGCTTCCTTGAGCGCGGTGAGCATTTCCAGCGCCCCCGGGCGCCACGGTGCACCGAATTCCTGGAGAAGCTCCTGCACCCGCCCGGTCAGCGTCTGCACGATGGCCTCGGCGTCGAGGTCGACGCCGCGCCCTTGCAGAATGGCTGCCGAGCCCCAGAGACCAGACCCGACCAGCAGCATCCCGTCGTCATGCGTCCACTCACCGCCGAAGGACTCCACCAATTCCGTCTCGGCGCGCATCCAGTACGGCTCGGAGTCGACGATGGTGCCGTCCATGTCCCAGAGCACGGCCGCAGGCAGGAGGGAATTGATTCGGATCGCGTTCACGGAGTTCAAGTGTAGAGGGCACCGCCTATCCTTGATGGATGGTGCGCCACAGGGGGCACCCCGTCGGATCGAGGTTTCAGACAGTGACAGAGGCTAATGGGTTCCTCAACGGGCGCCTCCTGGTGGTGGCGTTCGAGGGTTGGAACGACGCCGGCGAGGCGGCGACCGGTGCCGTGGGCACTCTGAAAGATCTGCTGGATGTCTCCCCGATCGCGGAA
>JBBQDC010000140.1:0-5940 GCA_038319305.1 Actinomycetales bacterium | reverse complement strand
CGGCGGTTCAGCAGGTCGTCGAGCTCGGCGGTGGTCATCCCGGCCCGACGGCGCAGGTGGAAGATCACGGCCGGGTCGATGTCGCCCGAGCGGGTGCCCATGACGAGCCCCTGCAGCGGGGTCATGCCCATGGAGGTGTCGATCGAGTTGCCGCCGTCGACGGCACACACGGATGCCCCGTTGCCCAGGTGCAGCACGATCGTCTTCAGCTCGGCCAGCGGCCGGTCGAGGAAGGAGGCCACGGCTTCCGACACGAACTTGTGCGAGGTGCCGTGGAAGCCGTACTTGCGCACGCGGTACCGCGTCGCCAGATCCTTGTCGATGGCGTAGGTGTAGGCCGCCGGCGGCAGCGTCTGGTGGAACGCGGTGTCGAAGACCGCAACGTGAGGCACGTTCGCGAAGCTGGCGCGAGCGGCACGGATGCCCTGCACGGCACCCGGGTTGTGCAGCGGCGCGATCTCGGAGAGATCCTCGATGTTCAGCTCCACCAGGTGGGTGACCTCGGTCGGCTCGAAGAAGCGGTTTCCGCCCTGCACCACGCGGTGTCCCACGGCAATCAGGTTCGACTCGGACAGCTTCGGCCCGTGCTGGGCGAAGGCCTCGATCATCACGGCGAAGCCGGCGGTGTGGTCCACGATGGGCAGGTCGCGTTCGGTGCGGCCGTCCTTGGAGCTACCCACATTGTGCCGCGCGTGACCGATCGGCTCACCGATGCGCTCGACGAGACCGCTGGCGAGTTCGGCCTCGGTGTCCATGTCGATCAGCTGGTACTTGAACGACGACGAGCCGGAGTTGACAACCAGGATGGCGGTCATGCGGACACCGCCGCGGTGGAAGAAACCGAAGCGGCGGAAGCGGCGGACGCGGACAGCGTCGCCGCCTGAATCGCGGTGATGGCTACGGTGTTGACGATGTCCTGCACTAGTGCTCCTCGAGAAAGGTCATTGATGGGTTTGCGCAGACCCTGGAGAACGGGGCCGATGGCCACGGCTCCGGCGCTGCGCTGCACGGCCTTATACGTGTTGTTGCCCGTATTCAGGTCGGGGAAGATGAAGACGGTGGCGCGGCCGGCGACGGCCGAACCAGGCATCTTCGTGGCGGCGACGGCGGCATCCGCTGCCGCGTCGTACTGGATCGGACCTTCGATCAGCAGGTCAGGGCGACGCTCCCGCACGAGGGCGGTGGCGGCCCGCACCTTGTCTACGTCGGCTCCCTGACCGGACTCGCCGGTCGAGTAGCTGAGCATGGCGATGCGCGGCTCGATGCCGAACTCCACGGCCGTCTCCGACGCCGAGATGGCGATGTCGGCGAGCTGCTCCGCGGTGGGGTCAGGGTTCACCGCGCAGTCGCCGTAGACGAGCACCTTGTCGGCGAGCGCCATCAAGAACACGCTGGACACGACCGAGACTCCCGGGCGCGTCTTGATGATCTGCAGGCTCGGGCGGATGGTGTGCGCGGTCGTGTGGGTTGCCCCGGAGACCATGCCATCGGCCAGGCCGAGCTGCACCATCATCGTGCCGAAGTACGACACATCGGTGACGAGCTCCATGGCCTGCTCGACCGTGACGCCCTTGTGGGCGCGCAGCTTCGAGTAGGCTTCCGCGAACTTGTGGCGCAGCACGTCGTCGAAGGGGCTCAGAACCTGCGCCTTGGAAATGTCCAGGCCGAGGCCGATGGCGCGCGAACGCACCTCGAACTCCTCACCGAGAATGGTGATGTCGGCCACGTCGCGGGCCAGCAGGGTGGCGGCGGCACGCAGCACGCGGTCGTCATCGCCCTCCGGCAGCACGATGTGCTTACGGTCGGTGCGCGCCCGCTCGAGCAGCATGTACTCGAACATCAGCGGCGTCACCACGTCGGCGCGGCTCACCTTGAGGCGGTCGAGCAGCACGGATGCGTCGACGTGGCCTTCGAAGAGGGCCAGCGCCGTGTCGCGCTTGCGCTGCGAGTCCGCCGCCATCCGTCCGGGCGTGTGCGTGATCCGCAGCGCCGCGTCGTAGGAGCCGAGTTCGGTGCGAATGATCGGCACCGACGGCGCGAGACCCTCGACGAGCCGTTCGATCTCGTCGGGCAGGTCAAACCCGCCGACGAGCACGATGCCGGCGATCGACGGGAACGTCGCGGACGAGTTCGCCATCAGCACGGCGAGCAACACCTGCGGGCGATCGCTCGGAATCACCACGACGGCACCCTCGAACAGGCGCGGCAGCACGTTGACCATCGACATGGCCGCCACGACCACGCCGAGCGCTTCCCGCGACAGAAGGGCAGGGTCACCCTTGACGAGGGTGCCGTTGGTGGCCTTGAGGATGCTCTTCATGCTGGGGGCCACGAGGTACGAATCTTCGGGAAGAGCCCAGACCGGCACCGTGTTCAGCCCGTTGCCGGGCTTCGCGGTGGCGTCGACGACGCTCCGCACGGCGTCGATGAGCTCATCCAGCCGGTTCGGGTCGGCACGGTTGACGATGACGCCGAGCAGCCCGACATGCTCCTCGCGCAGTTCGGCAAGCGTGACGTCGGTCAGCTGACGGATGTCCTCCGGCGTGCGCGGTTCGCTCTGCCCGAGCTGCCGGTCGCCCTGGTTGAGCGTTTCGCCCTGGCCGGGACCAACCCGACCGCCGAGCACCAGCAGCACCGGCACCCCCAGGTTCGCGGCGATGCGCAGGTTGAAGGCGAGCTCGGTGGGGCTGCCGACATCCGTGTAATCGGAGCCGATGACGACCACCGCATCACACTGGGCCTCGACGGCCTTGAAGCGCTGCACGATGCGGCCGAGGGCCGCGTCGGGGTCAAGGTGCACCTCGTCATAGGTGACGCCGACGCACTCGTCGTAGGTCAGCGGAGGCTGCACGGTGAGCGCGGACGCACTCGACAGGTGCGAGAGCAGCAGCTCCAGCACGTAGTCGGGGTGGTGCGCCGAGCGGGCAACGGGCCGGAACACGCCGACGCGCTGCACCGAACGGAGCAGGGTATCGAGCACGCCCAGGGCGATGGTGGATTTGCCGGTATTTCCCTCGGCAGAGGTGATGTAAATGCTGTCAGCCACGGTTTATACGTTATCTCCGCCGGTGGAGACACCGGCATTGTCGGGGGTCACTCCGACGCCATCGGCGTCCCAGACCCATTCGGTGACGGCGGGGATGTCTTCCCCATGGTCGCGGGTGTACGCGCGGGCCCGGAGGCGGGCATCCTGCATCTCCTGGCGGAGCAGGGCGGCGCGGGCGCCGAGGCCGGGGACCCGGTCGATGACGTCCATCACCAGGTGGTACCGGTCGAGGTCGTTGAGCATGACCATGTCGAACGGCGTGGTGGTGGTGCCCTCCTCCTTGTACCCGCGGGCGTGCAGGTTGCCGTGCCCGTTGCGCTTGTAGGTCAGGCGATGGATCAGCCACGGATACCCGTGGTAGGCGAACACGATCGGTTTGTCGGCCGTGAAGATGGCGTCGAACTCGTGGTCGCTGAGGCCGTGCGGATGGTCCGCCTCGGACTGCAGGCGCATCAGGTCGACGACGTTCACGACCCGCACGGACAGGTCCGGCAGCCATTCCCGCAGGATGGCGGCCGCGGCCAGCACCTCGAGGGTCGGCACTTCGCCGGCAGCGGCGAGCACGACGTCGGGCGAGGTACCGAAGGTCTCGGTGCCGGCCCAGTCGAAGATGCCGAGGCCCCGCTTGCAGTGCGCCACGGCCTGGTCCATCGTGAGCCAGTTCGGCGCGGGCTGCTTGCCGGCGACGACCACGTTGACGTAGTCCACGCTGCGCAGGCAGTGGTTGTAGGTGGCCAGCAGCGTGTTGGCGTCGAACGGCAGGTAGACGCGCACGACATCCGCGCTTTTGTTGACGACGTGGTCGATGAAGCCGGGATCCTGGTGGGAGAACCCGTTGTGATCCTGACGCCAGACGTGCGAGGAGAGCAGGTAGTTCAGGCTCGAGATGGAGCGACGCCACGGGATCTCGCGGGTGACCTTGAGCCACTTCGCGTGCTGGTTGAACATCGAGTCGACAATGTGAATGAACGCCTCGTAGCAGTTGAACAGGCCGTGACGGCCGGTGAGCAGGTAGCCCTCCAGCCAGCCCTGGCACTGGTGCTCGCTGAGCATCTCCATCACGCGGCCGGCGCGGGCGAGGTTGGTGTCACCGTCGTGGAACTCCGCGTTCCACTGCTTGTCGGTGGCCGCGTAGACGGCCGGGGCGAGCCGGTTGGAGGCCGTCTCGTCGGGTCCGAAAATGCGGAAATTGTCGGGGTTCTCACGGATGACGTCAGCCAGCCAGGTGCCGAGAACCTTGGTGGCCTCATCGGTGGTGGCGCCCGGGGAGGGCACCTCCACCGCGTACTTCCGAAAGTCGGGCAGCTTCAGTGCCGTGCGCAGCAGCCCGCCGTTGGAGACGGGGTTCGCACTCATCCGCAGGTCGCCCGCGGGCGCCAGCGACGAGATCTGAGCCACAGGGGCACCGGCCTCGTCGAAGAGTTCCTCGGGCCGGTAGGAGGCCAGCCACTCTTCGAGCAGGCGGGTGTGCGCCTCGGTGTCGCGGGCGTTGCTGAGCGGCACCTGGTGCGAACGCCAGGAGTCGACGACCTGCACCCCGTCGATGACGGGCGGGCAGGTCCAGCCCTTGGGTGTGCGCAGGATGATCATGGGCCAGCGCGGGCGCTCGGTGTCACCGGCGAGGGCGCGGGCCTTGATCGCGGCGATCTCGTTCAGCACCTCGTCGAGGGTGAGCGCCATGCGCTGGTGCACGAGCAGGGGATCTTCACCGTCGAAGCCGCCGGCCACGATGTAGGGCTTGTGGCCGTAGCCGCGCATCAGGACGAGGAGTTCCACTTCCGGGATGCGGGCGAGCACGGAGGGGTTGGCGATCTTGTACCCGTTGAGGTGCAGGATCGGCAGCACGACACCATCCTGCAGCGGATCGATGAACTTGTTCGAATGCCAGCTGGTGGCCAGCGGGCCGGTTTCGGCCTCGCCGTCACCGACGACCGCCGCGACCAGCAGGTCGGGGTTGTCGAAGGCGGCACCGTAGGCGTGGCTGAGCGCATAACCGAGCTCGCCGCCCTCGTGGATCGACCCGGGGGTTTCGGGCGAGGCGTGGCTGGGGATGCCGCCGGGGAACGAGAACTGCCGGAACAGGGCCTTGACGCCCTGCTCGCTCTGGTCGACGCCGGAATAAATTTCGGAATACGTGCCGTCGAGGTAGGCGTTGGCGACCATACCGGGGCCGCCGTGGCCGGGGCCGGTGACGTAGAGGGTGCTGATCGAGCGTTCGCGGATGGCACGGTTCAGGTGGGCATAAAGGAAATTGAGCCCCGGGGTGGTTCCCCAGTGGCCCAGCAGCCGAGGCTTAATGTGGTCCCGAGTGAGCGGCTCACGCAATAACGGGTTGTCGAGCAGGTAGATCTGCCCCACCGAGAGGTAATTGGCGGCCCGCCACCAGGCATCGACGCTGGCGAGCGCCTCGGCGCTGAGCGGATGCGGTGACCGGTCGGGCCAGAGAAAGGGTTTACCGGATATTTCAGCCATGGTGCCTCCAGGCACTGTCGGGGCGTTAGAGCGCCCTTCCATCTTACGAGATGAGGCGAAATCGTTATCATTGCTAACGGCCTGACCCTAGCGGCGCTGCCCGGTCATGAAAAAGACTCCTCGCGCACCCACCAGAGCCCGGTTACCCTTGCTACGTTTCCGTCCTGGGGGAGTTGGCCGAGATGGCGCCACACGAGGAGCCGAGCTCCAGTTTAGACGCAAAGTTTCCGAGGGCGAAAACAGCCGATTCCGGGCATCCGGATCGGGTGTGCGCGAAGGCCTGCGGAAACAGGTAAGATTCTCTAGGTCGTTCCCTTAGGGGAACGTTCGGCCAGGAGAATTCGCCTAGTGGCCTATGGCGCACGCTTGGAAAGCGTGTTGGGTGAGAGCCCTCGGGGGTTCGAATCCCCCATTCTCCGCCA
>JBBQDC010000139.1:0-6383 GCA_038319305.1 Actinomycetales bacterium | reverse complement strand
ACCCACACCGACAACGGCGTCTGCCTCTGCTGGTGGCACCACCGCTACCTCGCCGCCTCCGGCTGGAACATCCGCATGGTCCGCGGCGCCGTGCAGATCATGGCACCACCCTGGCTCGAAACCGGGACCCGGACATGGCGGAACGCAACCACGTCCCGCACCCGGATGACGGACGCGGTTGAGCGGAAGAACGTGACCCGGGACGACGGCTGACCCTGGTCTGACACACTCGACCAGCGGCACCCGGAGGCGACGGCTTTGGTGTTCGGGCATGCGCTGTCGGTTCACAGCTGTTGGTTCACAGCTGTTGGTTCACAGCTGTTGGTTCACAGCTGTTGGTTCACAGCTGTCGGTTCACCGACGCTGGTGACGGATGCCGGTCAGCGCACGCCGTTCATCAGCCGCAGGATCGGGCGGGCGATCAGGGCGAGCAGCAGGCCGAGCGCAATCGCGACACCGCCGATCACGCTGAAGTAGAGCGTCTCGGACACCGACGTGTACCACTCGGCGAGCCAGCCGGACACCGCTGTGCCCAGAGCGATCGAGAGGAAAAACAGCGCGACCATCTGGGTCTTGAAGGGTTCCGGGGCAAGCCGGGTCGTGACAGCCAGACCCACCGGTCCGATCAGCAGCTCCGCCACCGTGAGCACGAAGAGGATCGCGATCATCGCGACCAGCGGCGTCGAGTTCGCGCCGCCGTCGACGAATGGGAGGAACAGGAGGAACGCCGAGCCCATCAGCGCGGTGCCGAGGGCGAACTTGACCGGGGTGGACGGTTGGCGGGAACCCCAGCGGGTCCACAGCGCGGCGAAGACCCCCGAGAGCAGGATGATGAAGACCGGGTTGAACGACTGCACCCACGAGACCGGGAGCTCCCAGCCGAACAATCCGCGATTGAGCCGTTCATCGGCATAGATGGTGACCACCGTGAACTGCTGCTGGGAGAGAGACCAGAAGGCGGCGCTGGCCACGAACAGAGGCATGAATGCGTAGACGCGCTTGCGTTCGATGGTGGTGATCTGACGGTTGCGCAGGATGACCACGAAGTACGAGACCGTGGCCACCAGGGTCAGCGCGATCACGATGGTGACCAGGCCGGATGCCGTGATCACGCCGAGCAGGACCAGCACCACGATCAGTGCGACCGCGACGACCCCGCCCCAGACGTAGCGGGCGTGGCGCGAGGCCGGCAGCGGGTTCGGAACCTCGTGCACGATGGCCGGAAGGCGCTTGCGGCCGAAGGAATACTGCACCAGGCCGATCGCCATGCCGACCGCGGCGAGCCCGAACCCGTAGTGGAAGCCGAGGGTCGCCTGGAGCAGCCCGGTCAGGACCGGTCCGAAGAAGGCACCCAGGTTGATGCCGAGGTAGAAGAGGGAGAAGCCCGCGTCGAGCCGCGGGTCGTCCTTGGCATAGAGCGCACCCACGACGCTGGTCGCGTTGGCCTTGAGCCCGCCGCTGCCGACCGCGATCAGGATGAGGCCGGTTGCCACGCCGCCGAGGCCCGGCAGGAGCGCCAGCGCCACGTGCCCAACGGCGATGACGATCGCGCTGTAGAACAGCACCCGCTCTGAACCCAGCAGCCGGTCGGCGATCCAGGCCCCCAGGATGGTCGACAGGTAGACGCCGCCACCGTACGCCCCGACGATACCGGCCGCCGTGGCCTGCGGGATCCCGAGGCCGCCATCGGCCGCGGAGTAGTACAAATAGAGCAGCAGGATGCCCTGCATCCCGTAGAAGGAGAAGCGCTCCCACATCTCGACGCCGAACACATTGGCGAGGGCGCGAGGCTGGCCGAGGAAGCTTCGGTCGTCACGGGTGGGGGATTGTTCAACAACCGAGCTCATTGCTTGACCCTACCGTGCGCCCCCAGACATGGGGGTATCGGCCAGTTCGCGGCACCCCGTCGTGCGGCACGGTACGATTTTGTCCGTACCACTGCGACGACCGAGAAGGGGCCCGTGGACGTCTACTCGCTCGTGTCCCTCCTCAGCGAGGTGCTGACCCTGGTCGGACTGGTCGTGGGTGGGGCTCTCTTCGCGGCCGGCCTCGTCGCGCGCGGCGTGAAAGGTCGCTGGGTGTTGACGGATGGCGTCATCGCGTCATCACCGGCCGGAACGATCATCCGCTGGTTCGACCGTGACGGCGAGGTGCACGAGTGCCCGGCGAACACGCATGAGACGCACCGGCTGGCGCCCGGCGACGATGTGACGGTGTGGTTCAGCCTCCGGCACCCGTCCCGGTGTCGCACCCACACCCCCGAAGCCGAGGGCCGGGCACTGCGCCTGACCGGCCTGATCCTGCTCGGCACCGGCGCCCTGGCCGGCGTGCTCGGCATCGTGCTGCTCTTCATCTGAGCCGAATCGGAGCTCGCGGCCGTGAAACAGTCCGAACGGCGTCAGCGCTCGGGGGCCAGGTGCTCGTCGAAGAACGCCTCGATCCGCTGCCAGGCATCGGCCGCGGCGTCAGGGTTGGGTCCGGCCCCCAGGATGCGCTTGAGCAGGAACCGCAGCACCACCGGGCCGCTCTCGGCGTCGTTGAGGAAGGCGTGGCCGGCGCCTGGGTACTCCTTGACGTCATGCGGGATACCCACCTGGGTTGCTGAGGCTTCGAGCCGGGCAGCGGCACCCCTGAGCGACTTGTCGGTGCCGCCGAAACTGCCCACGATCGGGCACGCCCCCTGGAGGGCCTCGTCGAGTTCCTTCGGAAGCCGCCCATAATTGACGGATGCCGCGTCGAAGCCGCGCGTGGCGGCCGCCAGGGCGAACCCACCTCCCATGCAGAACCCGAGCACACCGACCGCGCCGGTGCAGTCGTCCCGGCCGATCAGAGCCTGGCGTGCGGACTCGATGTCTGTGAAGGCGCGGCCCTCGCCCGCTTGCAGGGCGCGGAACGTCTGGGTCAGGCATCTGCGCGCGCCACCCTCGGTGAAGAGGTCCGGCATCAGCGCGAGGTAACCGGCTGCGGCCATCCGGGCAACCTGGCGACGCATCACGTCGTTCAGCCCGAACGCCTCGTGCACCAGCACGACGCCGGGCCAGGGACCAGGACCTGCCGGGATTCCGAGGATCGCCGTGAGGCCGGCGCTGCCACCGTGCGCGGGAGGCAGCTGCACGTCTCGCAGGAGCGGAGCGGTGTTTTCGGTCATCGGTGGCCTCCAGGGGCTGAACTGAAACTGTAACCCGCGGATGTCTGCCTCCGCGCGCTGCTCGAGGAGCTCGGCCTGAAGCTGCCGTCGGCCTACAACCCGTGACGGATGCGTCCGGGCACTGGTGTGCGCCGGCCGGGCCATGTAGCATGTGGTCTGACCACACCGCGTGAGACCGCACGACACCGCAAATCGCACACCGCCCCAATGCCGAGGAGGAGCCCGTGACCGCTGAACGCCGCGCCTGGGAAATCGTGTTGGAGAGCATCGAACTGGATCTGCTCAGCGGGCGGCTGCGGCCGGGCGACCACCTCCCGCCCGAGCGCACCCTGGCCGCCGACTTGGGCGTCGGACGTTCCAGCGTGCGCGAGGCCATCCGCGTGCTTGAGGTCCTCGGGCTGGTCCGCACGAACGTCGGTTCCGGGCCCTCGTCTGGCGCGATCATCGTCGCCCTGCCCGGCGGGGGCATGTCGGCCCTGATGCGCCTGCAAATGGCCGCACAGGGGTTCCCTGTCGCCGATGTGGTCAAGACCCGGCTCCTGCTCGAGGCATCGGTCGTGGCCGAGCTGGCCCGGACATCCGCCCTGGCCCAGGCCACCATGCAGGCCAACGCGGCCATCCGCCCGGATCTGGGCGTCGCCGAGCAGCTACTGGGCGCCATGGAATCGCCCGAGCTGACCGAGGCAGAGTTCCTCGCCCTCGACGCACGGTTCCATCTGTCCCTGGCGGAAGCCGCCGGGAACCAGGTGGTCACCGCGACGATGGCCGGGCTCCGCAGCGCAATCGAGGCCTATGCCCGAGCGGGCGCGTCGAGCCTGACCTCGTGGTCAGCCACCTCCGGCCGGCTGCGCGCCGAACACCTTGCGATCCTCGCGGCTGTCGAGGCAGGCGACCCCGACACGGCCCGCACCCTCGTTCAGTCCCACATCTCCGGCTACTACGCGGAAACTCACCTCAACAACCACCTCGCCGACGACCGAGCGGACGCCCCCGGGCTCCCGCCGGCCCGATAGAACGGACAGTCCCACCATGGTTCAACGACGCATCCCGAAGATCAAAGACCTTGCCCCGCTGATGCGCTTCAAGACCCCCGAGCTGAACGCGAAGAAGCGCCGGCTCGAGAGCGCACTCACCATTTACGACCTGCGCGCCATCGCCAAGAAGCGCACGCCCAAGGCCGCGTTCGACTACACCGACGGCGCCGCCGAGGCCGAGCTCTCGCTCGGCCGCGCGCGCCAGGCCTTCGAGGACATCGAGTTCAACCCGTCGATCCTGCGGGACGTGTCGACCGTCTCGACGGGCTGGGACGTGCTCGGCGCCCCCGTGGCGCAGCCCTTCGGCATCGCCCCGACCGGCTTCACCCGGATGATGCAGACCGAGGGCGAGATCGCGGGCGCCCACGTGGCGGCCAGAGCCGGGATCCCCTTCTCCCTGTCGACCATGGGCACCACGTCGATCGAGGACGTCAAGGCGGCGAACCCCAACGGCCGCAACTGGTTCCAGCTCTACATGTGGAAGGACCGCGACCGCTCGATGGCTCTGGTCGACCGGGCCGCGAAGGCCGGGTTCGACACCCTGCTGGTGACCGTGGACGTGCCCGTGGCCGGTGCGCGCCTGCGCGACAAGCGCAACGGCTTCTCGATCCCGCCGGCGCTGACCGCCGGAACGGTCATCAACGCGCTGCCACGCCCGGAGTGGTGGATCAACTTCCTGACCACCGAACCGCTCGCCTTCGCCAGCCTCGACCGATGGAGCGGCACGGTCGCCGACCTGCTCGACACCATGTTCGACCCCACCGTCACCTTCGAGGACCTGGCCTGGATCAAAGCCCAGTGGCCAGGCAAGATCGTCGTCAAGGGCGTGCAGAGCCTGGCGGATGCGCGCACGCTCGCCGACCTCGGCGTGGACGGCATCATCCTCTCCAACCATGGCGGCCGCCAGCTCGACCGTGCCCCGATCCCGTTCCACCTGCTGCCGCAGGTCGTGCGCGAGGTAGGCAACGAGTACGAGGTACACCTGGACACGGGCATCATGAGCGGTGCGGACATCGTGGCGTCCGTCGCCCTCGGCGCCCGGTTCACCCTGATCGGCCGCGCCTACCTGTACGGCCTGATGGCAGGAGGGGAAGCCGGCGTCGACCGGGCGGTCCAGATCCTCTCCGAACAGGTGTCCCGCACGATGCGGCTGCTGGGCGTCACGTCGCTGGAGGAGCTTGAGCCGGGCCACGTCACTCAGCTGGCACGGCTCGGCCGGATCGCGCCGCCCGTGGCGGCATCCGTCACGGTGTAGTTCGCCGGCCTCGTCGGCCTCGCCGGGCAGTCAGGCGGCTACGCTTCGGCGAGCTCCGCGAGAACGGCGGCCAGCTGCTCGACCGCCCAGTCGAGGTCGGCCTCGGAGACCACGATCGGCGGGGCAAGTCGGATGGTGAAGCCGTGGGTGTCCTTCGCGAGCACACCGCGCGCCAGGAGAGCCTCGCAGACCGCCCGGCCGGAGGCCAGCTTCGGGTCGATGTCGATACCGGCCCAGAGGCCGGCGCCGCGCACGGCCACCACACCCTGGCCGATCAATCCGGTCAGCCCGTCGTGCAGGTGGCCGCCGAGCACGCGGGCACGCTCCTGCTGCTCACCGGTGGCCAGCAGCTTCACCACGGCGAGGCCGACGGCCGCCGCCAGTGGGTTGCCGCCGAAGGTCGAGCCGTGCTCGCCGGGGCGGAGCACACCGAGAATGTCCCGGTTGCCGACGACAGCGGAGACCGGCACGATGCCGCCGCCGAGGGCCTTGCCGAGCAGGTAGAGGTCGGGAACGACACCCACCAGGTCGCAGGCGACTTCGAGTTTCCGCCCAGCGTGTTAAGGAATATATCCCCGAGGCGCGGATTCCGATGATCACCGATTTCCTATCCGAGTGCTTGCCAAGCCCCGCCGGAAGCGACAAAATACGCAGCAAATGAAGCATGTTCCTAAGATGACTTCCAGTGCCAGCGACGCCCCAAGAATACAGAGAACCGAGCGATTGACGTATCCGCTGACCCTTGCCACTTTCGATGACCACTCTCACGCTACTCAACCCCACACCCGCGAGCGACGCCGCGCCCCGGTCAGCGCCACGTCATCGCGGACGTTCGGCAATAAAATTATGAAGTCCGCTGACAACACCACGTTAACTGTGCAATCTCCATCTGCGGACAGAGCAATTCGCATAGGTTTCTGCGTAATCAGCCTGATCTTTTCCTATT
>JBBQDC010000138.1:0-6456 GCA_038319305.1 Actinomycetales bacterium | reverse complement strand
CCCCGCGTGCTGATCGCCCCCGAGCAGGTTCGCGCCGTGCTCGCTGCCCGACCTGCCGCGGCCCGTGCCTCTGCCGCTCCGGTCGGAGCCGACGCGTGACACGCCGCCTGCTCGTCACCGGGGGGGCCGGCTTCATCGGCGGCGCGATCGTCGAGGGTGCTCTCCTGCGGGGCTGGACGGTGCGCGTGCTCGATTCCCTCCGCAGCGACGTGCACGGCGGGCTCCCGGTGCTGCCCGCTGGTGTCGAGGTGATCGTCGGCGACGTGACCGACGCATCCGTTGTCGCTTACGCCCTCCGCGACACGGATGTCGTCTGCCACCAGGCCGCGAAGGTCGGCCTCGGCGTCGACTTCGCCGACGCCCCCGACTATGTGCACAGCAACGAGGTCGGCACGGCCGTGCTGCTCGCGGCGATGACCTGGGCCGGGATCGACCGGCTCGTTCTGGCCTCGTCGATGGTGGTCTACGGGGAGGGCAGCTACCGCGGGCCGGAGGGTTTCACGCGGCCGGGACCGCGCCGCGAGGCCGATCTGCTGCGGGGTGTGTTCGACCCCGTCGACGAGGCCACCGGCGATACCCTCGAGCCGTTGCTCGTCTCGGAAGACGACCCGCTCGACCCGCGCAACGTCTACGCGAGCACCAAGCTGGGGCAGGAGTACCTTGCGTCGGCGTGGGCCCGCTCCACCGGCGGCCGCGCCGTGGCCCTCCGCTACCACAACGTCTACGGCCCGGGGATGCCGCAGAACACGCCCTATGCCGGCGTCGCCTCACTGTTTCGCTCGGCTCTGGAACGCGGTGAGGCCCCGCAGGTCTACGAAGACGGCGGCCAGCGCCGCGACTTCGTGCACGTCACCGATGTCGCCTCGGCGAACCTCGCCGCCCTCGACTTCACCGCGGGCGCCGAGCCGTCCACCTTCCGTCCGTTCAATGTGGGCAGCGGCGTCGTGCACACGATCGGCGAGATGGCCGAGGCCCTCAGCCTGGCCACCGCGGGCCCGGCCCCCGTCGTGACCGGGCAATTCCGGCTCGGCGATGTTCGGCACATCACGGCATCCTCCGAGCGGCTCCGCCGTGAATTGCACTGGGCACCCGAAATCTCCTTCGAGCACGGCATGCGTTCCTTCGCGACGGCGCCGTTGCGCGCCGCCGTCACCCGGTAGCGTCGCCGAAGGCCGAGGGCCGAGGGCTGAGGGCTGAGGAGAGGCAGGCACCGACCGGCGTCGTCGAGCCGGGCCCAGATCAGCCCAGGGCGACCGGATGCCGCGGCAACAGCACCACGAACCGGCATCCGTCCGGCACGTTGAAAACCTGCACCTCACCGTGGTGCGCCTGCACGATCCCCTGCACGATGGCCAGTCCGAGGCCTGCGCCGCCGGTGGAGAGCGGTTCGGCCGCCGGGGTGCGCGGACCGCTCGCCCGCCACCCCGCTTCGAATACCCGGCCGAGGTCCCGTTCCGGGATTCCACCCGCGGCATCCGTGACCGAGATCACGGCGTGGTCGGTGGCATCGGCCGTGGCCGAGACCACGATGGAGCTACCGGCCGGCGAATGCTGGATGGCGTTCATGACGAGGTTGCCGACCACCCGGGAAAGCTCGCGCGGGTCAGCCACGATCGTCAGCCTGGTCTCCCCGGCGAAGCAGAGATCGAGCGACTTGGCCTGGGCGATCGGCCCGAGTTCGGCGACCGTGTCACTGATCAGGTCATAGAGCGAGACCGGCTGCAGCATCAGGCGCAGGGTGCCGGAGTGGATCTTCGACAGTTCGAACAGGTCGTCGACCATACCCGTGAGTCGGTCCACCTGACCGCGCATCTGCGTGTAATACCGGTCAGGGTCCTCGACCATCCCGTCTTCGAGGGCCTCGGCCATGGCCCGGATGCCCGCGAGCGGCGTGCGCAGGTCGTGTGAAATCCACGCGATCAGCTCGCGCCGCGACTCCTCGATCTGATTCTCGCGGGCACGGGATTCGGCGAGGCGTTCCCCGGTCGCGGCCAGCTCCCCCGCCAGTGCCGTGAACTCGGTGTTGCTGTGCCGGTCGGTCGACACGAGCTGCTCCCCACGCCCAATGCTGGCCGCGGCCGCGCGCAGGGTGCGGCTGCCCTGCGCGAGCTGGCGGCCGAGCACCGCGGCCATGGCCAGCGACACCAGCCCGGCAACCCCGGCCACGGAGTAGAAGACCGAGAGGTCGTGAGGTGAAACGTACATCTGCGAGGCAGCCACCGCCATCCCGCCGACGACCGACACGACCGTGGCGAGGGCGATCACCATCAGCTGCAGCACGAGGGAACTTCGGGCGAGCAGCCGCAGGGTGAGCAAGCCCGCGGCGCCGACGATCACCGAGCAGACCAAAGCGAACAGGGAGACGGCGAGGAGCACATCCGGTGTCATGCAGATCGACCAGCCTGGCTCGACGTCGGGTCGGCCGGCGAAAGGGGCTGGTCCGGCGCGATCGGATGGCCCAGCGGAACCGGGTCGAACCGGTAGCCGACTCCCCAGACCGTGTTCAGCAGCCGGGGCAGCGCCGGGTCAGCCTCGATCTTTTCCCGCAGCCGGCGCACGTGCACGGTCACCGTCGACAGATCGCCGAACTCCCAGCCCCAGACCGAGCGGAGCAGGTCCTCCCGGCTGAGCACGGTGTGCGGCCGCCCGATCAGGTAGGCCAGCAGGTCGAACTCCCGAGTGGTGAGCACCAACGGCTCGCCGCGCAGCCGCACCTCGTGCGCCAGCGCGTCCAGGCGGAACTCGCCCGCCGAGATCGGTGCGGCCGGAATGGCTGGCGCGCTGCTGCGCCGTAGCACCGACTGCACCCGCAGCACGAGTTCGCGGGGGGAGAAGGGTTTGGTCAGGTAGTCGTCGGCGCCGGCCTCGAGGCCGTCGATGCGGTCCTCCTCCTGGTTCAGGGCGGTCAGCATGATGACCGGGATCGCCCAGGCCCCACGGATGCGTCGGCACACCTCGATGCCGTCGAGGAGCGGAAGCATCCGGTCGAGCACGACGAGGTCCGGCCGCAGCTGCTCGGCCTTCGCCAGGGCGACCACCCCGTCCTGTGCCTCATCGACCACGAACCCGGCCGTCCGCAGGTACCTGCAGACGATTTCGGACACCGTCGGGTCGTCGTCGACGACGAGCACGCGGCGCTCGATGGGTGGTATCGGGCGCGAATCGCCCGGGAGCTGAGAAGAAGGCACAGGATCAGGATAGAGCGGCAGGCATCGGGTCTGCCGGCCCGGAGCCGGTGAGCTCGTTTGTTCCTCACTCCGTAATCTCTTCTGGTCTTTCGGCGGAGGAGGCACCCATAGTGTCGACCCATGACTGTGATCCAGGTGGACCTCGTGCTGCCGTGCCTGAACGAAGCCGGCGCCCTGCCCTGGGTGCTGTCGCGCCTGCCGGAGGGGTATCGGGCCATCGTCGTCGACAATGGCTCGACCGACGGATCGGCCGAGGTGGCTGCCGCGGCCGGCGCCCTGGTCGTGCACGAGGCCCGCCGCGGATTCGGCGCCGCCGCGCATGCGGGCCTCACTGCGGCCACCGCGCCGATCGTCGCTTTCTGCGACGCGGACGCCTCGATGGACCCGGCCGAACTGCCGCGTCTGGTGGAGCCCGTGCAGGCGGGAACCGCCGACCTGGTGCTCGGTCGCCGCCGGCCCGTGACATCCGAAGCCTGGCCGCTGCATGCGCGTCTGGCCAATTCCAGTCTGTCGTGGCGTCTGCGCCGAACAACAGGGGTGAATATCCATGATCTGGGCCCCATGCGTGCCGCGCGCCGCGAATCCGTGCTGAACCTCAACCTCAAGGACCGCCGCAGCGGGTATCCGCTGGAGATGTTCCTGAGGGCAGCGGAGGCGAACTGGCGCATCCTCGAGGTCGACACCTCATATACGCCGCGGGTCGGTCGTAGCAAAGTGACCGGCACCGTTCGCGGCACCTTGACCGCGGTGAGCGATATGTCCGCTCTCCTTCGGGAGATGCGCCGATGACGACCATCGTCGTGATCGCCAAGGAATGCCTGCCGGGCCGGGTGAAGACCCGGTTGCATCCGCCGCTGAGCCTCGAACAGGCCGCCGCGCTGGCGGCGGCCAGTCTCGACGACACCCTCGGGGCGCTCGCCGCCTTGCCGGCGACCCGCCGCATCCTTGCGTTTGACGGGGTGATTGCGCCGCTCGCGGCCGCCGGTTACGAGATCCTGCCGCAGTCGCCGGGCACCCTGGACCTGCGGCTTGCCGCCGTGTTCGACGCCTGCGAGGGTCCCACGCTGCTGGTCGGCATGGACACCCCGCAGATCACCTCCTCGCTGCTCGAACCCGTCTTCACCGATTGGACCGATGAAGTGGATGCCTGGTTCGGTTTCGCGAACGACGGCGGCTTCTGGGCGCTCGCCCTGAAAGAACCGACGGGCGACCTGATTCGTGGTGTCCCGATGTCCCGAAGCGACACCGGCGAGCTTCAGCTCAAACGGCTCACGGATGCCGGCCTGCGCGTGAACCTGCTGCCGACCCTCACCGACGTGGACACCATCGACGACGCCCACCAGGTTGCGCGCATCGCGCCCACCGGTGGATTCGCCACGGTCTTGGCCGCCATCACGGTGTCGACCACGAAAGACGGCCTCCGATGTCGCTGACGGCCGCGCCCATCGCGGGGGAGTGGAGCTCCGAACCCACCACCTTCGGTGCCGGCGGTGCCGAGCCCTATGCCGCCGCGTTACGGAACGCCGACAACGTGCTGTACCTGCGCCGGGCGTTCTCCGGCGATTCCGGCGATTCCGGCGATCCCGCCGAACAGGGCGCCGATGGCCGCACCGATCGCGGCGACCGGTTCGGCTCGGCCGGCGCCGAGCCGGCCACCATCGACGCCGGCCGGTGGAGCGCCGATGCCGACGACACCGACCTGCGCCTGCTGGACGGGATCACCGGACCGGTGCTCGACATCGGCTGCGGTCCGGGCCGGATGGTGCGGGCAGCCATGGGGCGCGGCCTGACCGCGCTCGGTATCGACGTCTCGGCGACCGCCGTGCGCATTGCCGCCGACGCCGGCCTCGACGTGTTTCAGGGCAGCGTCTTCGAGCCTCTGCCGCGGGAGGGAGCCTGGGCGGCGGCCCTGCTCGTCGACGGCAACATCGGAATCGGCGGCGACGCATCCGCTCTGCTGGCGCGCTGCGCCGAGCTGCTGGCGCCGGATGGTGTGCTCCTGATCGAACTGAGCCAGGACGCCGCCAGGGACGACAGTTACCTCGGCACGATCGAGGATTCCGCCGGCAGTTGCAGTGCCGTCTTCCCCTGGGCGGAAATCGGCATCGACAGCCTTCGGGACCGAGCCGGTGCGTCCGGCCTGGTCGTGACTCAGGACTGGCGGCTGGAGGGCCGCTGGTTCGCGCGTCTGCTGCGCGCGTAAAGCACGACCGACCAAACCGTCGCGACCACGGCTACGGCTAGCCAGAACAGGGCGAGGTTGCGCCCATAGTCCAGCGGAAGAAGGCTGGGATTGGTTGGGGCTAGTGACTGGGCGATGATCGCGGGAACCACGATCAGGGTCATGATCGAGCCAACCACGATGGCGCCCTGCACAACCAGCACGATCGTGCCCGTGACCCGGCGTCCCGCGCGGCGCAGCAGAAGCCCGCAACAGAAAACCAGAGGCGCCAGCACGGCGTCGTGCAGCACGATCGCCGCGCCGAGCCAGAGCGCCACCCCCGGCAGTCGGGTGATCCGCACGCTGTCGAACAGTATAAAGAGGCCGAACAGGAGCCCGGCCGTGCCGATCAGGATCAGTATGGTGCGGGCCACGCGCATTTGCCGATCGTCGGTGTGGGGGATCGTCGTGGTCGTGCCTGTGACGGTCGTGCCAATGCTGTTCATGCGGTGATCGTCTCGATTCGGCTCAGCCATTTGGTTTGCAGCACGCCGGGCCGGCCCGGGGCGATCATGCGCGCCGGGTAACCGTGCTGCAGGTCGAGCGTCTCGCCGTTCAGCTCCAGGGCCACCAGGGTGAGCGGGTCCCGCACATATTCCGGTCCCATCTCGGTCTGCTTGAAGCTGCCGCGCTCCTCGAGGCTGATCAGGCGGAAGGATGCCCCCGGATCGGCGCCGACCTGGTCGGCCAGGTCCGACAGCCGAACCCCGCGCCAGACGGCCAGCTGGCTCCACCCCTCGACACAGGCGATCGGCAGCTCCACCTCGGTCTGCGGCATGGCCTCGAGCTCGGCCCGGCTGAAGCCGCGTTCCACGCCGTCGTGCGCGAGGGTCAGCATCCATCCGGCCGCGGTGGCTGACGCGGTGACCTTCGCCTGCTCGGCCGTGCGGTTCACCGGCACGCCCTGCTGCCCGACGCCCTTCTTGCGCGGACCGAACACGTTCAGCGCGTCGAGGGGGGCGAAGGTCTGGCCTGCGGTCAGCCCCACCACGGCGGCGCAGGCGATTCCGACGGTGGCGAGGAAGCCCCGGCGACTCACGGACGTGG
>JBBQDC010000137.1:0-6467 GCA_038319305.1 Actinomycetales bacterium | reverse complement strand
CTGCAGAACATTACTGCAACGAGTGGCGACCGGCCCGTCATGGCGAAGACCGGTGCAACCGATTCGCAGTTCGCCCGGAGCTAGTCCTTTTCTGGCCTCGCTCGGTTGATCGCGGTGAGCACGCGACCATGTCTGAGAACTTGGTCCGAGTGATCGGCCCCAGGCAGATGGGCTGTGGGTATTTGTTTTGCAGTTCTGAGGGCTGATGTGAGGGCGCCAGTGTCGGCACGATAAACTGCTCGTGGTTCATTTACGTATCTGGGGGCTTCATGACGAAACGCGCGTTCATTACCGGCATCACCGGGCAAGACGGTTCTTACCTTGCTGAGCTTCTACTCGGTAAGGGTTACGAGGTGCACGGCCTGATCCGCCGCGCCTCGACCTTCAACACGTCGCGCATCGACCACCTTTATGTCGACCCGCATGACTCCGGGGCGAAGCTGTTTCTGCACTACGGCGACCTGAGTGATGGGTCGCGCCTGTCTACCCTTCTTGCGGAGATCAAGCCCGACGAGGTCTACAACCTGGCGGCGCAGTCGCACGTGCGCGTGTCGTTCGATGAGCCCGAGCACACCGCCGACACGACGGGCATGGGAACCATCCGCCTGCTTGAGGCCGTGCGCATGTCGGGCATTCACTGCCGCTTCTACCAGGCATCGAGTTCAGAAATGTTCGGAGCTACCCCGCCGCCGCAGAACGAGGACACCCCGTTTTACCCGCGCTCCCCGTATGGGGCCGCGAAAGTGTATTCCTACTGGATTACGAAGAACTACCGCGAGGCCTACGGAATGTTCGCCGTCAACGGCATCCTCTTCAATCACGAGTCACCGCGCCGTGGCGAAACGTTCGTCACCCGCAAGATCACCCGCGCTGTCGCCGCGATCAAGGCCGGCACGCAGGAACACGTGTACCTGGGCAACCTCGACTCCGTGCGCGACTGGGGTTACGCGGCCGAGTACGTGGAAGGCATGTGGCGCATGCTTCAGGTGGACGAGCCCGAAGACTTCGTGCTCGCGACCGGAGGCAACTTCACCGTGCGCGATTTCGTGCAGACAGCTTTCGAGCACGCGGGTCTGGAGTGGGAGAAGCACGTTCGTTTCGACGAGCGCTACCTGCGCCCCACCGAGGTGGATGCCCTCGTCGGCGATGCGGCCAAGGCCGAGGCCAAGCTGGGCTGGAAAGCCACCGTCGACACGGCCGAGCTCGCCCGCATCATGGTCGACGCCGATATCACCGCGCTCGGCCACGCCGGTGGACGCTGGATCGACGAGGTCAAACTCGCCAGCTGGGGCACCGCGCCCGTGCTCAGCGGGGCCACGAAGTAATGACGTTCGCTCCAGCCGCTCTGGACCGCTCCGCCACGTTCTACGTTGCCGGGCACCGTGGACTCGTGGGGTCCGCCATTTGGCGGCTGCTCGAGTCTGAAGGGTTCACCGACCTGGTCGGGCGCACCTCGGCCGAGCTGGATCTGAAAGACCGAGCGGCGGTGTTCGCCTTCTTCGAGGCGACCAAGCCCCGGTATGTCGTCTTGGCTGCGGCCAAGGTGGGCGGCATTCTGGCCAACAACACGTATCCGGTCGATTTCTTGAGCGAGAACCTGCAGATTCAGGTGAACGTGCTCGACGCGGCCGTCGCGGTTGGCGTGGAACGGGTGCTGTTCCTCGGGTCGTCGTGCATCTACCCGCGGCTCGCCGAGCAGCCGATTCGCGAGGACGCGCTGCTCACGGGGCACCTGGAGCCAACGAACGACGCGTATGCGATTGCAAAGATCGCTGGGATTCTGCAGATTCAGGCCGTGCGGCGTCAGTATGGGCTGCCGTGGATTTCGGCGATGCCGACCAATTTGTATGGGCCCGGCGATAATTTCTCACCCGTGGGCTCGCACGTGTTGCCGGCGTTGATCCGCCGGTATGACGAGGCGGCCTCATCGGGAGTGGCGTCGGTGACGAACTGGGGAACCGGAACGCCGCGACGCGAGTTTCTGCACGTGGACGATATGGCCGCAGCATGCCTGCACCTGATGGAGCACTATGACGGGCCGGACCAGGTGAACGTGGGAACCGGGTCGGATGTGACGATTCGGGAGATCGCGGAAACCATTGCGCGCGTGGTCGGGTACACGGGAGAGACCCTGTGGGACACGACGAAGCCCGACGGTACACCGCAGAAGCTGCTGGACGTGTCGAAGCTGGCTGAAGCCGGGTGGCGGTCGTCGATCGGGCTCGAGGCTGGGCTGGCGTCGACTGTTCAGTGGTACCGGGCGCAGGGTGGAACTCTACGGGAGTAGTTGAGAAACTCGACAGACAGACTCAGAGTTCGTGCAGATCGTCGTCGATGCGCTCGTAGATCAGGTCGAGGGGGGTAAGAATTTCGCGCTGCATCCATGCGCGAATCGAAACGATCAATGGCAGCATTGGGTAATTTCTGCGCTTCGGGTGGAGGGCAGCGACTGCGCACTTCACAGCCCCTGACTCTCGAGTTCGGGTAACTCTAGAGCCGGACTCTCAAGTTCGGGTAACTCTAGAGTCGTAGCATGACAATACAACGATGTGCTCAGGAGTGAAAGGGTTTCTCCTCTCGTGCCATGGGGCGGCGAACGTGCGCTCAGGCATGTGGACGACCCGATCGACCCGGTCTGGGCGGCTAGGCTGATGCGCGTGCGAACCACTATTTTCGACGACCGCAACACCCGGGAAGAGGCCGCCTGGCGTGCTGCGGGCTGGACCGATCTGGGACTCGTGCGTCTGTGACAGCGGGATCGCCACCGGCGCAGAGACTCCAACCGAAGCGCCGAGGGTGGCGGATCGGTCTCACGGCCGTGGCCGCGGCGATTCTGCTCGTCGGCGGGGCTGCGGGGGTCTACGCCTGGAGCCTCAGCAATAGCTTTGACGGCCAGACGGTGAAGATTCCCGACGTCTTCCCCGACGAGGCTTCCCGGCCGCCGGCGGGAGTCGGTGACACAGCGAACGGGCAGAACATACTCCTACTCGGTTCTGACACGCGTGGAGCGATCGATGGGTCCATCGCTGACCTGACCGGCCAGCGCTCCGACACCATCATGGTGGTGCACGTGCCGGCGAACCGCAAAAATATCTACGTCATGTCGATCATGCGCGACAGTTGGCTCGAAATTCCGGGCCATGGTGAGGCCAAGATCAACGCAGCCATGTCCTACGGGGGAGTGCCGCTTGCGGTGCAGACCATCGAAGGGCTGCTGGGCGCTCGCATCGACCATGTGGCCATCGTCGACTTCACCGGTTTCCAGGGCGTCACGGATGCCCTCGGCGGCGTCACCGTCGACAATCCCATTGGATTCGACTCCTCCTCGTTGAAGGGCCATTACTTCGCCGAGGGAGCCCAGCGATTGAACGGCGTCGAAGCGCTGGCGTTCGTGCGGGAACGATACGCTTTCGCTGACGGCGACTTTCAGCGCGCGCGCAACCAGCAGGCCTTCATCAAGGCCGTGCTCGGCAAGTCTCTGACGGCGGAAACGCTCACCAACCCCGGCCGGATCAGCGGCCTGGTCGGGGCGATTGCTCCCTACCTCGCCGTTGACGACGAACTGAACGCCGCCTACGTGGCCGGTCTGGCAGTTGAGCTAAGAGACGTGAGGGTGGGTGACGTCACGTTCTTCACCTTGCCGACGACGGGCACCGCAACCTCACCCGACGGGCAGTCGATCGTCGTCATCGACCAGGAGAAGCTGAAGGCCGTGCAACAGGGGTTTCAGGCGGACACCCTGGACACCTACGAGCCCGAGGTTCAGACGATCGGCTAAAAGGTCGCAGGCCTGCGGAAGGGCGATCTTCGCTGTTCAAGCGAGGGTTCAAGCTCTAAGCGCGGGGGAGCTGGTCCGCCGATATCCGTGTCGTTACAACGTCATCGTGATTGCGGCATAGCCGGAGAGCGCTGCGGCGGTGGCCGCGAGAATCAGAAACGTGTATTGGAGTCTCTTGTGACTGCGCCCACGTCGGAGCAATGTTTTGTGCCCCATTTGTTCGGGGCGAATTCGGGTCATATTTCACCCTATTGCGCGGGAGAGGGCGAGAAGCCCGATCAGACACCCCCAAAAGGGGGCGGAAGTGTCTGGTTGGCGGGGTGGGCGCTTGCGTCGGTCGCTGTGGAACCGGGTGCCGGCCGATACGGGGTCAACGGCCCGTATGGGTTAGCGTTCGTAGGTGACTGATGCAACCGACGCCCGCGCCGCGGCACCCACCCGACCGCGGCGGATCAAAAGGCGCGGCCGCCGGGTTCTGGTCACCGTCTCCGTGCTGGTCGGTCTCGTTGTGCTGCTCGGTGTCGCCGGGGGCTGGGTCGGTTCCCGCGCGCTGATGGCCAAGACAGAGCTCGAGAAGGCGCAGACCCTCGTCGGCACCCTCAAGACCCAGGCCACGGCGATGGACTTCGCCGGCCTCGGCGACACCTCTGCGAAGCTCTCCGCAGCCACGAGCAAGGCCGTCGATCAGGCACATGATCCGCTCTGGCGGGCCGCGGAAGGCATCCCTGTCGCAGGGGCGAACCTTACCGCCGTGCGCCAAATGGCCGAAGCCATCGACGTGGTGGCGCAGGATGCGGTGGCGCCGGTCGCTCAGGTGGCGTCCGGTCTCAGTGCCGCGTCGCTGAAACCGGTGGACGGCAAGATCAACCTGGCGCCGATCGTGCAACTGAACGCGGCCCTGACGACGGCGAGCACGGCCCTCGACTCGGCGGCGGCATCCGTGGCCGACATCAGGCTCGACGGCACCATCGGCCAGGTCAACGCAGCCGGCACCAAGCTCTCCACCATGCTCGACGGCGCAGCGGCCACGATCGGGGATGTGAGCTCGTTCACCTCGGTCGCACCCGACATGCTCGGGGCCTCCGGGCCGCGCACCTACATTCTGATCTTTGAAAACCTCGCCGAGACCACGGCGCTCGGTGGCACGGCGGCGGCCCTCACGGAAGTCACCGTCGACGACGGGAAAATCGCCATCGCCCGCCAGGCGTCGAGTCAGACGTTCCCCAGAGATGACGCGCGTCCAGCTGTCGCCGGAGATCCGAAACTCTCCTCGCTGTTTACCCCGTTGATGTTCAGCAGGCTGAATCTCTCAACCAGCCGGCCCGACTTCCCGACCGCCGCGCAGATCACGCAGGCGTTCTGGCAGCGAGACCTCGGCGGCACCGTCGACGGAGTCATCTCGATCGACCCGGCGGCACTCGCCCACATGCTCGGCGCCACCGGGCCGGTCACGATGAGTACTGGCGACGTGTTGTCGAAAGACAACGCCGTGGCCCTGCTGCTCAACGAGATCTATTTTCGTTACCAGGGCCCCGACGGCTATCTTCAGACCGACGCGTTTTTCGCCGAGGCCGCCAAGACCATGTTCGATGCCGTGACGAACTCGCAGGCGGAACCGCAGGCCATGCTGAAGGCAGTCACCCAGGGCGTCACCGAGCACCGCATCATGGCGTGGAGCTCGCACCCCGAGGAGCAGAAGATTCTTGCGGGCACGCCGATCGCCGGCATTCTGCCCACCACGAATGAGGACTCGACCACCACCGGGGTGTTCTTCCGGGACATGTCGGCGTCGAAGATGGACTTCTATCTCGAGACCGCCGCGACGCTCAGCACCGATGTCTGCACCGCTTCAACTCCGACCTTCACCACGAAGGTCGACCTGCACTCCACGGTCACCCCGGAAATCGCGGCGAAACTTCCCTCCTACGTCGCCAGCGCTGCCTGGGGCGTCAAGCAGTTCCGCACCGAGGTGTTCGTCTACGGGCCTCCCGGCACAACGTTTTCCTCGTCGTCCATCGACGCCAGCGTTGGCGCGGACCTCGAGACCACAACCGACGACCTGGGCCGGCCCGTGGCACGTTTCTCAGTCATGCTGAAGCCGGGGCAGACGAGCGCGGTCACCGCCGTCTTCACCGGTCCCGCCGGAACCTATGCGGCCCCCGAACTGCGCACCACCCCCATGCTGCACCCGACCGCTGTCACGGTAGCGGCGCCCGGCTGCGGCACGACGAAGTAGGCGCTCGCGGCTGGCTAGATCCAGTGCCTGAAGCACCCAGGCGCGATCAGCCCGAGATGCCCACTTCGGGTGCCCTGCGAACTGGGGGCATGCGTGGCCTAATTTGTGGTTATCTCAGGTCTGCGGGGCACTGTAATCTCATCTCATGGGGGATAAGACTCGGTTTGCCCGAGCAGTAGGCGTCGTGATCGCCGTCGCTGCGGGCGGCGCGGCAACGGCCCTCTGGGTCGTGATTGCCGCCGATCCTCAGACCAGCGCTTTTCTGCCGAGTAAGGCCCTCGTGCTGGGCACATTCCCCGTGCTCTATGACATGCACGTGCCGGCCCCTCGCGTACTGCTGGCCGCGATCGCCCTGGCCGTGCTCTTCGCCGCCGGTGTGGCGCTGATGGAACTTCGGGTGTCGAACGGTGCACGCAGATCGTCGAACCCCATGGTCACACCGCTGTCACCGAA
>JBBQDC010000136.1:0-6655 GCA_038319305.1 Actinomycetales bacterium | reverse complement strand
TGCTGGGTTTGACGATGATCTGCGGGTCGATCAGCCCGGTGGGACGGATGATCTGCTCAACGACACCGTCGGCGATACCCATCTCGTATTTACCGGGGGTCGCAGAGAGGTAAACGGTCTGGCCGACACGCCCTTTGAACTCTCCGAATTTCAGCGGCCGGTTGTCGAGGGCGCTCGGCAGCCGGAACCCGTGGTCGACGAGCGTGCGCTTGCGCGAAGAGTCCCCCTCGTACATGGCGCCGATCTGGGGCACCGTCACGTGCGACTCGTCGATGACCATCAGGAAATCGTCCGGAAAGTAGTCGAGCAGACAGTGCGGCGCCTCCCCCGGTTGCCGCTGGTCAATGTGCCGGGAGTAGTTCTCGATGCCGGAGCAGAAGCCGATCTGCTCCATCATCTCCAGGTCAAAGGTCGTGCGCATGCGCAGGCGCTGGGCCTCGAGCAGTTTGCCCTCGCGTTCCAGCTGCTCGAGCCGTTCGGCGAGCTCCTCCTGGATGGTGACGATGGCGCGCTGCATGACGTCGGTGCTGGCCACATAGTGCGAGCCCGGAAACACGGACACGGCCTCGAGCTTCCTGACAATGTCGCCGGTCAGCGGATGCAGGCTGTACAGCGCCTCGATCTCGTCGCCGAACATCTCGATGCGGATGGCAAGTTCTTCATACATCGGGATGATCTCGATGGTGTCGCCGCGCACCCGGAAGTGGCCGCGAGAGAAGTCGATGTCGTTGCGCTGGTACTGCATGGCCACGAACTTGCGGATCAGCCAGTCCCGGTTAACCTGCTGCCCGACCTGCAGTGCGACCATGGCCTCGAGGTAACCCTCGGGGGTGCCCAGACCGTAGATGCAGGAGACCGTGGACACCACGATGACGTCGCGCCGGCTGAGCAGAGAGTTGGTGGTGGAGTGCCGCAGCCGCTCGACCTCCGCGTTGATCGAGGAGTCTTTCTCGATGAAGGTGTCGGTCTGGGGCACATAGGCCTCGGGCTGGTAGTAGTCGTAGTACGACACGAAGTACTCGACGGCGTTGTTGGGCATTAGCTCGCGGAATTCGTTCACGAGCTGCGCGGCGAGGGTCTTGTTGTGCGCGAGCACCAGGGTCGGCCGCTGCACCTGCTCGATCAGCCAGGCCGTGGTTGCCGACTTGCCGGTTCCGGTGGCGCCGAGCAGCACGATATCTGTCTCTCCGGCGTTGATGCGGCCGGCCAACTCGGCAATCGCCGTGGGCTGGTCGCCGCTCGGCGTGTACACGCTCACGACCTCGAACGGATGAACAGCGCGGGTTGGTTCCATGCGTTCCAGTCTACGGAGCGCCTGTGACAGTTGGCTGCCCATGCCCGGCGCGCACCTGGTCCCAGAGCACGTCGACCTGTTCCAGGGTCTGCTCGAGGGTGCCGCCGGTGTCGATGACGACATCGGCGATCCTAGCGCGCTCCGTGTCGCTGGCTTGGGAGCGGATCCGGCGCTCCGCCTCGTCGGCGTCCATGGCCCGCAGCTCCACCATGCGGCGCACCCGGGTCATCTCGTCGGCCTGGGTGACCACGACGAGGTCGAACGGATGGTCGACGCCGGCTTCCACGAGAAGGGGCACGTCATAGACGACGATCGCGTTCGGGTCATCCGTTTCCGCTTTGCGGATCAGGGTGTTCGAGAGGGCCCTGACTTCAGGGTGCACGATCGCGTTGAGGCGATCCAACGCCTCCGGGTCGCTAAACACGACAGCGCCGAGCGCAGCCCGGTTCAGGCTGCCATCAGGCAGCAGGACGGCGTCACCGAACGCGGCCGCGATCTTCGCCAGCCCCGAGGTGCCGGGCCGGACGACCTCGCGGGCGAGGTCGTCGGCGTCGATGTGCACGGCCCCGTGCCGGACGAGGCGCCGGGCCACGGTGCTTTTCCCAGATGCGATCCCGCCGGTGAGTCCAATCAGATACACGCCTGCCATGCTACGGCCTCGACTGCGACTGCGACTGTGGAGGGCCTCTCGCCGGCCGAAGCCGACGGCGCACCCGTCGTCGCCGGCCCGGTGTCTGGGCATCCGGCCACGATTCATGTCCGCACTGTACGTTCGAGGACCACTACTGCCGTCTCTGTCGGTCGGCGACGCGCGTAGGCATCGAGATCCTGGTCAAGTACCCGCCACCTGTCCCACAACCGTGCTCGTTCCTGTCCGGTGGCCGCGTGGGCCACGACTGCGTGAGTTTCGTCGGTGAGTTGGACACGCGCCTCAGGGTGCGCCTGCAGGTTGAGCCACCACGCCGGTTCTGCTTCGCCCCAGCCGTTCATGGCCAGGGTGACCAGGTTCGGCCCGTCCTCGAAGTAGCCGACGATCACCGACCGCTCCTGGCCGCTGCGGCGTCCGATCGTGCTCAACCGCAGTGCGCCCCACCGCTGGGCTCGCGCGGGCCAGAGTCCACGACGTCCGCCCGTTACCCGAAAAAACGCTCGGTGTACCTTCCAGGCGAGCACGATGAACCATCTCGGCGGTAGTCGTGGGGTCCGGCTGGGGGTCGTCATCATGATTGCATCCATTGGCTGAAACGGCTCCCGTATCGGCGGGCGCTTCGCAGGCGTGTGGCCTTCTGGGCGAGAGAGTACAACCGTTCCCGGCCCCGAACAAGGCAACACCCTGGCACGGTGCGATGCATCCCGTTTACGCGAACAGGCCGGTCCCCCGAGGGGACCGGCCTGTTTTCGTGCGGTGGTGCGAGTTACTAGTTGGAGCTGGAGAGCTTCTCACGCAGTGCTGCGAGGGCCTCGTCGTCCGCGAGTGTGCCGGCGCCGGCCGCATCGCTCGAGAAGGTGTTGCCTGCGGCTGACGGGACATCGCTGACGGCGGTGATCTCGTCGTTCGCGGACGCAACCTGCTTCTTGTGCGCTTCCCAACGAGCCTGGGCTGCAGCGTAGTCCTGCTCCCACTTCTCGCGCTGGGTTTCGAAGCCTTCGCGCCACTCGTTGGTCTCCGGGTCGAAGCCCTCAGGGTACTTGTAGTTGCCCTGGTCGTCGTACTCGGTGAGCATCCCGTAGAGTGCCGGGTCGAACTCGGTGCCCTCGGGGTCGACACCATCGTTGGCCTGCTTGAGGCTCAGCGAGATGCGGCGACGCTCCAGGTCGATGTCGATGACCTTGACGAAGACCTCGTCGCCAACCGCCACGACCTGCTCGGCGAGCTCGACGTGCTTGCCAGAGAGCTCGGAGATGTGAACGAGTCCCTCGATGCCCTCGGCAACGCGAACAAACGCGCCGAACGGAACGAGCTTGGTGACCTTACCTGGTGCAACCTGGCCGATGGCGTGGGTGCGGGCGAAGACCTGCCACGGGTCTTCCTGCGTGGCCTTGAGTGAGAGCGACACACGCTCGCGCTCGAGGTCGACCTCGAGGATCTCGACGGTGACTTCCTGGCCAACCTCGACGACCTCGCTGGCGTGCTCAATGTGCTTCCAGCTGAGTTCGGAGACGTGAACCAAACCGTCAACGCCACCCAGGTCGACGAACGCACCGAAGTTGACGATCGACGAGACGACGCCCTTGCGGACCTGTCCCTTCTGAAGGTTGTTGAGGAAGGTGGTGCGGCTCTCGGACTGAGTCTGCTCGAGCAGCGCACGACGCGACAGCACAACGTTGTTGCGGTTCTTGTCGAGTTCGAGGATCTTGGCCTCGATCTCCTGACCCAGGTACGGGGTCAGGTCGCGAACGCGGCGAAGCTCGATGAGCGACGCGGGCAGGAAGCCACGCAGACCGATGTCCACGATGAGGCCACCCTTGACAACCTCGATGACCGAACCGGTGACAACGCCATCCGATTCCTTGATCAGTTCGACGTCGCCCCATGCACGCTCGTACTGAGCGCGCTTCTTGGACAGGATGAGACGGCCTTCTTTGTCTTCCTTCTGAAGAACGAGGGCCTCAACCAGGTCGCCGACCTTGACAACCTCAGAGGGGTCAACGTCGTGCTTGATGGAAAGTTCGCGGGAGGGAATGACACCCTCGGTCTTGTAGCCCACATCGAGGAGAACCTCGTCGCGGTCGATCTTCACCACGGTGCCCTCGATGAGGTCTCCGTCGTTGAAGAATTTCAGAGTCTTTTCGACCGCGGCAAGAAAGTCTTCAGCAGATCCGATGTCGTTGATGGCGACCTGCTTGGGTGCCCGTTCGGTCGTTGCGATTGTCATGTAGTAGTTGCTCCAGGATGGACATAGGTCGGGCCACGCACGGAAAATCTCGTTCTCGTGCACCGCACGTGGCAGTGGAAAGTTCGTCACAAACGTGACAGTCAACCTTAGCGTTTTGCGGGTGGGGCCGGCAACTCGTCGGCCTCCTCTTCCTCGAACGTACGCCTTTCGACGCCGAACGCTACCCGAGCATCGCCGCCCGGAGGGTGTCCAGACCGACCCCGCCGAGGTCGAGCGCCTTGCGGTGGAACACCTTGATCGAGAACGCGTCACCCTCCCGCTCCGCATAGGTGTCCCGCAGATCCTCCCAGATTCGTTGGCCGACCTTGTAGGACGGCGCCTGACCCGGCCAGCCGAGATAGCGGTTGACCTCGAACGTGACGAAGCTCGCGTTCATGTTCACGTTGCGGCCGAGAAAATCGAAGGCGTAGTCGGCGGTCCAGGGACCAGATCCGTCGGGCAACTGCTTCTCCAGGTGCACGCCGATGTCGAGCACGACGCGGGCGGCGCGCATCCGTTGTCCGTCGAGCATGCCGAGGCGGTCGGCAGGGTCGTCGAGGTAGCCGAGCTGTTCCATCAATCGCTCCGCATAGAGTGCCCAGCCCTCGGCGTGACCCGAGGTACCCGCGAGCTGGCGGCGCCACGTGTTGAGTTTCGCGCGGTTGTAGACGGCCTGGCCGATCTGCAGGTGGTGGCCCGGCACACCTTCGTGGTAAACGGTGGTGAGTTCGCGCCAGGTGTCGAATTCGGTGATCCCGACCGGCACCGACCACCACATCCGGCCCGGGCGGGAGAAGTCGTCCGTGGGCCCGGTGTAGTAGATGCCTCCTTCCTGGGTGGGGGCGATCATGCACTCAAGGCGCTTGATCTCGTCGGGGATGTCAAATTGGGATTCCGAGAGTTCGGCAACAGCGCGGTCGCTCGTCTCCTGCATCCACTTCTGCAAGGCGTCGGTTCCGTGCAGCTTACGTCTGGGGTCAGTGTCCAGGAACGCGATGGCCTCGAGCACGCTCGCGCCCGGTTTGATCTGGTCGGCGATGCTCTCCTGCTCGGTGACCATCCGGGCCAGTTCCTCCACACCCCACTCATAGGTTTCGTCGAGGTCGATGGTGGCACCCAGAAAACGGCGCGACTGCAACGCGTAGAGGTCACGGCCAATGGCGTCGCGGGTGGGAGCCCTGCCCCGAAGCTCAGTGCTGAGGAAGTCGGCCAACGTGCCGTACGCTGCCGCCGCGGCACGCGCCCGGGTGCCGAGATCTGCGGCCAGCGAGGCCGGAAGCGATCCTGTCTCGGGGCTGGCGTTGGCCGCGAACTCGGCGAAGAAGCCGTCGTTCGCGGCATGGCGTCGCGCCTGCAGGACGACCTCCTGCACCTGGCGCCGGGCGGGCATGCTGCCGCGCTCGATGCCGAGGCGCAGGGTCTGGATGTAGCCGTCGATGGCCGCGGGCAGGGCGCGCAGCCGGGCGGAGACGGTGTCCCAGTTGGCGACGGTTCCGGTGGGCATGAGGTCGAAAACCTCCCGGATGCCCTGGGCCGGTGACGCGATCACGTTCAGGTCGCGCAACGGCAGACCGGCCTCAGCGCTCTCGACGTCGAGAGCGAGCGAGCTGCGCAGGTCGGTGCGGGTGACGACGTCGACGTCATCGACGGCCGTGGCGGCATCGAGACGGGCAATGAAGTCACGGGACGCCTCAACGCTGCGGTCCAGGCCGTCCGGGGAATAGTCGCCGAAGTGGCCGTCCGACGCGGTGCGGCCGATGTACGTGCCCACGGTCGGGTCGATGTCAACGAGGGTGTCCACCCAGTCCTCGGCGATCCGGTCGATCGCCGTGGGGGTGCGCTGGTTTTCGGTTGTCATGACCCGAGCCTAGAACACGCCATCGACCGCAGGTGGAGCCGCGTCTCCCGCGTTCGGGAGGAGCCCGGCCGGGGCCTAGTGGGCGGCGGCATCCCAGTTGTCGCCGCGGCCGACCTGCACGTCGAGCGGCACGAGGAGGTCCGCGGCGGTCTCCATCTGGTGCGTCACGACCTGGCGGAGCGCCTCCCACTCCCCCGAGGCAACCTCGAAGATCAGTTCGTCGTGCACCTGCAGTAGCATGCGCGACTGCAGCCCGTCCTCCGCCAGGTGATCGGCGATCCCGTTCATCGCGATCTTCATGATGTCGGCGGCCGAGCCCTGGATCGGTGCGTTCAGGGCAGCGCGTTCCGCGTTCTCGCGCACCATCCGGTTGGAGCTGTGCAGCTCGGGGAACGGCCGGCGGCGCCCGAAGATGGTGGCCGTATAGCCATCGATTTTCGCCTGTTCGACCACATTGCGCAGGTAGTCCCGCACCGCGCCGAATCGGGCGAAGTAGTCGGTGATGAGCTGCTTGGCCTCCTTCGTGTCGATGCGCAGCTGCCGGGACAGTCCGAAGGCGCTGAGCCCGTAGGCCAGCCCGTAGGACATGGCCTTGACCTTGGAACGCATCTCGTTCGTGACGTCTTC
>JBBQDC010000135.1:0-6742 GCA_038319305.1 Actinomycetales bacterium | reverse complement strand
GCTGGCTGGTGGATCGCCCTCGAGCACCTGATCTCAGGCATTGCGCTCTGCATCACGATCATCGGCATCCCGTTCGGGATTGCCAACTTCAAGCTGATCCCGGTCGCGCTCATGCCGCTCGGCAAGCAAATCGTCGACCTGCCCTAAGCGTTCGCCGAAGCCTTACCGCGATCCGGTGCCGCCCGCGACCCTCCGAGCCCGCGCGGCCGTGGCCCGCGGAGCCGTGGAGGCCGGCCGCGGCGACGCTTGATATCGTTGGGTGGGACTCGATGGCCGCGTGGTATCCGTTGATGAATTCGGCGAGTCCGGTAGCGGCCCCGATTGCTGCGCCGCCGCGGCATCCACCTCGATGAGGTCACCGCCGCCGCGCCGGAAACCCTCACCGGCACCCCGCCACGCCGCAGGGCTCCCCCGAACTCGCCACCAACCAAGGACGCACCTCATGACCTCTCTCTCCCCCAACGCCGCCAGCGTCGCCCGCCAGATCGACCACACCCTGCTCACGCCCGAGGCCACCGCCGCAGACGTGACGGCCCTCATCGCCGAGGCCATCAGGCTCGGCACCTACTCCGTCTGTGTCTCGCCGTCGATGCTGCCGCTGAGCATCCCCGCCGACGCCGATCTCAAGGTCGCGGTCGTCTGCGGCTTCCCCAGCGGCAAACACCACACCGTCGTCAAGGCCGCCGAGGCCGCTCTCGCTATCGAGCAAGGCGCCGACGAGATCGACATGGTCATCGACATCGGTGCGGCCGAGGCCGGCCGCTTCGGCGACGTGCAGGCCGATATCGCCGCCGTGCGCGCGAGCATCCCGGCACCGAAGGTGCTCAAGGTCATCATCGAATCTGCAGCATTGACGGATGCCGAGATCATCGCCGTGTGCCAGGCCGCCGTGGCCGCGGGTGCCGACTTCGTCAAGACCTCCACCGGCTTCCACCCCGCCGGCGGGGCGACCGTGCACGCCGTGCGCCTGATGAAGCGCACCGTGGGCGACCGAGCCCAGGTGAAGGCGTCGGGCGGCGTGCGCAGCTACGATGAGGCCCTCGCCATGCTCGACGCCGGCGCGAGTCGCCTCGGCGTCTCCGGCAGCGCCGCACTACTCAGCGGCGCCACGCCCACCGTGCTGACCGGCTCTTACTGACCGTCGGCGCCGGCGTCGGCCGCCGGTGCTGGGCGATCGATCACCCGGCCGACACGTCGATCAGCACCGTCCCGACAACGCCGCTCTCGACCAGCGCATGCGCATCCGCCGCGTGCGCGAGGTCGGTGCGGTGCAGCGGCAACCCCGCCTCCTCCCCCACGGCGAGGGCGCCATCGACGAGGGCGACGTTGATGTCCTCGGCCGCCGCCCGGATCACGTCGGCGCCCACCGTGTAGAGCAGCACGAACTGGTAGCGCGCGTTGAGGCTGAAGTGCTGGCGCACGTCGAGCGTCATCTGGTCGCCGCCGTTGTTGGCATAGACCGCGATCGACCCCCGATTACAGATGACGGCCAGGTCGAGCCGCGCATTCTGGGCCGGTGCGACCTCCACGATCAGGTCCACCCCCTCCGGTGCGATCGCCCGGATCTGGTCGACGACGTCCGGGTCGGTGTAGGTGAGCACGTGCTGCGCGCCGGCCGCCGTCGCCAGCGCCGCCTTCGCCGGACCACTCACGGTCGTGACCACGGATGCCCCCGCCCACCGCGCCAGTTGGATCGCCGCGTGCCCGACCGCACCAGCTCCCCCGGCCACGAGCACGACCTTGCCGGCCAGGGCTCCCGGGTGCAGCCGCCGCGGCCCGTCTTCGGCCACCGTCAGCGCGCGGTACGCCGTGATCGCCGGCACCCCCAGGCTCGCGCCCTGGTCGAAGCTCGCATTCGCCGGCAGCAAGAAGACGCGCTCCGCGGGAAGCACGGACGGGTCACCGGTCTAGCTGTACACAATGGTCTTCATGTCAGGGGTAACGCGCCGGCTGGCACAATATTTCCCGGCGGCGCCCTGCTCTGGCGGTGCGGCGGCGGCGTCCGGATCGGGTCACTCCCCCGTCGCTCAGGCAACGGAACGCCTGGCTGAGCTCGCTCCCATCAGGACTTGTCCACAGTTTCACGCGTTCGCGTCGAGCAGGTTCACGCACGCAGTACCGTCGGCGCATGATCATTGAAGCCGGCTACGACCTTCAGCAACTTATTTACCCTGAGCTGTTTGCCGATGAAGCAAGTCGCCGAGCTCTCTGGGTCATGGCCATGGACGAAGATCTGCGCTTCCTCTTCACCCGAAAGGTGCGTGATGAGGTGCCCGGGTCACTCGAAGACGCAGTCCCGGAACTCGCTGCGGTGCTGGACGGCGACCCGTGGAAGCCGCACTACTTTGTGTTGGCGCATATGGTGCCGAGTATGGGGCCCGGAATTGAGGGCGAGGTCCACCAGGAGGACGAACGCATCGCTTCCGCTGGCGCGTTGGCCAAGTATGAGTTGTTGGGCCGCCTGGTCTTCGATGACGAGTATGTCTACTCCAGCGCCCCGCGATACAGCTTCCGCGACTATGTCGGTTGCGAAGATCTTCCCCGAGTCGCAGTGATTCCAGGGCCGCATGAATTGCTCAGTTGCCCCTGCCTGGCCTGCGCTCAGCACGAGGCAAAACTTGGACGCGCGAGAAGTCGCTCCACGGCTGGGCACCTCCGTGATGACCCGGTTGTTTGAACGACAAACACTTTCATCCTGCTTTTGGTAGTATTGCCTACGCATAAGCAACAGAGGGGAGGCCTCAACAATGGCAAAGGCCAAGACAGTTGGAATCGCCGTAGCCGACGATCTGCGGCCCGCCCTCGACGAGGTCGTCGAGCACTTTGGTCACGGCAACCGAAGCGAGTTCCTGCGTATTGCTGTCCGTGACTATCAGTCCCGGCTCCGACTGGAACGCACCCAGGCCCTGCGCGAGCGGGCGCGCGAAGAGCGCGGCGGTCGCACCTACACGGCTGACGAGGTGCATGAGCTGATCAGAACGGACTCGGCAGCGCGCGCGAGCTGATGGCGCTTGCGCCGGGAACCTCTGTCGTCTTCGACGTCAACGTCTACCTCGACTACATTCTTGGCGCCGACGGCTCCTGGCCGCTGCTTCCTGATATCCCACCGACCACGGCCAATCCTTCGTCCGACGCGATTTCACTGGCATTCGCCTCGAAATTTGCCCTGTTCGCCTCACCTCACATCCTGCGCAACGTCGCCCGTGTCATGCGGGATGTTGGTCAATCGCCGGGGACGACCAACGAATACATTTCGCTGATTGTGGACATGTGCGAGTTCTCCGGCGGCGCGGTAATCGAACCGGAGGCGCGTGATCACGGCGTCACCGACTTCGAAGACAACCTCATCGCGAGTCTGGCGAAAGACCCGTCGGTCGACGCCCTGATCATCGTGAGCTCCGACCGGGATCTGCTTCGATTGGGCCCAGCCTGGAATGGGAGGCTGGTCCTGCGGCCCGCCGATTTCGTGCGCCGCGTCGTCGGATAGCGTCAGGTCACATCGATTGATGCAGCACGAATCGCCCTACTGTGAAACGTGCTGCGCCAGGACCAGTGAAAGCGTGGTCCCGAGCAGCCGCGCCGACTCCTCGTACTTGGTCGTCAGCCGCTTGCGCGCTTCAGCCGACAACCCCTTCTGCCGCTTCGGGTCGGCGTTGTGCGAGATGTCGGCCAGCTTCACGATCAGCGCCAGCGGGTTCGCGCGCACGCGGGCCATCGAGTCGGCCAGCGGTTCCTGCGGGCGCTTCGTGATGGCATCCACTGCCTGAACGATGTGCGGCCCGAAGCCGCGAAGGGCGAGATCATCGAGCGTCACCGGGGTGTCCTCCACCACGTCGTGCAGCATGGCCACGATCTTTGCGTCGTCGCCATGCACCCGCTTCATCACGGCGAGCGGGTGGTGGATATAGGCAACGCCGAGTTTGTCAGCCTGCCCGGCATGCGCTGAGCGGGCCAAGTCGATTGCGATATGCAGCGGCGAGGGCTCGGCACCGGCGATCAGGTAGTCGGTGACGGATGCCCAGCTTGGGAACGCGGCATCCGGCCCGAACTGCAGCCACTCCCCTCCAAAGCCGACAGCACCGTTGGCCGCCCGGTCATCGACGAGAAAGTCGCCGCGGTTGAGGTTCTTGTGGTGCGAGAGGATCAACCGTTTGTAGGCGGCGGACTCGCTGGTGAGCGCCAGGTGTTTCCGCACCCAGAGCACCTTGTCTTTCCAGGCGGAATCGTTGTGCCACGGCGCTGTCGAGAGGATGTAGGTGTCGAAGTGCGCGTCGAGCTCGCAGTAGGCCTCCAGCGCTCCGGGCACGGGGTCCATCAGCGCAAAGATCCCCGGGGCATCGTCGTAGTGGCCGTCGTACGTGGCGCGGTCCTCCGCGGAGAGCCGGTCAATGCCGCTCTGGAAATCCACGAGCGTGTTGTCGAGGTCGATGTAGAGGATCTTCTTCGGTTCGGCGAGGGTCGGTTCAGTGGTGTTCGGTTCAGTGGTGGTCGGTTCGGTGAAAGTCATGGCTGCTCCTTAGGGCAGGTACGGGCCGAGAACCCGGGCGGTGGTGATGGTGAGATTGCGGTTGATCTCCTCGTAGAGCGGCATCAACGGCATGGCACCCATGACCGTGTGGGCGACACCGGCGATGTCGAAGATCGCGATCGGCTCGAGGTCGCGCAGCACCGCCCAGAACGGTTGGAAGAAGTAGACCTCGCGACCCGTTTCGAGTTGTTTGTCCGCGGCATCCTCGTATGCCGTGCGTGCCTCCACGGCGGTGGGGAACTCGTCGAAGTAGTCGCAGGAGTCGCCGACGAGCATCGGCGCGGGCACCGCGTACCACTCGTGCCGGTCGTCGACCGCGGAGGCCAGAGCACTGGCGATCACCCGGTAGGCGAGCGCCCGCGGCGTTGTGGCCGAGGTCGCCTTCGGCACACCGAGCCCGGTCGCCACCTCGATGCGCTTGAGAGTCTCGTGAGGGCTGAGCGCGGCCATCATCTCGATC
The DNA here is from genome assembly GCA_038319305.1 of Actinomycetales bacterium. Classification (GTDB taxonomy): domain Bacteria; phylum Actinomycetota; class Actinomycetes; order Actinomycetales; family Microbacteriaceae; genus Cryobacterium. The sequence continues at coordinate 1,754 of JBBQDC010000135.1, read as the reverse complement.
CAGCTGATGCTGTTCACGACACCGTTCACAAGGTATTTACAGCCGCCAACAAGGTCCCATTGGATACTCAGACCGTCTTGCTCGTCGTGCACGAGCAGCAGCCGACTGCCCTCGTCCACCTCCACGCCGGAGATGCGCAGGTGCGGATGCCGGCGCACCAGTTCGCTGGCGATCCACCACATCTGGGCGGTCAGGAATCGATCCGCGGGCGGGTTGTACTCCTCGTAGCCGTCACCCCCGCCGTCGCCCTCATCGACGCCATTCACAAAGTTGTCGCCTGAATTATTCGACGCTGCTTTACTCATCGTTCGGTCCCCCCGGTTGAATCAAGACAATCCACTCACACTCGGCCGCTGCATCGCGTCGCGAAACGCCCGATTCGGGTTCGCATGTGGCAGCACTCGCAGCACGTCCCGCAGCGCCCGGTCGATCGGAACCCCCCGGTGCCTGGCCGCGTAGAGCGCCGCAATCGTGGGTGTGCGGCTCATCGCCTGCACGCAGTGCACTAGCACGGTTCGCCCCTCGGCTCGAAGGGCCGCGATCGCGTCAACAGTGTCGGCGAGCACGAAGTCGAGGTTCGGATTTTCGCCCGCGCCCGCTTGGTCGATCAGCCAGACCGCCACCCGGTTCTCCGCACGGATCCGGTCCGGGATCTGCGCCGTACCGACCCGGCACAGCGAGACGACCGCGTCGATCTCTGCGGGCAGTGCGTCGAGGCTGCCGACCGCGCCCAGCCAGACGCCGTCGTCATACGGATGCCGCACCAGCGCAGACACATCCCCCCAGGACGAATAATCAACCCGCGCGTCCCCCCGGTGGTCGAGCCTGTCGAGACCCCGCGCCCGCACCTCCTCCCCCGCCAGCCGCACCAGATCTCCCCCGCGCAACTCCGGCCAGCCGTGAATCACTCGCCGCCACTCCGCCGGCACCGCAGACACACCCCACCGCGCCCCGAGCAACCCGCCGGCGGTGGCGGCAACGGTGTCGGTGTCACGGCCTCCGCGCACGGCGGCTTCGAGGGCGAGGCGCAGGTGGGAGGCACCCCTCTGATCGGTTCGAGAGATCGCCGACCAGGCGCCCTGCACAGCCTGCACGACCCAGCCGTTCTTCGGGAACGCGCTCGGCGGCAGGGTCTCCGCCTCGGCGATGAGGCCGGCCCAACGATCGCGGCGTGCGGCCGGCAGTGCGTCCAGCCCAACACGAATGTCGATCTCGCCGTGCAGCACCGCGTGCCGCATGGTCAGGCACCAGAGCACGCAGGCGTCGCCGGCATCCGTTTCGAAGTGGGTGAGGTCGCTGACCAGCCGGGCGGCCTCGGCGAGCCCGGTCGGGTCGTCGAGGTAGCCGAGCACAACCGGGGCCGTGCGCATGAGCGAGCCGTTGCCGGCGCTGCGCCCGGTGCGGTCGTGGTGCGCCTTCGCCACGACCCGAATGGCGGATGCCGTGGGCTCGGTCCGGCGCAGAATCGCCCCGAGCTGGATCCCCACGTCGGGCGCCTTCATCGCCCAGTCGACCCACTGCGCGACGATCTCGTCGAGCACGGCCTCCTCGCGGAGGTCCCGTCCGGCGGCCACCATTCGCAGGATCGGCACGGCCATCGACGTGTCGTCGGTCCACTCCCCCGGCGCCCAGCCGAAGCCGCCTCCGCCCTTCATCGTGACGACGGTGTCGTCGGAGAGCGGCGGTCCGAACTCGTAGCCGGCACCGAGGGCGTCCCCCGCGGCGGTGCCGAGGATGAGGCCGGCCGCCCGGTC
>JBBQDC010000134.1:0-6814 GCA_038319305.1 Actinomycetales bacterium | reverse complement strand
GTCCGAGGCTCGCAGGGCGTCTCGACGGGCTCGACCACCGACGTTCATACGGATGCAACACCCGCCCGGTAAAATCAGGCTATGACCACATCCGTGCCCAGCTTTGCCGAGGCGCTCGTCGCGCCGGGACCGACGCCGGAGTACCCGGGGCGGATGCGCCGATTCGGCCAGTTGGTCGGCGCGTGGGCGGCCACGGGGTCCCGCCTCGATGAGGCGACCGGCGAGTGGACTGGGCGTGAATTCACCTGGATCGTCGACTTCGTGCTCGACGGGCGTGCCGTGCAAGACGTCGAGATCGTCACGAGCGACTCGCACCCGTCCGGGTTCGAGACCGTCGCCACGGCGCTACGGGTCTACGACGCCTACGCCGGCGTGTGGCGGGTCAGCTACTTCGCCCCGGCATCCGGGGAGTACTGCCACCTCGTCGCGACCCCGCACCGCAACGGCCTGCGCCAGGACGGCACCGGCACCGACGGCCGCCCGATCCGCTGGAACTTCGCATCGATCACGCCCGACGCCTACGCCTGGGAGGGCTGGGTCTCCAATGACGAGGGTTCCACCTGGTTGCTGGTCGAGCACAACGAGGCCACCCGCATCCGTTAGTCGGCTGCACTGCGCGTTCAGCCGAGCGCGCCACAAGGGCCGCTGCGCGCCAGGCGTGCCAGGGGCGCAGCGGCGCAACTGGCGCGCTCGCCGGGGGGAATGCCGTTGAAGGCTCCCGCAACGGAAAACTTCGCAGCCGGGAAGCTGCAGGGTGGAGCGGCAGGCACCCCGAGCGAACTACAGGGCGAGCGAGCTACAGGGCGAAGGGGAAAGCGAGGTCGGCGGGGTAGTCGCCGAGGGCCGTGAGCTGGGATGCGGAGCGTTGCAGGGCAGCGAGGGTCAAGCCAAGCGATCCCGGGCCGAAGCTGACCCGGGAGACGCCGAGCTCGGCGAGGCGGGCCAGCGGCACGGCGCCCGGCTGCCCGATCACCGAGATGCGGCCGTTGACCTCGTCGAGGGCGCGTTTGACCTTGTTCTCGTCGTCAAGCCCGAGGAAGAAGATCACATCGGCGCCCGCGTCGAGGTACGCGTTCGCCCGCACGACGGCCTCGTTCCACTCGCCGCCGCCAGCCAGGGTGTCCACGCGCGCGTTGATCACGAGCGGGATCCCGGTCGCCTCCGCGGCGGTGCGGGCGGCCGACACCCGCGCGGCCGCGGTCGGAAGGTCGAATTGGGGAGCCTTCGGCGCTCCGATCGAGTCCTCAAGGTTGATGCCGACGGCGCCGGACTCCTCGATCAGGCGGCGGACGTTGCGGGCCACCCCCGCGGCGTCCTGGGCGTAGCCCTTCTCGAAATCGACCGACACCGGCAAATCCACCGCGTCGACGATCAGGCGTGCCGCGGCGATGGCCTCGTTCACCTTGAGCCCTTCGCCGTCTTGCACCCCGCGCGCATTCGACACCGAATGCGAGGCTGTTGCGAGGGCCTTCACGCCGGGCGTCTGCGCCACGACAATGGCGGTGATGGCGTCCCACACGTTCGTGACAATCAGGGGCGTCCCGGGGACGTGCAGCGAGTTGAGGAGGTCGGCTTTCTGGATCTGCAAGGTAGTCATCAATCAAGCCTGACAAGGAAGGACGGCCCAAACGAGAGTTCAGAGAATGTCCAGACAACAAACAGGTTGAGCTCAGCCGATTTGGTTCTGGCGTGCCTTCACCGGCAGCAGCAGGAGCAGTCCCACGAGCAGAACCAGCATGAGTCCCAGGATGCCCCAGTAGGTTTCGCCGAAGATCGTCACCGTCAGGGCGAACATGGTCGGCGCCAGAAAGCTCACCGCACGGCCCGTCGTGGCGTAGAGGCCGAAGACCTCGCCCTCCCGGCCGGCCGGGATCAGGCGGGCCAGGAAGGTACGACTGGCCGACTGGGCCGGCCCAACGAAGAGCGTGAGGGCCAGGCCGGCGGTCCAGAACACGATCTGGCCGCCGTCGTGCAGCAGAAACACGATGCTGCCGAAGACGATGAGCCCGATCAGTGCGGTCACGATGATCGGCTTCGCGCCGAGCCGATCGTCGAGCGCGCCGGCGATGATGGTGGCCACGCCCGCGACGACATTCGCGGCGATCGCGAAAATGATCACCTCGCCGGGCGAGAAGCCGAAGACGGATGCCGCGAGCACCCCTCCGAAGGTGAACACCCCGGCCAGGCCGTCACGGAAGATCGCGCTCGCGATGAGGAAGTACACCGTCTGGCGGCTGGTCTTCCACAGCCGCTTGATGTCCTGCCCAAGCACCACGTAGGAGCGGAAGAAGCTCACCCGAGGTCGGCGCACGGCGGCGGGGGAGTGGTATTCGGGAACCGCGAACAGCACCGGCAGGGCGAACAGGCCGAACCAGGCGGCCGCGATCAGCATCGTGACCCTTACCGACAGGCCATTCTCACCGGTCACTCCGAACAGACCGACGTCGGGACTGATGAAACCGAAGTACACGATGAGCAGCAGCACAATGCCGCCGATGTAGCCCATGCCCCAGCCGAAGCCGCTGACCTTGCCGATGGTGCGCGCGTTCGAGACCTGAGACAGCATCGCGTTGTAGTTGACGCTGGCGAACTCGAAGAACACGTTGCCGGCAGCCACCAGAACGAGGCCGAGCAGCAGGAAGCTCGGCGACGCCTCGACGAAGAACATCGCGGCTGTGAGGCCCACCACCATGAAGGTGTTGACGCCGAGCCACAGCTTGCGCCGGCCGGAGGTGTCCGAGCGCTGTCCGGTGATCGGGGCGAGCACGGCCACCAGCACACCGGCGATGGCGAGGGCCCAGCCGAGCTGGGCGGAGATCACGTCTTTGTCGCCGAAGGAGCTGCCCGTGATGTAAACGGTGAAGACGAAGGTGGTGACGACCGCATTGAACGCGGCAGAGCCCCAGTCCCAGAAGCTCCAGGCCACTACGCGGCGTTTGCTTGTCTTGGCTGGCAGCACCTGGGCATCCGTGCTGCCCTGCTCCGCAATCCCGGTCATGCGCTGAGGTTAGTGGATGGCGGTAGCCGAAAACCATCGAACCGCATGAAATCTCAAAGTTGAGTCACTCACGCTCAACTCTCAGGTGCGTGGCTTGACTTTCGATTTGAGACACTGGCACACTTGAGCCATCACCACTCAACTCTGAGAAAATCAGGCTGAGCACAAACTTTGAAGGAGAACGCACACATGGCCCGTGCAGTAGGCATCGACCTCGGAACCACCAACTCTGTGGTGGCCGTCCTCGAAGGTGGAGAACCCACCGTCATCGCAAACGCCGAAGGCTTCCGGACCACCCCGTCCGTCGTCGCCTTCACCAAGGACGGCGAGGTGCTGGTCGGCGAGACCGCCAAGCGCCAGGCCGTCACCAACGTCGACCGCACCATCTCGTCGGTCAAGCGCCACATGGGCACCGACTGGAACGTCGCCATCGACGACAAGAAGTTCACCCCGCAGGAAGTTTCGGCCCGCATCCTGGCCAAGCTCAAGCGCGACGCTGAGGCATACCTGGGCGACAAGGTGACGGATGCCGTCATCACCGTTCCCGCGTACTTCAACGACGCCGAGCGCCAGGCCACCAAGGAAGCCGGCGAGATCTCCGGTCTGAACGTGCTCCGCATCATCAACGAGCCCACCGCGGCCGCTCTGGCCTACGGCCTCGACCGCGGCAAGGAAGACGAGCTCATCCTGGTCTTCGACCTCGGCGGCGGAACCTTCGACGTCTCCCTCCTCGAGGTAGGCAAAGACGACGACTTCTCCACCATCCAGGTGCGCTCCACCGCCGGTGACAACCGCCTCGGCGGCGACGACTGGGACCAGCGCATCGTGGACCACCTGATCAAGAAGTTCAAGGAAACCACCGGCGTCGACGTCTCCAAGGACAAGATCGCCAAGCAGCGCCTCAAGGAAGCCGCCGAGCAGGCCAAGAAGGAACTCTCCAGCAGCATGTCGACGAGCATCCAGCTGCCGTACCTCTCCCTGACCGAGAATGGCCCGGCCAACCTCGACGAGACGCTCACCCGCGCCCAGTTCGAGAAGATGACCGAAGACCTGCTCGACCGCACGAAGAAGCCGTTCCAGGACGTCATCCGTGAAGCTGGCGTCAAGGTGGAAGACATCGCCCACGTCGTTCTCGTCGGTGGCTCCACCCGTATGCCTGCCGTCTACGAGCTGGTCAAGGCCGAGACCGGTGGCAAGGACCCGAACAAGGGCGTCAACCCGGACGAGGTCGTCGCCGTCGGCGCCGCACTGCAGGCCGGCGTACTGAAGGGCGAGCGCAAGGACGTTCTGCTCATCGACGTCACCCCCCTGAGCCTCGGCATCGAGACCAAGGGCGGCATCATGACACGCCTCATCGAGCGCAACACGGCCATCCCGACCAAGCGCAGCGAGACCTTCACCACGGCCGACGACAACCAGCCATCCGTTGCGATCCAGGTCTTCCAGGGCGAGCGCGAGTTCACCCGCGACAACAAGAACCTCGGCACGTTCGAGCTGACCGGCATCGCGCCGGCCCCGCGCGGAATCCCACAGGTGGAGGTCACCTTCGACCTCGACGCCAACGGCATCGTGCACGTGTCCGCCAAGGACAAGGGCACCGGCAAGGAGCAGTCGATGACCATCACGGGCGGATCCTCGCTCGCGAAGGAAGACATCGAGCGCATGGTGCGTGAGGGCGAAGAGCACGCCGCCGAGGACAAGCGCCGCCGTGAGGCAGCCGAGACCCGCAACACGGCCGAGCAGCTCGCCTACTCGATCGAGAAGCTGATCAAGGAGAACGACGAGAAGCTACCCGAAGACGTCAAGTCCGAGGTGCAGGCCGACGTCGACGCCCTCAAGTCCGCGCTCGTCGGCGACGACGACGATGCAGTGAAGGCCGCCTTCGACAAGCTCAACGAGAGTCAGGGCAAGCTCGGCGAGGCCATCTACAAGACCAGCCAGGCGGATGCCGCGGCCGGCGCTCCGGCCGACTCCGAGCCCACCGCCGACGCGGCCGGCCCCGACGAAGACGTGGTCGACGCCGAGGTTGTCGACGACGAAGACGAAGCGAAGAAGTAATGGCAGACGACAAAAATCGTGCTGAGGACGAGCCGTTTGACGCAGGGGCACCCGCTGAGGGTACCCCTGGGGCCGACGCGGAAGCAGAAGACGCACGCGTCGAGGACACCGACGAGGCATCCGCCGAGGGTATCGAAGAAGACGAGCTGACGGTTCAGGACATCCTGGATGCCGCCACGCGCGAGGTCGACGAGCCCACGAGCGAGCATCTCGCCGACCTCAAGCGGGTCACCGCGGAGTACGCCAACTACCGTCGGCGCACCGAGGCGAACCGCGAAGTCGAACGCGAGCGCGTCACCGTGGATGTCGTCAAAGGCCTGATCCCCGTGCTCGACGACCTCGACCGCGCTGAGAAGCACGGCGACCTGGTCGAAGACTCGGCGTTCAGCACGATCGCCGCGAAACTGCGGTTGAGCGTCGAGCGCCTGGGCGTAAAGCCCTTCGGTACCGTCGGCGAACCATTCGATCCGACCATCCACGAGGCGATCTTCCAGCTGCCCACCGCCGACGTCGAATCAGACACCGTCGGAGACGTGATCGAGACCGGCTACTTCCTGGGCTCGTCGCTCCTGCGCGTGGCCAAGGTCGTCGTGCAGGTACCGAGCGATGGCTAGCCAGGATTGGTTTGAGAAGGACTTCTACAAGGTCCTGGGCGTATCGAAAGATGTGACCCCGGCTGAGCTGAAGAAGGCCTATCGCAAACTCGCCCGCAAGTACCACCCGGACTCCAATCCGGGCAACCCTGCGGCCGAAGCGAAGTTCAAGGAGATCAGCGAGGCACACTCGGTGATCGGTGACCCTGCGCAACGCAAAGAATACGATGCCGTGCGCGCGATGGGTGGTGGAGCTCGCTTCACCGCCCCGCGCCCCGGTGGCGGCCAGGCCGGAGGCTTCGACGATGTCTTCGGTGGCATGTTCGGTGGGGGAGCGCGGCAGCAACAGCCCGGCTACTCCTATGAGCAGGGCGGTTTCGACGACCTCCTCGGCGGCATGTTCGGCCGCGGTCAGGGTGGCGGCGGATTCGGCACCTCAAGCGGCGGATATCGCGGCTACGGCGGACCGACTCGCGGCCGCGACGTGATCGCGTCGACAACGGTTGATTTCATCACGGCCACGCACGGTGATCAGATCACCCTGCAGACGCAGGATGGCCGAGCTATCAAGGTGAAGATCCCGGCCGGAGTTGCCGACGGGCAGAAGATCAAGCTCCGCGGCCAGGGGCAGCACAGCCCCGACGGCGGCGAATCCGGCGACATCGTGCTCACGGTGAACGTGCGTAAGCATCCGGTCTTCGAACGCGACGGCCTGAATCTGCGGGTCTCCGTGCCGGTCACGTTCGTGGAGGCAGCCCTCGGCGCAACGATCGAGGTCCCGACGTTGGGTGGAGCGCCCGTCAAACTGCGCATCGCCCCGGGCACCCCGAGTGGACGCGTGCTGCGTGTCAAGGGGCGCGGCGTCGTGACGCCCAAGGGCACCGGGGATTTGCTGGCGGAGGTGCAGGTTGCCGTTCCGTCACATCTGTCGAAAGACGCCGAGGAGAAACTCGCGGCCTTCGCGGAAGCACTGCCGAAGGAGAATCCGCGCGACGAGCTCCTCGCGAAGGCGAGAGACTGACGGTGGACGAGAACACCCGGGTTTTCGTGATCTCGATGGCCGCTGAGCTTGCGGGCATGCACCCGCAAACCCTGCGCCAATACGATCGCCTGGGACTGGTGAGTCCCGACCGCACCCCCGGTCGGTCTCGCCGGTACTCGATGC
>JBBQDC010000133.1:0-6891 GCA_038319305.1 Actinomycetales bacterium | reverse complement strand
TCAACCATCATTGGTCCTTCGTCTTCGCGCGAACTCGAAATTTTCTTACACGCTAGGTTGCTCGTGCGAAGCGCGGAAATAGTGCGTGACGGGCCTACAACAAAGCATGCTTCGCTCGGCATCCGTCTTGTAGGTTTCCACAGCGGTAACGGGTCTTGCGGCGCCCTTACCCACAAATGGGGACTGCCCGCACCGAGGTAGCGGGCAGGGTCTGCGCGATGACGTGGAAGAGGTGCCAGTGGCGGGGACCGAACGCGGACTGACCGGGGCGGTCCTCTTCGACCAGGCCGACGACGTGCAGTCCGGCGAGGAGCACCGCGACCTGGCCACGATCGTGGAAGTTCATATCGGAGCGATCGGCCCAGTCGTCGTGCGGGCCGAAGAGTTCGCCGGCGAACCAGGCGCCGGGCGCCAGCGCCCCGCGGATGCGCGCCCAGAGACCTGGGAACGCCGCCGGGTCGCAGAACGGGAGAGAGAAGCCCGCGTAGACCAGGTCTGCCGCGGGAAGTTGGGGGAGTTCCTCGTAGCGAGAGTGATGGAAGGTCAGGCGGGCCTGGTCGGCGTCGCCGAGGCTGGATCGGACCCTGGCCTCGGAGCCCGGGTCGGCGTCGAACGCGTGCACGGTCCAGCCGGCGGCGAGCAGGTGCCGGGTCTCGGTGCCCTCACCGCAACCCAGGTCGATCGCGGTGCCCGGGAGAGTGGTTCCGGGGGCGTCGGTTTCGGTTTCGGCGCGCAGCTGGAGCGTGCGCAGCAGCACCGAACGCGGGGGGCGGCCGGCCTGTGCGTCGAAGTACTCGGTCCAATCCATGACTCAGTTCTACCCTGCTCGAGGGGGTGACGCCGGTTGCGGCAAACGTCGGGACTGGGACGCGTCCGTTACGTCAGTTACGTCAGGTTCCGGCGGCGACGACCTCGAGGAGGGCAGGGCCGTAGGCGTCGAGCTTCTTGGCACCGACGCCGGAGATGCCGTCGAGGTCGGCCAGCGTGGCCGGCTTCGTCGCGGCGATCGCCAGCAGGGTCGCGTCACCGAAGATGATGTAGGCCGGCACGCCCTGTTCCTTCGACTGCGCTCCGCGCCAGACCCGCAGCGCCTCGAACAGGGTCTCCTGTTCGGGGCTGAGGTCGGCCGCGGCCGCCTTCGCGGCGCTCTTGCGCGCCCCGGCCGCCGGCCTGGCGGCGCGTTCGGGCTCGGTGCGGAGTTCGACGGTGCGGCGGCCCGCGAGGACCTCCGCGGCGGCATCCGTGAGCACCAGAGTGCCGTATTCGCCGGAGGTGGCCAAAAAGCCCTGGGCCAGGAGCTGCCGCACGACGCCGCGCCACTGCTGATCACTGAGATCGGCTCCGATGCCCCAGGTGGCCAGCTGGTCGTGACTGTGCTGGGTGGTGCGCGGTGTCACCTTGCCGCGCAGGATGTCGATGAGCTGGCCGGCACCGAAGCGCTGGTTGCGCTCGCGCAGCAGGCGCACCACGGTGGAGAGCAGCTTCTGGGCCGGGACGGTGCCGTCCCAGCCGATGGGCGGCTCAAGGCAGGTGTCGCAGTTGCCGCAGGGCTCGCTCGACTGGCCGAAGTAGCGCAGCAGGTTAACCCGGCGGCAGCTCACGGTCTCGCAGAGGGCAAGCATGGCGTCGAGGTGGGCGGACAGCTTGCGCCGGTGGCCGAGGTCGCCGGGAGACTCGTCGATCATGCGGCGCTGCTGCACGACGTCCTGCAGGCCGTAGGTGAGCCAGCCGGTGGAGGGCAGGCCGTCGCGGCCGGCGCGGCCGGTCTCCTGGTAATAACCCTCGACGGACTTGGGCAGGTCGATGTGGGCGACGAAGCGCACATCCGGCTTGTCGATGCCCATGCCGAAGGCGATCGTGGCGACGATGATGACGCCCTCCTCACGGAGGAACCTGGACTGGGTGCGGGCGCGCAGGCCCTGGTCGAGGCCCGCATGGTAGGGAAGGGCGTTCAGCCCGTTCTGGCGCAGGAAGTCCGCGGTTGCCTCGACGGTCTTGCGGCTGAGGGCGTAGACGATGCCGGCATCCGTGGGGTGCTCGGCCTTGATGAAGGCCAGCAGTTGCTTGCGCGGCTCGGCCTTACCGACGATGCGGTACTGGATGTTGGGCCGGTCGAAACTGGCGACGAAGTGCCGGGCGTCGCCCATCTGCAGGCGGGTCGTGATCTCTTTGTGGGTGGCATCGGTCGCCGTGGCGGTGAGGGCGATGCGGGGCACGTCGGGCCAACGGTCGGCCAGTTCGGACAGGGCCAGGTAGTCGGGCCGGAAGTCATGCCCCCACTGCGACACACAGTGGGCCTCGTCGATGGCGAACAGGGCGATGGTACCCCGGTCAAGGAAGCGTTTGGTGGCCTCGGAGGAGAGACGCTCCGGGGCCACGTAGAGCAGGTCCAGGTTGCCGGCCAGGTAATCGCGCTCGACCTGGCCGCGGGCGGCGGAGTCCTGGCTGGAGTTGAGGAACGCGGCGCGCACGCCCACGGCGGTGAGGGCGTCGACCTGGTCTTGCATGAGGGCGATCAGGGGCGAGATGACGATGCCGGTGCCCTCCCGCACGAGCGAGGGGATCTGGTAGCAGAGGCTCTTGCCGCCACCGGTGGGCATCAGCACGACCGCGTCGTTGCCACTGATGACGTGGTCGATGATCGCGGCCTGCTCGCCGCGGAAGGAGTCGTAGCCGAAGACTGTGTGCAGAGCCTCGGCGGCGGTCGCGAACTTCGCGGTGGCGCGGCGGGGCGGACTTGTAGGCACGCGCTGGGCGGATGCGCCGCCTGCGCTGGGCGAGGCAGGGTTCCACTCCGTGGCTCCGCCGGCATAGCCGTCGGGCGGCGGCGGGGCATCGAACTCGTCCGGTGGTTCGAACTCGTCAGGATCCCACGGTACTTCGGCGTTCCAACTCACCCGGCAACTCTACCTGCGCCCTCCGACACGGTTGCGCCGACGGCGGACGGTGAGGAGCGTGCCGGCCGCGGCGAGGAGCACGGCGCCGAGGGCGGCGGTGATCCAGGCGGCGTCGGCGAGCCCGGCTCCGGTAGGGGCAGCGGTGCCGGCGTCAGTGCCGGCGTCGGTGCCGGCCGCCGCGTCGGCGGCATCCGTGGCAGCGGCATCCGTGGCGGCGCCAGCGGTGTCGGCGCAGACCGGCTTGACCGGGGACCCCTCGGCCGTTTCCTGCCCAGCGGCCGGCTGCCAGGTGAAGGCGAAGTCGCCGGACACCGGATGCCCGTCGGTCGAGACCACCTGCCAAGTCACGGTGTATTCACCCGGCTGGCCCAGCTGGGCCGCTGTCTCGACGGTCGAGTCGAGCACGCTGATGCAGCCATCACCGTAGTAGAGCGGCGTGGCCGCATCGGAGGGTCCGCTGATCAGCATGCCGCTACCGGCTCCCCCGCCGCCGAAGTCGAGCAGGGCGTCGTTCGTCGTCACGGTGAACAGCGACGGCTGCTCGGTGACCACGGCGCCCTCTGCCGGGGAAGACCCGATCGGGGAGTTGTGGGCCGACGCCGGTGCGGCGGCGCCACCCAGCGCCGCGACGACAACGGCGGCACCGCCCAGCGCACGAAGTGACCAACGCCGTTCCGTGTTACCTCGCGTCACGCTGATCTGCCTCTCCAATACGTTGTGGATCCCCTCCGCCACTAAGTCACAGGTTTCAGGATACCGGCCACTCGCTAAGCTGAGCTTCTATGCTTACCGCGGTCCTCGGCCTCACCGGCGCGATCATTTTTGGGAGTGCCGACTTCCTCGGCGGGCTCGCGGCCAAGCGCATGAGTTCTCTGCTCGTGACGGCCGTCGCCGCGGCATCCGGACTCGTGGCCCTGCTGCTCGCCCTCCCGTTCGTGGCGGGGGTCTGGTCGCCCACGGCCGTGCTGTGGGGTGCTCTGTCCGGGGTCAGTGGCGCGATCGCGATCTCGCTGCTGTATGCCTGTCTCGCGATCGGTCCGATGAGCATCCTCTCGCCGCTCACGGCCGTGGTGTCGGCCGTCGTGCCAATGACGGTAGGACTGGCCGGCGGCGACCGGCTCGCCCCGATCGGCTACTGGGCGCTGGGCCTGGCCCTCGTGGCGGTGGTGCTCGTGGGTTTCGTGCCCGAGCGCGGCGCCGTGCGGCCGAGCCTGCTCGGCGCACTGATGGCCCTCGGCTCCGGCACCATGATCGGTGCCTTCATGGTCATGATCGACCTGACTCCGGCTGACAGCGGGCTCGTGCCGTTGGTGCTGAACCGCGGTGTGAATGCGACCATCATGTTCTCCGTGGTTGGGCTGCTCGCCCTGGTCTCGCTGCGGCGGCGGGCACTCCTGCCTGCCTCGTCGGCGACGGCGACGATTCCGGCAGGCTCGGCCGCGAGCGCGGGCTCGTTGGGCCCGGCGACGGATGCCACGCGAACCCCACGCTCGACGCTCGCCATCGGCCTCCGGCTGGCCGTGGCCTGCGGTGTGGTTGACGTCGTGGCGAACGTGCTGATGCTGCTCGGTATGCGCGCCGGCGACCTCAGCGTGATGAGCGTGCTCACGGCCATGTACCCGGCCGGGACAATCCTGCTCGCCGCCCTGGTGCTCAAAGAACGCATCGCGCCCGTGCAGTGGCTGGGTCTCGCGCTCGCCCTCACCGCGGCCGGAATGCTCGCGCTGGCCTGATCTGCCCGGTTGCCGGCCGCATCCGTGCTCCGACCAGACTCTGACCGATCTCTGACCGCACCGTCACCCACTCGTTACGAATGGCTGCCGACGGGCTCTTGCCTACCTCGCGGGTGCCACGGTACTGTCAGGGCCACACCTGAATTAGTGAACGACCAGTCGGTCACTAATTATCTGTCCCTTTGAAGGAGATTCCAATGAAGAAGTCTCGTCTGCGTTTCATCGCGCCGATTGCCGTGATCACAGCCCTTGCGCTGTCCGGATGCAGCAACTCGAACCTGGGGGGAACGGCCGACGCCGACCCTGCCGCGGAAGCCGGCCCGATCAAGATCGGTGCCGTTCTCGACGTCACCGGCGTCGGTGCCAGCCTCGGCGTCCCGGAGCAGAACACGCTCACCATGCTGGCCAAGCAGCTCAACGCCGACGGGGGCATCGGCGGCCGCGACGTCGAGCTCACCATCATCGACAACCAGTCGACCGAGGACGGCGCGGCCAAGGCCACCAGCAAGCTGATCGAGAGCGACAAGGTCGACCTCATCATCGGCGCGTCCCGCACCGGGCCCAGCCTGGCCATGCGCCCCATCGCGGAAGCCGCGAAAATCCCGATGATCTCCGTTGCTGCCAACGTTGCCATCGTCAAGGGCTCAGAGTGGGTCTTCAAGACCGCACAGAACGACGTGGTTGTGCTGGAGCGCATCCTCGACGACGCCGAGGCCAAGGGCTACACCAAGCTGGCACTCGTGCGCGACGCCACCGGATTCGGTGAAGGGGTCGCAGACTACATCACCGAGCTCGGCGCCGAGCGCGGCATCACCCTCGTCATGACGGAGTCCTTCGAGCCGAGCGCGACCGACTTCACCCCGCAGATGACCAACGTGCGCGGCTCGGACGCCGACGCCGTCATCATCTGGGGCATCAACCCCTCCGCCGGACTGGCCCAGAAGGCCTATGTGCAGCTCAGCGTAAACAAGCCGGTCTACCACTCCCACGGCATTTCGAACCAGGCCTTCTTCGACGCCGCCGGTGACGCCGCCAACGGCGTCGTTGCCCCGATGGGACGCCTGCTCGTCGCCGACCAGCTGGCAGCCGACAACCCCCAGCGCACGGTCATCGAACAGTTCAAGGCGGACTACAACGAGGCGTACGGCGAGCAGCCCTCCGGTTTCGCCGGCCACGCTTTCGACGCCTGGCACATCGCCGTCAACGCGATCGAGGCCGCCGGAACCGACCCGGCTGCCCTGCGCGACGAACTCGAAACCGCACAGTGGACCGGCATTTCGGGAGTCTTCAAGATGACCGCGAAGAACCACTCCGGCCTCGACGCCTCGGCCCTCATCCTGGCTGAGGCCGAGGATGGTCGCTGGAACCTCCTCAAGGACTGATCGTGTTCACCGATTTCCTGCAACTGACGGTGGCAGGGCTTTCACAGGGATCTGTGTACGCCCTGCTCGCCGTCGGCCTGATCGCCGTGTACACCGTGCGCCACGTCATCAACATCGCCCAGGGCGAGTTCGCGATGCTGGCGGGTCTGGGCTCCGCCTGGCTCACCGCGTCGGGTATGCCGCTCTTCCTCGCGATCCTGGTCGCCATCCTGACGGTGACCCTCGTGGCCATCGCGATGGAACGGCTGATCATCGCGCGCGTGAAGAAGCTGACTCCGCTCACGTCCATCATCCTGACCCTCGGCGTCTCGACTCTGCTGCAGGCCATCATGCTGCTGGTCTGGGGCCCCGAGGCCAAGGGGGTGCCCCTGTTCCCGGGAACCAACATCCTCATCGGCGGGGTGAGCATCCGGTCGCAGGAATTCTGGATGATCGGCGCGCTCGTCGTCGTCGGTGGGGGAATCGTGCTCTTCTACGAGAAGTCCCGCTGGGGCAAGGCTTTGCGGGCGTGTGCCGAGCAGCCCGTCGCGGCGCGCATCGTGGGGATCTCTCCCGTCGCGGCGTCCGTGCTGGCCTTCGCGATCGCGGGATTCGTCGGGGCGGTCGCCGGTGTGGTGGCCTCCCCGATCTACCTGTCGCTCTGGTCGGGCGGCGTGCTGCTCGGGCTCAAGGGCTTCGTCGCTGCCGTCCTGGGCGGCTTCGTGTCCTTCCGTGCCGCGATCGTCGGGGCTCTCCTGCTCGGCATGATCGAGGCCTACGTGGCCGGCTATGTCGGGTCCGGCCTGAGGGACGGCGCCGCCTTCCTCATCCTCATCCTTGTGCTCGTCGTCCGTCCCCAGGGCCTCGTTCTCAAGCCCACAGCGGTCAGGGTGTAGCGAA
>JBBQDC010000132.1:0-6916 GCA_038319305.1 Actinomycetales bacterium | reverse complement strand
GGGGCTGGGATACGCGCCCGATACACGCAGCGCATCGCAAAGGAGCGACATACGTATGAGCGTCAAGATCGATAACCTTCTCCATGAATCCCGCAGATTCCCGCCGACGCCGGAGTTTGCCGCACAGTCCATCGCCAAGTCGCAGATCTATCAGGACGCCGCGGACGACCGCCTGAAATTCTGGGCTGATCAGGCCCGGGAGCTTTTGCACTGGCACAAGCCATTCACGAAAACGCTGGACTGGACGAATCCGCCGTTCGCGAAGTGGTTCGAAGACGGCGAATTGAACGTGGCCTGGAATTGCCTCGACCGGCACGTGCTTGCCGGCAACGGCGACCGGGTCGCACTGCATTTCGAGGGCGAGCCGGGAGACTCCCGCGACATCACGTACGCCGAGCTCACCGCCGACGTGAAGCGTGCTGCGAATGTGCTGATAAAGCTCGGCGTCACTGCCGGTGACCGTGTCGCGATCTACCTGCCGATGATCCCCGAAGCCGTCATCTCGATGCTCGCCGTGGCCCGCATCGGCGCCGTGCACTCCGTCATCTTCGGCGGTTTCAGCGCCGAGAGCCTCCGCTCGCGCATCGATGACGCCAGCGCCGTGCTCGTGATCACCGCCGACGGCGGCTACCGCAAGGGCAAGGCCTCGGCGCTCAAGCCGGCCGTCGATGCGGCCCTGGAGAGCGGCGACACCACTGTGCGAAACGTGCTCGTGGTCAAGCGCACCGACGGATTCGTGGAGTGGTTCGACCGCGACCTGTGGTGGCACGACGAACTCGCCTCGGTCGCGGGAGAGCACGAGGCGCTGGGTTTCCCAGCCGAGAACCCGCTGTTCATCCTCTACACGTCCGGCACCACCGGAAAGCCCAAGGGCATCCTGCACACCACCGGCGGCTACCTCACCCAGGCGGCCTTCACCCACAAAAACGTGTTTGACCTGCACCCCGAGACGGATGTCTACTGGTGCACCGCCGACGTCGGCTGGATCACCGGCCACAGCTACGTGGTCTACGGCCCGCTCGCCAACGGCGCCACCCAGGTGCTGTTCGAGGGCACCCCGGACACCCCGCACCCCGGCCGATGGTGGGAAATCGTCGAGAAGTACAAGGTGAGCATCCTGTACACGGCGCCCACGGCCATCCGTACCTTCATGAAGCTGGGGCGCCAGATTCCGCAGGGCTTCGATCTGACCAGCCTGCGCCTGCTCGGCTCGGTGGGCGAGCCCATCAACCCTGAGGCGTGGATGTGGTACCGCGAGGTCATCGGCGGCAACGTCGCGCCGGTGGTCGACACGTGGTGGCAGACCGAGACCGGGGCGATCATGATCTCCGCCCTGCCCGGTGTGACGACGACCAAGCCCGGATCAGCGCAGAGCCCGATCCCCGGGGTCGTGATCGACGTGCTCGACGACGAGGGCAACCACGTCGGCCGCGACAACGGTGGCCTCCTCGTGGTGACCGAACCGTGGCCGTCGATGCTGCGCGGCATCTGGGGTGACCCCGAGCGTTTCAAGGAGACGTACTGGGAGAAGTTCGGTTCGGAGAACCCGCGCTACTTCGCCGGTGACGGCGCCCGCCTCGACCGTGACGGCGAGATCTGGCTGCTCGGCCGGGTCGACGACGTGATGAACGTGTCGGGGCACCGTCTCTCGACGGCCGAGATCGAGTCGTCGCTGGTGGCGCATCCGATGACCGCAGAGGCGGCCGTGGTCGGCGCGCACGACGACACGACCGGCCAGGCCGTGGTGGCGTTCGTCATCATCAAGTACAGCCACTTGGAGGAGTCCTCGCACGCGGACATCCAGTCCGTGCTGCGGGCGCACGTGTCCCAGCAGATCGGTGCCATCGCCAGGCCCCGCCAGATCTTCATCGTGAGCGAGCTGCCCAAGACGCGCTCGGGCAAGATCATCCGGCGTCTGCTGCAGGATGTCGCGGAGGGCCGCGAGGTCGGCGACACGACCACGCTGGCCGACACCTCGGTGATGACGGCGATCATGTCCACGCTGAAGTAGCAGGCACACAAAGCAAGCACAGAAAAGCGGGCAGGCCCAGTGGGCCTGCCCGCTTTCGTGTGGTCAGGCGAAGGAGACGATGAGCTCCACCTCGACCGGGGAATCCAGCGGCAGCACGGCGACGCCGACGGCCGAGCGGGCATGCACGCCCCGGTCGCCGAAGATCTCGCCGAGCACGTGGGACGCACCGTTGACGACACCAGGCTGGCCCGTGAACGACGGGTCGGATGCGACGAAGCCGGTGACCTTGACGACCTGAGTGACGCGGTCGAGCGATCCGATCACGGCCTGGATGGCCGCGAGCGCGTTGAGCGCGCACTGCCGGGCGTAGTCGTGGGCGTCGGCGGCCGGCACGAGCCCATGGCCGTCGCCGACCTTGCCCGTGGCCGGCAGGGCACCCGACACCATCGGCAGCTGACCGCTCGTGAACACCAGAGAGCCGGAGACGACGGCCGGCACATAGGTGGCAACGGGCGGCACAACGCTCGGCAGTTCAATGCCGAGTTCGGCCAGGCGGGCGTCGATCTGCGACACGGCTCAGGCTCCTTCGGTGGCGACGGGGCGCTTGAGGTAGGCAACGAGCCCACCCTCGGGGCCGGGAACGACCTGCACGAGCTCCCATCCCTCCGAGCCCCAGTTGTTCAATATGGCAGCCGTGTTGTGAATCATCAGCGGCGTCGTGAGGTACTCCCAGGCAGGCATAAGGCTCCGATTCAGGCGGTTTTTCAGATTTGTCACTTAGTCTCAAGTGTATGTCTGCCAAAATTCGTACGGTCAGTGGAGCGCTCGGCGGGTTCCTCGGTTTCGTTGGGATGAGTGCTGTTGCCGGCGTTCTCGTTGCCGCCGCTGTCACCCCCGCTTTGGCACTGTCCGGCATGACGGCCACGAACACGATCAACATGTTCGAGAGCCTGCCCGACTACCTCGCCATCGACCAGCTGGCGCAGAAGAGCAACATCTACGCGACCAACACCGACGGCAGCACCGTACTTCTTGCTTCCTTCTATGACCAGAACCGAGTGGAAGTCGAGTGGGATGCGATCAGCCCGTTCGTGAAGGATGCCACGATCGCCGGTGAGGATCCCCGCTTCTACGATCACGGCGGCATCGACCTCGAAGGCACCGTCAAGGGTGTCGTGAGCACCGTGGCGACCGGCACCGCTCGAGGTGGCTCCTCGATCACCCAGCAGTATGTGAAGAACGTGCTGGTGCAGAAGTGCGAGGCCCTGCCCGACCAAGAGAAACGTATGACCTGCTACGACGCAGCCACGGAGACCAGCCCCGACCGCAAGCTCAAGGAGATGCGCCTCGCCATCGGCGTGGAGAAGCAGTACGCGAAAGACGACATCCTCCGCCAGTATCTGAACATCACCGGTTTCGGCGGCACGGTGTATGGCATTGAGTCGGCCGCGAACTATTACTACAACACCACCGCCGCCGCCCTGTCCCTGGCACAGGCGGCGAGCCTGGTGGCGATCGTGAACAACCCGGTCAAGTTCCAGCTCGACAACCCGGAGAGCGAAACCAATGGCGTGGCCAACGGCTATGCGGCCAACAAGGAACGCCGCGACTACATCCTGGGCGAGATGCTCAAGTACCAGAAGATCACCCAGGAAGACTATGACGCCGCCCTGGCCACCGTGATCGAGCCGACCATCACGGAGCCGAGCACCGGCTGCCAGACGGCCGGCGGCAGCGCCTACTTCTGCAACCTGGTCGTCAACACCCTCCAGAACGACCCCACCTTCGGCGAAGAGGAAGACACCAGGCTGGCCAACTTCCGTCGTGGTGGCTACGAGATCTACACCACGCTCGACCTTGACCTGCAGACCGCCGCCGAGACCACCATGAAGAAGCATGTGCCGAAGCAGTACGGGGATTGGGACGTGGGTGGCGTGATCACCAGCGTCGAGGTCGGCACCGGCCGGGTGTTGGCCATGACCCAGAACAAGGACTACAGCCAGGACCCGGCGGTAACCGAGAACAACAAGGACTACACAGGCATCAACTACAACACCAACTACAACGACGGTGGCTCGCTGGGGTTCCAGCCCGGCTCAACCTACAAGGTCTTCACCCTGGCCGAGTGGCTGACCCAGGGGCACACGCTCAACGAACGCGTCGATTCCCGCCGCAAGAGCGACTGGGGCATCTTCAAGAACAGCTGTGAGGGCAACCAGAGTTTCGTCTTCGACCCCAAGAACGACGCGAACGAGTCCGGCACCAACTACAGTGCCCTGCAGTCGACGATCGGCTCCATCAACACCGGCTTCATCGGCATGGCCAAAAAACTTGACCTCTGCGGCATCTCCAAGATGGCCAACTCCTTTGGAGTAGGCCGCGCCGACCTCAAGCCGCTCGAACAGGGACCATCGTCCGTGCTCGGCACGAACGAGGTCGCACCGCTGAGCATGGCCATCGCCTTCGCCGGCATCGCCAACGACGGCCTCAGCTGCAGCCCGATCGTGATCGACCGGATCGTCGGCGGCGACGGCACCGATATGACCCCACCCCAGACCAAGTGCACCCAGGCGGTCACCCCTGAGGTCGACGCCGGCATGACCTACGCGATGCAGAAGGTGATGACGGAGGGAACAGCGCGAGCCTCGCATGCCGCCACCTCCCCTCGAGTGCCGATGATCGGCAAGACCGGAACCACGGACGGCAATAAGGACACCTGGATGAGCGGCGCCAGCAGCAAGGTTGCCACCGTGGTCGGCGTCGTCAGCGTCACCGGCGACATCAACCAGCGCCTGGTAGACGATTGGGAGGGCGGCACGGCCGCCACCGCCCGTCACCGCATGTGGCCGGAGGTGATGAGCGTCGCGAATGCGAAGTACGGTGGAGACGCGTTCGCCGAGGCATCCAACAAGGTGCTGCAGGCCGTTCAGATTCCGATCCCCGACCTGCGCGGCAAGTCGATGAGCGCCGCCACCTCTACGCTGAACTCGGCCGGCTTCGACGTGGTCGACGGCGGAGCCACCGACTCCGAGATGCCCGCCGGCACCGTGGCCCGCACCGAACCGGGCACCGGCTCCAGCGCCAGCCGCGGCTCGACCGTGACCATCTACTCCAGCAACGGCACTCTCAAGATCGTGCCCGACGTTGTCGGCAAGACCGAGGCCGACGCCAAATCCACCCTGCAGGGCTTCAGCCTCGACAAGAAAGACCAGGACGTGACCGATCCACAACAGGAGGGCAAGGTGATCTCGATGACGCCCGCCGCAGGCACCGGCGCCGCAACGGGGAGCGTGGTCACAATCGTGATCGGCAAGCTTGCCCCCGACGCGAAGCCCGACAAGAACGGTGAGGGCAACGGATGACCCGGGCCAGCTCCGCAGGCACCTCCCTGGCCGTCGGCGCCGGGCTGGTAGCCGCGGCCGGGGTCGCCGCGTTCGCCTGGGGCTCCCTTGTGGAGCGCCGCATGTTCACCCTGCGTGAGGTTCCGGTTCCGGTGCTCGCGCCGGGTTCCGCTCCCATCAAGGTGCTGCACCTCTCCGACCTGCACATGGCGCCGTGGCAGCGGGACAAGCAGGACTGGGTGCGCGGCCTGGCCGACCTCGAGCCGGACCTGATCGTGAACACCGGCGACAACCTCGGTCACGCCGACGGGATCTCCGGGATCGAGCGCGCCCTGGAACCGTTCCGCGGCATCCCGGGCATCTTCGTCAACGGGTCGAATGACTACTACGGGCCGCAGCTGAAGAACCCGATGGGGTATTTCGGCGCCCCGTCGATGCTTCGCGCCGCGCTGCACCAGAAGCTCGATATCGATCATCTGCACCGCGTGTTCGCCGGTCTCGGCTGGATCGACCTCGACAATGCGGCGGCGGCGCTAGACATCAACGGCACCCACCTGGAGCTATTCGGGGTGGACGACCCGCACATCGGGCTTGACCGCCTCGACCTGATCACCCGGGCCATCGACGACCTGCGCGCGAGTGACCCGCTGTCGGAGGAGCACTGGCCTGACCCCGAGGAGGCCTCCGCGCCGCGATCGACGCTCACCATCGGTGTGGCCCACGCCCCATATCAGCGCGTGCTGAACTCGTTCGTCAACCACGGTGCCCAGCTGATCCTGGCCGGGCACACCCACGGTGGGCAGGTGTGCGTGCCCGGCTACGGTGCCCTCGTCACCAACTGCGACATTCCCCGCCAGCAGGTCAAGGGGCTCAGCCTCTGGGACTCCGGCCTGCACACGTCGTACCTGAACGTTTCCGCGGGGCTCGGCACGTCGATTTACGCTCCGGTGCGGTTCTCCTGCGCCCCGGAAGCAACCTTGCTGACGCTGACGGCGGCGTAAGGGTCTCGCCGGGCGTGACCGTCGGATGGTCGAGGTAGGGCATCCGGGGGGTTATACTTGACAAGGCTTACGGGCCATCGGGGTATGGCGCAGCTTGGTAGCGCGCGTCGTTCGGGACGACGAGGTCGCAGGTTCAAATCCTGTTACCCCGACAGATATACAAGACCCTCACTCTGCGGAGTGGGGGTTTTGTGTTTGGCGCCGCCGAGCCTGACGCGGCCGGAACCGCGAGAGGATCATGTCATGACCGATTCCAGCCCGGAGCTTCGGCCCACCCCTGTTGTCATCCCGCGGCGTGCCTGGCAGGCCCTCATCGTGCTGCTGGCCGGCATGTTCATGGCGCTGCTCGACACCACGATCGTGAATGTGGCGCTTCCGACCATCCGTACCAGCCTCGACGCCTCGGAAGCCACGCTCTCCTGGATCATCTCCGGCTATGCGCTCGCCTTCGGCATCGCGCTGATCCCGGCGGGGCGCCTCGGCGACCGCATCGGCCACAAGTGGGTCTTCTTCACCGGGCTCGCGCTGTTCACCGTGGCCAGCCTCGCCTGCGGGCTCGCCCAGAACGACCTGCAGCTGATCATCGCCCGGGTCGTTCAGGG
>JBBQDC010000131.1:0-6951 GCA_038319305.1 Actinomycetales bacterium | reverse complement strand
CCTCAAGGGAATGCTCAAGCCCGAGTTCGAAGAGGTGCAGAGTGGTGTCGCCGAGATCCGCGAGGTGTTCAGCTCGTCCAAGTTCGGAAACGTCGCCGGTGTCATCGTTCGCTCGGGTGTCATCACGAGGAACGCCAAGGCGCGGGTCATCCGCAACGGCATCGTCGTGGGAGACAACCTGGGCATTGAGTCGCTGCGCCGGTTCAAGGACGACGTCACCGAGGTTCGTACGGACTTCGAGGCCGGTATCGGTCTCGGCAAGTTCAACGACATCCAGATCGGTGACGAGATCGAGACGATCGAAATGAAGGAAAAGCCGCGGGTCTAACGACCAACGGATGATGGGTGCGGGTTTCGCTCGAGTTCCTCAACGGGAACGCGGCGGTGCCCGCACCCTCCATGGTTTTTTGAAAATAGGAGTAAGACAATGGCAGATCCGGCACGCGCCAGGAAAATGGCCGACCGCATCAAGGTCATCGTGGCCAAGCGCATCGAGCGCGGTCTCCGCGACCCGAGACTCGGTTTCGTGACCATCACCGACGTCAAGGTGACCGGCGATCTTCAGCACGCCTCGGTGTTCTACACGGTCTACGGTTCCGCGGAGGAACGGTCCGACAGCGCAGCAGCGCTGAAGGCTGCCACCGGGATGCTGCGCAGCGAGGTCGGCAAGAACATCACCGCCCGCCTGACGCCGTCGCTCGAATTCATCGCGGATGCCATCCCGGAGAACGCGGCGCTGATCGACGATCTTCTGCGTGAGGCGCGCGAGCGCGACACCCAGGTTGGGGAGCAGGCGCGCACGGCAACGTATGCCGGTGACGAGGACCCGTACGTCAAGCCGCGCGAATATGCGGACGCAGATGACGAAGGCGACGAAGACAACGAAGGCGATGACGACGACGAGGTCGAGCCCACGGTCGGCCTGCACGCCGAGGTTCCCGGCGATGTCCCCGGCGCTGCGGATTCGCAGAAGTAGAGAAGCAGCACCCCTCGGCCACTGACCGGTCGGTTGGGCCTTTCCCGTGCCCGAACGGGCTATTCATGGGGCAGGGTGTACTCACCGGGCGCGGTGGCAACGGCGAGACCGTCGTTCATCAGGCCGGCCAGTGCCCGGTCGCGCTGGATGGGGTCAGGCCACAGGCCGGTGATTTCGGCCTGCGTCACCGGGCGATGCGTCGCGCGCAGCTCGGCCATGATGAGGCCGCGCACCTGCCTGTCGCTACCTTCAAACTTCTTCTGCACGGCCTTGCGTGGGCCGGAGTAGGGCCGATAGCCGGACCGGCGCCACGCGCAGGCGCTCTGGATGGGGCAGTCGTCGCAGCGCGGCCTCTTGGCGGTGCAGACCACGGCGCCCAACTCCATCATGCCGGCGTTGAACACGGCCGCGTCGGTCACCTGGAGAGGAAGTAGTGCGCTCATGGCGTCGAGGTCGCGGGTGCGGCTGGGCGGTGCGGGCTCGGCCTGGCCGGCCACGGCGCGCGCGATGACGCGCCGGGTGTTGGTGTCGACGACCGGATGCCGCAGGCCGTAGGCGAACGCGGCGACCGCACGGGCCGTGTAGTCGCCGACCCCACTGAGGGCGAGTAAGGCGTCGACGTCGGAGGGGACTACCCCGTCGTGCCGCTGTGTGATCTCCACCGCGGCGGCGTGCAGCCAGAGGGCGCGGCGCGGGTAGCCGAGCGTCGCCCAGGCCCGCACGGCCTCGCCGGGAGGCACCATCGCGAGGTCGGCCGGGGTCGGCCACCGGTCGAGCCACTCCGCGAGGCGGGGAATCACGCGGTTCACCGGGGTCTGCTGCAGCATGAACTCGCTCACCAGTACGCCCCAAGCACTGAAGCCGTTCCGGCGCCAGGGCAGGTCGCGGGCATTGCTCCGGAACCAGGCGTTGATGGCCAGGACGAGGGCGGGGGAGTCGACGTCGGGATGCACCGTTCTAACCTAGGCTCGAATAATGAAGCTTGTCTCCACTCCCCGGATCGAGTTCCTGCGGGACCTCGCAACCGAAATTCTCGGTGTCTACGGTCACGGCCGCACAGTCGTCGCCATGGACGGCACGGATGCCCTGGCGCGCGCCGCCTTCGCGGACGACCTGGCCGCCGTGCTCGATGAGCGGGAGCATCCAGTGTTCCGGGCCTCGCTGCGTGACTTCCGGCATTCGCGTGCCGAGCAGGAGCGCTTCGGGCCGGAATCGCCCGAGCGACTGCTGCGGTACCTCTACGATTTCTCGCTGCTGCGTCGCGTTCTGCTTGACCCGTTTCTGCTGGGCGGGAGCACCGGTTTCGTCACCCTGGCGTTCGACCCCGACCGGGACACCTGGATCGAACCGGTCTGGCTGACCGGGCCGCCCGACGCGACGCTGGTTGTGGACGGGGAGTACTTGAACCGCAAGGAGCTGCGCGACCTGTGGTCGTACAGCGTCCTGGTGGAAACCGACACCGACACCGACACCGACACCGACGGGACTATGGCCAACGAGCACACCGTCGCCGACCGGCTCTATCGCGCCGAGGTACGTCCGCGCAGCCGCGCGACGGCCGTCGTCGACCTGAGTAACCCGAATGATCCGCGGCGCGTGTTCCTCGACAGCTGCTGAGGGCAGGACTGACTGGTTCGCCCAGCGGTCAGTGGCGGAGCACCGCGAACCGCTCCAGCACATCGTGGGTGGCCAGAGGCACTCCGCGCGTCTCGACCTCATGCACGAGTGCAGTCAGCAGCTCATTGACGGGCACCCGCAGACCGACGTGGGCGGCTTCCCGCACCACCGCACCGTTGAGATAGTCCACCTCGGTGAGCTGGCCACGCTTCAGGCTCTGCTGCGTCGATCCCAGGTTGGGCACGTCACCCATCCGCGACCGCAGCCTCAATGGCAGCACCTGGCCGAGCAACGGCGGCAGCCGGGAGAACGCACGCAGAGGCCCGTCACCGAGCCCCTGCAGACTGCCGAAGCGCACCCCGTGCTTCATGCCGACCCGCACGGTCTCGCGCATGCTCTCGGTCATCACGCGGCGAAGCCCGGGGTGGTCGACGACATCCTGAACGCTCATCCCCGTGATCGCGGGCAGGGCGTTGAGCATATTGACGACGAGTTTGGTCCACTGGGCGCCAACGAAGTTGTCGAGGGCGATGGTGGGCGCGGCCTCGGCGAGCACGTTCCGCCAGCTGTTGGTGGCCGCATCCGCGACGCCGGAGCCTCGGCCCAGATAGGTAGGCGCGGCCGTGGTGATCGTCACTTGGCCGGGAGCGGCGTAGTTCGCAGCAATGATCGACAGAGCGCCGAAGCAGTCCGAGCGGGGCAGCAGCCTGCTGGCAGTCCGCACGCCGTCGAGGCCGTTCTGCACGACGATCAGGGGGGATCCGTCGAGCACGGCGGCGTTGTCGCCGATGGCGGCGGCGGCATCCTGGGCTTTGGTGCACACCAGCGTCAGCTGTGGGGTCTCGACCAGGCGTTCGAGCGCGACGGGATGCTGCCGCGCCGCTCCGAAGGCACCGGTCAGTGAAATCCCCTCGGCCCGGATCGCCGCCAGCGCCGGCCCCCGCGCTGTCACGGTCACCGTGTGCCCCGCCCGAGCCAGCAGGGTCGCGAACGTGCCGCCGAGGGCGCCGGCCCCGATCACTGCAATCTTCATCTGCCCAGCCTAGGTCGCGGCCGTGGCAGCCCTGAGCCCCGGGTGCCGGAGGCGGACTCCTCGTCGGGGCCGGATACCATGTCAAGAGTGAATGAAGTAGAGCAGGCAGCGCAGCAGAAGGTCGGCGCCACCGCGAGCGGCCTGATCCTGGTCGACAAGCCCCAGGGCTGGACCAGCCACGACGCCGTTGCCCGCACCCGCCGCCTGGCCGGCACCCGCAAGGTCGGCCACGCCGGCACGCTGGACCCGATGGCCACCGGCCTGCTGATCCTCGGCATCAACAGCTCCACCCGACTGCTGACCTACGTCGTCGGCCTCGACAAGGAATACCTGGCGACCATTCGGCTGGGCGCTGCGACCACAACCGATGACGCCGAGGGCGAAGAGCTGGCCCGGGCATCCGTCGACGCCGTGGCGATGCTCACGCCGGAAACCATCGCGGCCGGAATCAGCGCCCTCACCGGCGACATCGCGCAGCAGCCGAGCTCCGTCAGCGCCATCAAGATCGACGGCAAGCGAGCCTACGCCCGGGTGCGCGCCGGCGAAGCGGTCGATCTGCCGGCCCGGCCCGTCACCGTGAGCGCCTTCGAGCTGCTCTCCACGACGCCGGCCGACGGCTTCCTTGACCTCACAGTGCGGGTGGAATGCTCCTCGGGCACCTACATCCGGGCGCTCGCCCGCGACCTCGGCGCGGCTCTCGCGGTCGGCGGCCACCTCACCAGCCTGCGCCGCACCCGGATCGGCCCGTTCCAGATCGACGCGGCCCAGGCGCTGGCCGAGCTTGACGTTGCGGCCGGGCTGATCGGCCCGGCGGATGCCGCCACTCGGCTCCTCGCACGCCTGGACCTCACCGAGCAGCAGGCCATCGACCTCGGCCACGGCAAGAGCATCGCCGTGGACGCCGCATCCCGAATGGACGGCGCCGCCGGGCCCGTCGCCGCGGTCGCGCCGGATGGGCGCCTGATCGGCCTGGTCGAATACCGCGGTGGCCATGCCAAGTCCGTGATCAACTTCCCGCCCGACGAGGCCTCGGAGGCCACCGAATGATCGAGTGGTTCACCTGGCTCCAGCTCGGAGTCGCCGGAGTCGCCGGCCTGCTCTGCGTCGCCCTCGGACTGGCCGGTCGCAAGCCAACCGACCTCACCATGGGCGCCACCGCGCTCGTGGAGCTGCTGTTGATCGTGCAGCTCGTTGTGGCCGTCATCGCGCCGTTCACCGGCAACACCGCCACCGGAAGCCTGCTTGAGTTCTACACCTATCTGGTCAGCGCCATCCTGGTTCCTGTGGCCGCTGTCGCCTGGGCGCTGATCGAGCGCAGTCGGTGGAGCACGGTCATCCTCGGCGTCGCCGGCCTGGGAGTCTTCGTGATGGTCTACCGCATGGGGCAGATCTGGACGGTGCAGGGTCTGTGACCAGACGCCCCACGGATGCTGCGATAATTAGGATGCCATGACCGCACCTCAGAGCACCCCCTCGAGCACCCCCTCGAGCATCCCCGCAGCGACGACCGCCGAGCCCGCTCGGAGCACCCGCGTGACCGGCGTCGGTCGGCTGCTCATCGCCGTCTACGGTCTCCTCGCGCTGGCGGCGACCGGCCGTTCGTTCGTACAGATCGCCTCCAAGTTCTCGGAAGCCCCGCTGTCCTATTCGCTGTCGGCACTGGCCGCGGTCGTCTACATCGTCGCCACGGTGGCCCTGATCAAGAGCGGCGGTCGTTGGCGCCGCGTGGCCTGGATTACGATCGGCTTCGAGTTCGTCGGCGTGCTCGTGGTCGGCACTCTCAGCCTCCTCGATCCGGCGCTTTTCCCGCACGACTCGGTCTGGTCGGTCTACGGGCGCGGCTACGTCTTCATCCCGCTGGTACTGCCCCTGCTGGGCATGTGGTGGCTGTCCCGAACCGGGAAGGTCGGCGCGTGAAGGTGTTGCGCGGCGTCGCCGATATCCCCGCCGACTGGCCGGCCTCCGCGGTCAGCATCGGCAAGTTCGACGGTGTGCACGCCGGACACCGTGCGGTCATCGCCGAGCTGAAGGCCGTTGCCGACGATGCCGGCCTGGCCGCCGTGGTCGTGACCTTCGACCGGCATCCGCTCGCCGTGCTTTCCCCCACGGAGTGCCCCGATACTCTGATCAGCACCGATCAGAAGCTCGCCCTGCTCGGCGAAACCGGCGTGGATGCCACCCTCATGCTTGGGTTCACGGCGGCACTGGCCGCCCTGTCGCCGGAGGAATTCATCGAGAGCATCCTGGTGCGCGGGCTGCACGCGCAGACGGTGCTGGTCGGCCGTGACTTTCGGTTCGGCGCCCGCGGTGCCGGCGACGTGCGCCTGCTGCAGCATCTGGGGGATCGGTTCGGTTTCAGTGTGCGCCTGATCGACGACGTGAAACCAGACCGGATGCGCCGGGTCTCGTCGACCTGGATCCGCGAGCTGCTCATTCGCGGCGAGGTCGGCGCGGCAACCACTCTGCTCGGACACAACCCGACCGTGCGTGGCGAGGTCGTGCACGGCGCGAAACGCGGACGTGAACTTGGCTTCCCCACGGCCAACCTGTCGCCGCAGTCCGAGGGACTCATTCCCGCCGACGGCGTCTACGCAGGGTGGCTGACCGATGCCGGCATCCGCTACCCGGCCGCAATCTCGGTGGGCAACAACCCCACCTTCGACGGTGTGGCGCAGAAGCAGGTCGAGGCCTTCGTGCTCGACCGCGACATCGACCTGTACGACCATGTGGTGGAGGTTTCTTTCGTCGAACGCATCCGCGGGATGGTGGCCTTCACCGGAGTCGAATCTCTGATCGTGCAGATGCACGACGACGTGGAGAAGGTCCGCGGCATTCTGGCCTGAGACTCGTCGGTCACGCCCGGTCGACGGGTCAGGTCACGGGTCAGGCGACGAGCTCGGCGCGGTGGATGAGCGCCGCGGCGCCGATGAGCGGACCGTCGCCGGAGAGGGCGGACGGCACGACGCGCACCCGGGTCGCGAAGGAGAACACCGTGCGCTCGGCGACTGCCGCCCGCACGACGTCAAACAGGTCCGGCGTGACGCGTGAGAAACCGCCACCGATCGCCACCACGTCGAGGTCCACGAGGTTCGTTGCGGAGGCGATCGCCTGGCCGATCGCCTGGCCGCAGCGCTTCACCGCGGCGACCGCGATCGGGTCTCCGGCGGCGTACGCGGCCGAGAGATCTTCGCCGGTGAGGCCCGACCAGCCCTGAGCTTGCGCCCACGCCACGGTGCGCGGGCCGGAAGCGACGGCCTCGAGGCATCCGGTGCCACCGCAGGCGCAGAGGTCATCGAACCCGCCGACCTCGATGTGCCCGATGTGC
>JBBQDC010000130.1:0-7245 GCA_038319305.1 Actinomycetales bacterium | reverse complement strand
GCCCTCATCCGTCGCCAGCGCGCGGGCCGTGGCCACGGAATCGGCCAGGGTCACATCGGTGACCTCGTCGTAGACCTTCGTGTCGAGAACGCTCGGAATGAAGTTGGCCCCGATGCCCTGGATCTTGTGCGGGCCGGGCTTACCGCCGGTGAGGATGGGGGAGTCGATCGGCTCGACGCCGACGACGCGCACGGAGGGCTTGCGCTCCTTGAGCAACTGGCCGGTGCCCGTGATGGTGCCTCCGGTGCCGATCCCGGCAACGAGGATGTCCACGGTGCCCGCGGTGTCGTCCCAGATCTCGACGCCCGTGGTCGCGTAGTGGATGGCCGGGTTGGCCGGGTTGTCGAACTGGCGGGCCAGGATTGCCCCGGGGATGGCGGCGGCGATCTCCTCGGCCTTCGTGACCGCGCCGCGCATGCCCTCGGAGCCCGGCGTCAGCACGATCTGCGCACCGTAGGCACGCAGCAGCTGCCGGCGTTCGCGGCTCATCGTCTCGGGCATCGCGAGAATGACCGTGTAGCCGCGCGCAGCACCCACCATGGCCAGTGCGATGCCGGTGTTGCCGCTGGTGCCCTCGACGATGGTTCCGCCTGGAGCCAGTTCGCCCGACGCCTCGGCCGCGTCGACGATGGCGATGCCGATCCGGTCCTTGACGCTGCCCGAGGGGTTGTAGAACTCAAGTTTTACGAGCACGGTCGCGTCGAGTCCGGCGGTGAGCCGGTTCAGCTTGACCAGTGGGGTCTTGCCGACGGCTGCGGTGATGTCGGAGTAAATCTGAGCGGGCATCGGTGGTTGCCTTTCGATCGGGATCACGGACCTCGCCCAGCCTACGGCCACGGGATCGGGCGTGCGTGTGCATTACATTTCAATACGTGACAACTCCGCCCAGCAACCATTCCATTCCCGCCAACGTCGACACAATCCGCAGCCTGGCGGTCGAGACCCTCGCGCTGACCGGGATCACCGACCCTGAGGTCGACGCCGATCTGCTGATCGGCCACGTGCTTGGCCAGAGCCGCGGCCAGGTGCAGGCCGCCGCAATCCTGCGTGCCGGGCTCAGCGAGACGGATGCCGCGGCCATCCTCGAACTCGTGCGTCGCCGCTCCCTGCGCGAGCCACTGCAGCACATCACCGGGCGGGCACCCTTCCGTTCCCTCGAGCTCTTCGTCGGACCAGGCGTTTTCGTACCTCGTCCGGAGACGGAACAGGTGGCGCAGTTCGCCATCGATGCACTCCGGGCGCTGCCCGACGCAGAGCCGATCGGGGTGGACCTCGGAACAGGGAGCGGCGCGATCGCGCTCGCCCTGGCGGTCGAGGTGCCGAATGCACGCATCTGGGCGGTCGAGAATTCGCCGGAGGCGTTCCCGTGGACCTCCCGCAACTTCGAGCACGTTGCCGCACCCAACGCCACGTTGGTGTTCGGCGACCTCGCTGATGCGCTCAGCGAACTCGACGGGACCGTGGCCGTGGTCATCTCCAACCCGCCCTATATTCCGGCGGATGCGATCCCGCGCGACCCTGAGGTGCGCCTCTTCGACCCGGCCCGCGCCCTATTCGGCGGCGCCGACGGGCTCGACGTGGTGCGGCACGTCTCCCGCACGGCCCTGCGCCTGTTGCGTCCCGGCGGCCAGATCGTGATCGAGCACGGTGAGCGCCAAGGCGCCGAGATCCGCGCACTCCTCACCATCGACGGCTGGCGCGCTCCCGCCACCCATCGTGACTACACCACCCGCGACCGCGCCACCACGGCCCTTGCCCCGGCAGCGTCGGTGCCCACCGCCATCCACCACCCCGAGTAGATCTACCCCAAGGCGGCTGCATTAGAATCAGGCACAATGACTCGCATCTATGACTGCTCGGTTGACACGGAATACGCGGCCGGCATGAGGCTCGCGCGCTCGGCCATCGGCCGCGGCGCGCTCGTTGTCATCCCCACTGACACGGTTTACGGCATCGCCGCGGACGCGTTCGACCCGGAGGCGGTGCAGCGGCTCCTCGACGCGAAGGGCCGGGACCGCTCCTCGCCGCCGCCCGTGCTGATCCCCGGAATCCCTACCCTCGACGCCCTGGCCCAGAACATTCCGCAGCCGGTGCGCGAGCTCGTCGCCGCGTTCTGGCCCGGCGGACTCACTGTGGTGCTGAACGCCCAGTCGTCTCTGGCCTGGGATCTCGGCGAGACCCGAGGCACGGTGGCCCTGCGCATGCCGAGCAACCCGGTTGCCCTTGACCTGCTCTCCGAGACGGGGCCCCTGGCCGTGTCCTCCGCCAACTTGAGCGGCCTTCCTGCCGCCATCGAGGCGGAAGGCGCCGAAGAGATGCTCGGCGGCAGCGTGGCCGTCTACCTCGACGGCGGAACGGCCGGCCTCGGCTACGAACCTATCGGCGACCGGCCGGGGGACACCTCGTCGACCATCGTGGATGCCAGCGGTTTCGACTCGAACGGCGGCAAGGTCGTCATCGTGCGGAACGGCGTGATCTCACGGGAGGCCATCGAAGCCGTCATCGGCGACGCGCTCGCGCCGATCGGGTTCGGTATGCCGGTGGAGGAGCCGGCCACTGAGGCGACGCCCGAAACGACCGAACCTGCGGCAGACGCAGACTAGCCATGACCGTCTTCGTTCTACTCAGCCTGGTCTCGGCCGTGGTGACCTTTGGGGCCTCCGTGATCGTGCTCAAGCTCAGTCACCGCTACCGCCTCTACCCGAAGATCCGCGAACGCGACGTGCACACGCGTCCCACGCCCCGCCTCGGCGGGATCGCGATCTTCATCGGCATCGTCACCGCCTTCGGGGTGGCCTATCTGGTCGCGTCCCGCTTCGCGCCGCTGCGGCTCATCTTCAGCGACCCCCAGCAGATCCTGGCCATCCTGGGCGCAGCACTGCTGATCGTGCTGCTGGGGGTGGCCGATGACCTCTGGGACCTCGACTGGATGACCAAATTGGCCGGGCAGTTCATCGCGGCCGGCCTCATCGCCTGGCAGGGCGTGCAGGTATTATCGCTGCCGATCGGCGGGCTGACCGTCGGATCCGCCTGGATGTCGATTCTTATCACCGTGATCGTGATCGTGATCGTGATGAACATGATCAACTTCATCGACGGGCTCGACGGGCTCGTGGCCGGCGTCGCGCTCATCGCGAACGGCGTGTTCTTTCTCTACAGCTACCTGTTGGCCAGGGACACCTCGCCGAGCAACTACTTCAACCTCGCGTCACTCATCGCGGCCATCCTGGTGGGGGCCTGCGTCGGCTTCCTGCCGCTCAACTGGCGGCCGGCGAAACTGTTCATGGGGGATGCCGGCGCGCTCCTGGTCGGTCTGCTGATGGCCACGTCGGCGATCGCGATCACCGGCCAAGTTGACCCGACCGCCGTCAACCGGTCGCAGCTCTTCCCGGCTTTCATCCCGATTCTCCTGCCCGTCGCCATCCTGTTCATTCCGCTCCTCGACTTCGGTTTGGCGGTCTTCCGGCGCGTGCGGGCCGGAAAATCGCCGTTCAGTGCCGACCGTCAGCACCTTCACCATCGGCTTCTGGATATGGGCCATTCGCACCTGCACGCCGTACTCATCTTCTACGGCTGGACCGCTGCCGCATCCATCGGCTGCCTGCTCTATTTCCTACTTCCAGTGAATTTCGGCCTGCCCACCTGGTATGCCACAATTTTCCTGATCACAGCGCTGCTGGTCTGCACCATCGTCACACTCGCTCCGTTGAGTCGGGGCAAAGCCGTCGAGGCCGCCAGCCAGCTCGCCCGTCCAGCTACCCTTCCCCACGACATCGTGAAGCTCGATCGCCTCGATGAGGCATCGACGCAAGCCGAGGAGAACGCATGACCCCCGCACCAGTTTCCCCCGACAAACCCTCGACCCCGCCGCTCCGGGCGAATCCCGTGGACGCCAAGAAGATCCTGACGGATGTGCTGCGCTACACGGGTCTGTTGGCCATCGCTATCGCCGTCATCGGCGGCGGGCTCGGCTACCTGTTCGCCGGGGCGAACGGCCTCGTCAGCGCCCTCATCGGAACCGTACTGGCCGTTCTATTCGCGTCGATTACGGCGGGAAGTATCATCGGGGCCATGAGATTCGACATCGCCGGGTTCTTCGGGATCGTGATGGGGGCCTGGCTCCTGAAAATCGTTGTCTTCATCGTTATCCTGGCTCTGCTGCGTGATGCACCCTTCGTGCAGACGACGGTTCTGTTTCTCACGGTGATAGCGGGAGCGGTCGGCACCATGCTGATCGATGTGATTGTGGTCTTCAGATCGAGACTGGGTTACGTGAGCGATGGAGTGCTTCCGAGTGACAGAGACGAGACCGAGCCGTGACCCTGGCCGGTCACGCCGATTAGTCACCGAGAGCGATTTTAGGTAAAGTGAAAGCACCCTCGGGTGGCCGTGTGTGTCCCCGAGCCTTTGACCGAATTCCCCTACTGTCGCCCATGTGCGTCCGCACAGAAACAGGAGATAGCGCTGTTGTCTAACGCTGCGTACTTGCTGACTCCCATGGCTTCCGAGGGCGAATTCGAGGCTCCAGGGATTGGCGAGTTCCTCGGACTGCCGGCGCTGTTCTTCGCAGATACGCCCTTCGAGATCAACCGCATCATCCTGGTTAGGCTTCTGGCGATCGCCGTCATGCTGCTCCTGTTCTGGCTCGCTCTGCGCAAACCCTCCAGAGTGCCCGGCCGCGGCCAGAGTCTGGCTGAAATCGCACTTGGCTTTGTTCAAGTGCAGATCGCCGACCAGATCCTCGGCAAGGAAATGGGACGTCGGTACCTGCCCCTGCTGGCGGGCATGTTCTTCGGAATCCTCGCAATGAATGTGACCGGCGTCATCCCGGGCCTCAACATCTCGGGCACCGCGATCGTCGGTATGCCGCTGCTGCTCGGTCTCGTCGCGTACGTCGTCTTCATCTACGCGGGCATCAAGCAGATGGGCACCGCAAAGTTCTTCAAGAACTCACTCTTACCGGCCGGTGTGCCGTGGCCGATCTACATCCTTCTGGCGCCGATCGAGTTCATCAATATTTTCATCGTGCGGCCGATCTCGCTCGCCCTGCGACTCCTGCTCAATATGATGGTCGGGCACCTTCTGCTCGTTCTTTGTTTTGGGGCGACGAGCTTCTTCTTCTTCACTGCCGGGGGATTGGTTGGGCTCTTTGGAATCGGAACACTCGCATTCGGGTTCATCTTCACCTTCGTCGAGTTTGCCGTATTCATTCTCCAGGCCTACATTTTCACCCTTCTGACCGCCGTGTATGTGCAACAAGCCGTCGCTGAAGAGCACTGACACTTCTGAACTGGCTACGTCGACCGACGTCGTTTTTCGATTGAAAGGAAACACCTAGTGGAACCCACCATTCTCGCCGAGATCACCGGCAACATCGCGACCGTAGGTTACGGACTTGCGGCGATCGGCCCGGGCATCGGCATCGGTATCGTCGCCGGAAAAACCGTTGAAGCCATGGCTCGCCAGCCCGAGCTGGCCGGTCGGCTGCAGGTCACGATGTTCCTCGGCATCGCGTTCACCGAACTCCTCGCGTTTATCGGTGTTGCCGTCTTCTTCATCTTCGTCTAGGGAATTCCACAATGCCTGAGCTTGTTCTCGCAGCGGAAGCGGAAACGAATCCGTTCCTTCCTGCCATCTACGACATCACCTGGTCGGCGGTTGTCTTCCTGGTCGTGATGGTCTTCTTCGTGCGCTTCGCGATCCCGCGTTTCCGTCAGATCCTTGACGACAGGGCCGAGGCCATCGAGGGCAACATCGCCAAGGCGGACGATGCCCAGCGCAAGGCTGAGGCGGCACTTGAGCAGTACACGGCTCAGCTGGCAGAAGCACGTGCGGAAGCCGGTCAGATCCGCGAACTAGCACGCGCCGACGGCCAGAAAATCATCTCTGAGCTCAAGGAGCAGGCCGGCGCTGAGGCCGCCCGCATCACCGCGAGTGCAAAGGCCCAGATTGAGGCGGAGCGCCAGGCGGCAGTCGTCTCTCTCCGCACCGAGGTGGGAACCCTGGCCATCGACCTCGCATCCGGTGTCATCGGAGCGAGCCTGACAGACGACGCAAAGGCCAGCGCCATTGTCGACCGTTTTCTGGCTGACCTTGAGGCCTCGGAGAAAGCAGCTAAGTAATGGGAAGCGCCACCAGAGAAGCTTTGGCCTCGTCGCGGGCGGCACTGGCTGCCCAGGGCAGCACGGCCGATCTGGCGACGGGCGAAAGCCTGTTGAATGCCGGCCGTGTCATCGGCGAATCGTCACAGCTGTTGTCGGCTCTGGCCGATCCGGCAGTGGATGACGCGGCGAAGGCCGCGCTTGTTCGTGCGGTCTTCGCGTCGGGGCTTACCCCGACGGCACTTGAGCTGGTCCAGTCGGTCACCGCGACGCGCTGGTCCAGCCACAATGACCTGCTCGGTGGGATAGAAGACCTGGGCCTGCGTTCCATTGCAGCCTCGGCTCCGGCCGGAGGGCTCGTCGAAGGTGAATTGTTTGCCTTCGGCACGGCTGTTTCGTCCAGCCCCGAGCTCGAACTGGCGCTAGCCAGCAAGATGGGTCCGGCCAGTGCCAAGGTTGGCCTCGTCAACTCCCTGTTGGAAGGCAAAGTGACCGTCCAGTCGCTTTTGATTGTTCGGCACCTCGTGCAGCAGCCTCGCGGTCGCCGCATCGGTGAATTGCTCAGTCACGCGGCATCCATCATCGCCGACCAGTCGGACACCTCGATCGCCACGATCACGTCGGCCGCAGTCCTGGCACCGGAGCAGCTCGATCGCCTGAGCGCGAGCCTCACCGCGCGCTACGGGCGCCGACTCACGATCAACCAGGTCGTCGACCCGGCCCTGGTCGGGGGCGTCCACGTTAAAATCGGTGACGACGTCATCGATGGCAGCATTTCCACCCGCCTCAAAGATCTGAGAGTTCAGCTCGCTGGCTGACCGCTTCGGTCAGTACACACACATACCTCGGGACGGTAGCGTCTCGTGCATGATAGAACCTGTACAACCAGTACAGAAAAGGGAAGATGATGGCAGAACTAACGATCAGCCCCGATGAGATCCGCGAGGCTCTCCAGGACTTCGTGAAGTCCTACGAGCCGAACAAGGCCGCAACGACCGAGGTTGGCTACGTCACCACGGCCGGCGACGGCATTGCACACGTCGAAGGCCTTCCCAGCGTGATGGCCAACGAGCTCATTAAATTCGCTGACGGCACCCTCGGTCTCGCTCTGAACCTGGACGAAGATGAGATCGGCGTCGTCGTG
>JBBQDC010000129.1:0-7275 GCA_038319305.1 Actinomycetales bacterium | reverse complement strand
CCACCACTACGACGTATCCAATGCCTTCTACGGGTGGGTACTCGGGCCGTCGATGACCTATACCTGCGCGTGCTATCCGCGCCCGGATGCATCGCTTGACGAGGCGCAGGAGAACAAGTACCGGCTGGTGTTCGAGAAGCTTCGCCTCAAGCCGGGCGACCGGCTGCTCGACGTCGGATGCGGCTGGGGCGGCATGGTGCGCTATGCCGCCCGCCGCGGCATCGAAGCCACCGGGGTGACGCTGTCGGAACAGCAGGCGTCGTGGGCACAGCGGGCAATCATCGAGGAGGGCCTGACCGATCTGGCGGCGGTTCGCTACGGTGATTACCGCGACATTACGGAGACCGGCTTCGACGCCGTGTCGTCGATTGGGCTGCTCGAGCACATCGGAGTGCGCAACTATTCGTCGTACTTCACTTTCCTGCAGTCTCGGTTGCGCCCTACCGGGCTGCTGCTCAACCACTGCATCACCCGGCCGGACAACCGATCCGAGCCGACCATCCGTGGGTTCATCGACCGCTATGTCTTCCCTGATGGTGAGCTCACCGGTTCGGGCCGCATCATCAGCGCTGCACAGGACGTCGGTCTGGAGATTCTGCATGAGGAGAACCTGCGCCACCATTACGCGATGACACTGCGGGACTGGTGCGCCAACCTCGTCGAGCACTGGGATGAGGCGGTCGCCGAAGTGGGGTTGCAGACGGCGAAGGTGTGGGGCGTGTACATGGCCGGGTCACGGCTTGCTTTCGAGACCGGGGGGATCCAGCTGCACCAAGTGCTGGCAGTCAAACCCGATGACGGTGGCGTCGTCGGCGACCTGCCGCTGCGGCCGTGGTGGACACCGTAATCCGCGACAAGGCCGTATCGGCTTGATTCCGGAGGAACCGCTCGCGGGCGGTGGAGGGCAAGTGAGGCAAGGCTCTCCACGCTGGCAGGCCCGGTTCCGGTGTGGTCTGATGAGCACTATGACTTCCCCTGCCGCCGGTATAGCCCTCCTCGTGGGTCACGAACGCACCGAGCACATCACGCTTGTTGAGCACGCCGACGAGACCCAGCCCAGCAGCCATGCCGGCCGTCTGAATTGGCTCCGCGCCGGGGTGCTCGGTGCCAACGACGGCATCGTGTCCGTTGCGGCCCTCGTCGTCGGTGTCGCCGGTGCGAGTCACTCGACGTCGGCCATCGCCGCGGCGGGTGCTGCCGGCCTGATCGGCGGCGCCATCTCCATGGCACTCGGGGAATACGTTTCGGTCAGCAGCCAGAGCGACAGCCAGCGAGCCCTCATCGCCGCGGAGAAGCACGAACTACTCGTTGACCCGGATGGCGAACTGGAGGAGCTCGTCGCGCTGTACGAGAAACAGGGCCTGGCCCCAGAGACCGCTCGTCAGGTTGCTGTCGAATTCACCGCGCTCGACCCTGTCAAGGCGCACCTTCTCGCCGAGCACAGTATTGCAGAGGACGACGTCGTCAGCTCCTGGCACGCCGCCTGGGTCTCGGCCGCGGCATTCACGCTCGGAGCCCTGCTGCCGCTGTTGGCCATCCTGCTCCCTCCGGAGGCTATCCGAGTGCCGATCACGTTTGTCGCCGTGCTTGTCGCTTTGGTGATCACGGGATACACCGGCGCCCATCTCGGCGGCAGCCCCAAGCCTCGCGCGGTCGCGCGCGTGGTCGTCGGCGGGGCTGCCGCCCTCGTAGTCACCTTCCTGATCGGCTCCCTTCTCGGCACCACCGGCATCGTCTAGCAGGTGTTCGCACGATTCTCTCGCGCATGGAGATAATGGCTGATGCCTAATCGCACCGACAAGATCTCGCTGACAGGATCAATCTCCCTCGGTACCGGGGTGATGATCGGCGCGGGGATCTTCGCACTCGTCGGTCAAGTAGCTCACTTCGCCGAAGACTGGTTCCCGCTCGCCTTCCTGCTCGGCGCGATCGTCGCCGGAGCCAGCTCCTATGCCTATGTTCGCTACTCGAGCGTGAACCCGTCCTCCGGCGGGATCGCAATGCTGCTGAAGGACGCCTACGGACCGGGTGTGGTCGCCGGGTCATTCTCGTTGTTCATGTACGTGTCGATGGTGGTCGCGGAGAGTCTCCTCGCGCGCACGTTCGGCACCTACCTGTTGCGCCCCTTCGAGCTGCAGGACTCCACGATCCTCGTGCCCGTGCTGGGCGTGGCCGCCATCGTTGCCGCCGCGATCGTGAACCTCGTCGGCAACAAACTCGTCGAACGCTCCGCGACCACCACCGCGGTGCTGAAGATCCTCGGCATCGCCGTACTCGCGATTGCCGGCCTCATTGGTGCAGCGGCATCCGGAGACGGACTCTTCTCGAAATCTTCGGGAGACTCCCCGGACCTCGCCGGGCTCCTGGCAGGCACGACACTCGCCGTGCTCGCTTACAAGGGATTCACCACCATCACCAACCAGGGCGACGACATTCGCGACCCGAAGAAGAACATCGCACGCTCCATCGTCATTTCACTGCTCGTCTGCTCGGTGCTGTATTTGCTCATCACGGTGTCGGTGGCGTCGAGCATCGGCGCCGAAGGCGTCGTCAAAGCCCGCGACTACGCGCTCGCGCAAGCCGCCGAACCCCTCTTCGGTGCGTGGGGAGTCGGGATCACCGTCGCGATCGCGGTCATTGCGACCTTGTCGGGTCTCCTCGCCAGCCTGTACTCCGTTTCTCGCCTCTACGCCATGCTGCAAGACATGCGGCAGGCGCCATCACTACCCACGAGAGTCCCTCACCAGCCGATGATCATCACCGCGGGTCTCGCCATCCTCGCCACGGCGTTTCTCGATCTCAGCCAGATCGCCTCGATGGGTGCATTCCTCTACCTGGCTATGGACATCTCCGTTCAGTGGGGCGTCATTCGCCACCTCCGATCGAAAATCCAGGCGAATCTCTGGGTTCCGGTACTCACAATCCTGCTTGATCTTGCGATCCTGATCCCCTTCACGGTTTTGAAACTCCAGAATGACCTCCTCACCGTCATTGTCGCGGCATCAGTCGCCGCTGCGATCATCAGCGAGCAGACCATCGCGGCCCGAGCGCGGACGCCGGGAAAGTGAACGCCGTCGCGGCGGCGATTGGTCCGTTCATCGGCCCTTGACGCGCAGGACCACGTTGCCCTTCTTGCGTCCTGTGTCGACGTAGCGGTGTGCTTCGACGATGTCGGAAAGGTCGTATGTTCGGTCGATGACCGCCTGGAACCGGCCGGATTCGGCACGCTGAACCAGGGCGGCGAGGCCTTCGGCGGTGTACTGGACGGTGTCCGCTGTGACTAGCTTCCCGCTGCGTCGGGAACGAGACGGCGCGAGGAGAATCGCTCGCAGATCAGCGATGACGAGCAACAACGCACCGCCCGGACTGATGGATGCCTGGATCTGCTCGAAGGGGGCATTGCCAACGCAATCCACGACGATGTCATAGGACTTCCCCTCGGCGAGGAAGTCTTGTGTGGTGTAGTCGATCACGCGGTCTGCGCCGAGTGCCGCGACTAATTCCCGGTTGGCACCGCTGCACACGCCCGTGACGTGCGCACCCAGGTCCCTCGCGAGTTGGACCACCGCGGTTCCCACCGCGCCGGATGCGCCGTTGACGAGCACTGTCTTCCCGGGGGTGATCGCGGC
Source organism: Actinomycetales bacterium (assembly GCA_038319305.1). GTDB lineage: Bacteria > Actinomycetota > Actinomycetes > Actinomycetales > Microbacteriaceae > Cryobacterium. The sequence continues at coordinate 3,646 of JBBQDC010000129.1, read as the reverse complement.
GCGGTGCAGGAACGCCTGAGCGGTGATGCCCCCGAAGACCAGTGTCACTGCCTCTTCGTGGGTCATGGTACCGGGTTTGGCCGTGATGGCGCTGGACTGCGGCACGCACACGTATTCCGCGTGGCCGCCGAACCTCGCGCCGAGCATCGCGATCACCTCATCGCCGGGTCCGAAGGACGTGGCGTTTGCGCCCACGGCCTCGACGACTCCGGAGACATCCATGCCCAGGATGCCGTGCCGGGGGCGGAATACCCCGAGCGACAGCGCGGCGAGCACCCCTAACCCCCGAGGCACGGCGCGGGTTCGAGCCCGGTGGTCGGCAGCGCTCACGGTGCTCGCGTGTACCTTGATCAGCACCTCGTCCGGCCCTGGAATGGGTTTGACCGTGTCTTCTATCCGCACCACCTCCGGCGCTCCGAACCGGTGGTAGACCGCAGCTCTCATTCGGAGATCCTGCGCGTGCGAGTGGGTTTCTTGGTGAGGATTCATTTCGGCTCCGTAACTTGAAGGGTGGCTGTCGAAGAATTGAGCGCGTTCGCGGCGCCCGCCGGGCGGGGTCGCCTGCTGGCCTGCCTGACGCGCCGACGCCGGATGACGTATTCCGCAACCGCGAGGTTGGTCAACCAGGCGGTGCCCATGAGCACGGCTCGGGGCAGCTCGTTGGTGGACCCGAAGATGAGCGAACCGGGGATGAGAACGATGGCCTGAGTGCCGGCGCCGACCCCGATCGCGTAGGCGCGGGTCATCCACTCGCCGTGTCGGGTGAAGTCCCGTCGCACGATTTCGCGAATACCGAGGAGAATACTCGCCACCATGGTGGTCCCGAAGACGAGCCGGAGCACCACGAGGAGCATGCCGTCCCCGGGCGGGTGCGGGTAGAAGACCGCCATCCACAGGCCGGACAGGGCGGCGAGCAGCCCCGCCGGAATGAGCACGCGACCCAGGATGCGATGCCATCCGCCCGTGCGACGACGCAGGGCGGGAACGAACTGGAAAGCCCCAAGCAGGCTGAACAGGGTCACAGTCACGATGTGCGTCACGATCGGCACGGGGGAGTCGAGGAACCGGGCGTTCTGCGCGGTGGCGACGGGTTCGACGGTCAGCTCGGTGAGTCGCGCCGCCCCCGCCAGTACCGGAATGAGGCTGAGGAGGATGAGCCCGGTGGGCGCGAGCCACTGTGCCACGGGCCTCCCGGGTGTGTCACTCGTGCGAGTGCCGAGTGGTCTCATGGTGCCTGCTTTCATAGTGGTGTTCTCCTCAAAGTTCGGGTTCGCATGGCAGTGTGGGACTCAGGCTGCCGGTGAGTACGTTGACCGCGACCAATGTCACGCCCAGGTTGCCGACACGTCTCAGCAGCCCGTGCAGCGCCGCCTGGTCTACGATCTGGCCGGTGAGGGTAGTCGTGCCATCGCGCTCACACGTCAAGGTGAAGCCCTCGAACCAGTCGCTCCAGCATTCATCGAGCTGTCCCTGGAGGCGGATCTCATACCGCTCAAGTTCACTCATGGCGCTCTTCCTGTCGCGGTGCGCGGGACTCGTGTGCTCAGACCGCCATCGTGCGGTCGACGCGAGAGCCGCGCGCGTCGGACAGGGTCTGCGCTTCGGTCGCGCGAGGGTCGGACCAGAGGGAGAAGCCGAGCCAGATCAGGGCGAGGCCCATCGGGATGGCGGCCATCCGTTCGAGGGTGTGCGGAAGCAGCGCGCCGGCGACCGGCGTCACCGTGGCAGCGACGATCAGCAGGATGCCGGCTCCGCGCGACAGGACGTTGGCGCGGAGGATGGCGATTCCGAACAGCAGGGCGCCTCCGACGTAGAGCGCGCTTCCGACCAGGGGGAGTGCCGCGAGAGGACCGAGGTCGGTCACGGCCGGGTGTCGGCCGAAGAGCCCGACGAAGTCCTCGGCGAATTGCGGTGCATCTGCCACGACCAGCGGTGCGATGAACGCCTCGGCGAAGACGAAGGCCGACTGCAGCACGAAGAAGAGTCCGAACATCGCATAGGCGATCAGGCCGAGCAGTCCGAACTGCCGAACCTGGCGAAGGTAGATGCCGGTGAGGCCAACCATGCCGAGCACGGCCATGCCGAAGCTGAGGCTGAGGCTGTGCACGGTCACCCAGGCCTGGGTGGTGAGGGAGGAGACCTCGTCGGCGGGATGGATCAATTGGATGACAATGTAGATCAACCCGGATAGTGCGGCGGCGATGCCGGCCCCGCGGGTGATGGTGGACGTCGTGATGCTCATGATTGCGCTCCTGGTGTTCTGGGTTCCCCAGGCGGAAGCCTGACGATGACCCGAATCTACGGAGGCACGTGGTGACACGGCATCACCCTGTGCGGTGATAAATGTGGTGATCGCGCCAGGCCTGGCTTCTAGATCAGTCCAAGCGACTCTGCGCGCCGCACGGCTGCCGTGCGGCTGTTGACCTCGAGCTTGCCGAAGATGTGTTTGGTGTGGGTTCGCAGGGTGTTCACGGAGACGTATAGTTCTCGGGCGATCTGGGGACCAGTCAGCTCTGTGGCCAGCAGCCTCAGCACGTGGAGTTCGCGCTCGCTCAACGCCGCCGCCAGCGGGTGCGCCGTAGCGTTCGCGCCGGGAGCCTGACCGAAGCTCCGACCGAGTACACGAACATAGTCGGATGCGATGCCGGCGACTGCGGCCGCACGGAGAAGCGTCGCCATGGGAGCGCCCTCGTCTACGAAGAGCCGAACATACCCCTCCGGCTCTGCCTGCACGAGTACGCGTTCCAAGGGGCGAAGCGCCAGTGGGATCCGGCCGTGTGCCTCGTGTGCCAACGATTGCAGCACCAGTATTTCGTTCATGCTCCCCACCCGGTGTCCTGCTTCTGCGGCCGCCAGAAGCCGATCCAGCAGCACCCGTGCATCGTCGAGAGGGGTCTTGCGCGGATCCAGCCGGCGTCGCGCAATCAGAAGTCTAGCCAGAGTGATGTGTTCGAATTCTCGAAGGTAGCTCAGGTCATCCGCGGCGGATAGCGCCTTGTTATCGGCCCAGTAAACGGCTTCAGACAGCCGGCCCTGGCCAATCCAAATTCGAGCCTTCATCGCCGCGATCGGGCGAACCTCCGGGAAGAAACCCCGCACATACAGCGTCTCCGCTCGAGTGAGCAGGTCAAGGGCCTCATCGAGGTTCCCCTCAGCCTCGCTGATTCGCGCCATCGCAACGAAGCGGCGATATCGGTTTTCGGGCAAGGATGCGTGCTCACCGAGCGCCTCACTGATTCCCAGGTGTTCAGTGGCGCCGGGCAGGTCATTGCGCTCCCTGAACAGCTCACTGAGTCCGACCTGAAGGTCAGCCGTCGACCGTGGGGGCGGCTCGCCCTGCTCTGAAGCGAGCTGCAGTGCCTGCTCGAACGCCCGCTGCGCATCCCTCAGTCGACCTTGCGGAAGGAACATATCTACCAGCACGATCGTGGTGCTGAGCAGGTCAGCCAAATTGCCGGCCAGTCGAAGACTGGTCCGAACCTCACCGAAGGCCCGAACACCACCGTCGAGGTCTCCGTCGGCCCAGGATGCGAGCCCGAGCAGGCCGGCTGCCGCACCGCGTCCGAGATGATCGTCGGCCAGGGTCAGATCCAGGCCTCGTTGCGCGTGCCGCTTCGTTCCGGCCACGTCCCCTCGCGCCTGCGCC
>JBBQDC010000128.1:0-7379 GCA_038319305.1 Actinomycetales bacterium | reverse complement strand
ATGCTCCGGATTGTGCACCCGGCGAAGCATCTCGTCCCAGTCATGCCAGTCGACATCACGGAAGGGCAGACCCAGGCGCCGGATCACATAGGCGTCAAGGCCTTCGGCGTGCAGGACCTTGGGGATGTCGTAGATGCTCGGCGCGTCGACCGCGGTGGCCACGCCCTCCAGGTCGACGTCGCACATCTGGGAGATCTTGCGCTTGATCCCGGCCGGGATCACGCGGTCGGCCCGGCAGACGAGCGCGTCCGGCTGGATGCCCACCTGGCGCAGCGCGGCCACCGAGTGCTGGGTCGGCTTGGTCTTCAGCTCGCCGGACGGCGCGAGATAGGGCACCAGCGAGACGTGCAGGAAGAAGACGTTGTCGCGACCGACGTCCTGACGCACCTGGCGGGCCGACTCGAGGAACGGCAGCGACTCGATGTCGCCGACGGTGCCGCCGATCTCGTGGATGACGATGTCGGCGGCCGCTGCTCCGGCGACGCCCTCACCGACGTCGAGCATCCGCGACTTGATCTCGTTCGTGATGTGCGGGATGACCTGGACCGTGTCCCCGAGGTACTCCCCGCGGCGCTCCTTGGCGATGACCTCGCTGTAGACCTGCCCGGTCGTCACGTTGGCCCGGCGGTCGAGGTCGACGTCCAGGAAGCGCTCGTAGTGCCCGATGTCCAGGTCAGTCTCGGCACCGTCGTCGGTCACGAAGACCTCGCCGTGCTGGAACGGGTTCATGGTGCCGGGATCCACGTTGAGATAGGGGTCGAGCTTCTGCATGACCACGCGGAGACCGCTGGCCGTGAGGAGATTGCCGAGGCTTGCCGCCGTCAGGCCCTTGCCCAGAGAGGAGACGACACCGCCGGTCACAAAGATGTGCTTGGTCGTATCGTTGCGTACTGCGCTGTCTGATTTGTCCGTGCTTATATTTTCCACCACGGGCTTCGACTCTAGCATTGAGGACTGACCTAACGGTTGGTGCGGGCGAGGTTCATGAGCTCCCGGGCGTGTTCGAGTCCGCTGGCGGAATCGGGCAGGCCGGAGAGCAGCCGGGCCATTTCGGCGGCGCGCTCGTCGCCGTGCAGCTGGCGCACGCTGCTGGCGGTGACGGAGCCGTCGCTGTCCTTGACGACGCTGAGGTGGTTGCCGGCGAACGCGGCCACCTGGGCAAGGTGGGTGACCACGATTACCTGGGCGGTTTCGGCGAGCCGGGCCAGCCGGCGACCGATCTCGATGGCCGCGGCACCACCCACGCCGGCGTCGACCTCGTCAAAGACGAAGGTCGGCACCGGGTCGGTCGCGTTGATGACAACCTCGATCGCGAGCATGACCCGGGACAGTTCGCCACCGGATGCCCCGCGCGCCAGCGATCGCGGCTCGGCGCCCGCGTGTGGGCGCAGCAGGATCTTCACGAGGTCGCGCCCGGTGGCGGTGAGCTCGGCGCGGTCGTCGACCTCGACGAGCAGCGACGCGTTCGGCATCGCCAGGGCCGCCAGTTCGGCGGTGACGGCCGCGCCGAGAGCCTCTGCGGCAGCCAGGCGGATGCCGGTGAGCCGGTCGGCGAGGTCGTCGGTCGACTGCCGCGCGGCATCCGTTTCGGTGCGGAGCGTGTCGATGCGGTCGGAGTCGCTGTCGAGTTCGAGCAGACGGGAGCTGCCGGTGTCGAGAAAATCGATGGCCTCGTCGAGGCCGCCCTCGTACTTGCGGGCCAGACCGGTGAGCTGGGCGCGGCGTTCCTGCACCACCTCGAGTTCGCGGGCACCGTCGGCGTCGAGGCCGGCCAGATAGCTGGAGAGCTGGGCGGCGATGTCGGCCACCAGGAAACCGGCGTTCGCAAGGGCCTCGGCGAGGGGCGGCAGGGCCGGGTCGTGCTCGCCGGCCCGTTCGAGTTGGCGCCGAGCGGAATCAAGTAGGGCAACGGCGTCGGGCAGGTCGTCGGGGTTCTCCTCGGCGGAGAGCAGTTCGCGGGCCTGGGCGGCCGCGACGCGCAGCTGCTCGAGGTTGCCGAGCCGTTCGGCGCGTTCGCCGAGCGCATCGTCTTCGCCGCGCTGTGGGGCGACGAGTTCGATCTCATCGATGGCGGCGCGGAGCTCGTCGGCCTCGCGGGTGCGCTGATCCTGCTCGTCGACGAGGCGGTCGAGGTCAGCCTGGTGGCCCTGCCAGCGGTGATAGGACTCCTGGAACAGGGCGAGGGTGTCGGCGAGCGTCGGCCCGGCGAAGCGGTCGAGGGCAGCGCGCTGGGCGACGGCCGAGCGCAGGCGCACCTGGTCGGACTGGCCGTGCACGACCACCAGATCGCCGCCGAGGTCGCCGAGCACACCGGCGGGGGCGCTGCGCCCGCCGACCACGGCCCGGCTGCGTCCCTCCGCTGAGACCGAGCGGCTCAGGATGAGTTCGGGTCCGTCGAGGTCTCCCCCGGCGTCGCGCACGCGGGTCGCGACGGTGCCGTCGGCGGGGATCAGCCAGCGGCCCTCAACCCAGCTCTGCGACTGACCGCGCCGCACCAGACCGGGATCGGCCCGCTGCCCCAGCAGCAGCCCGAGCGCGGTGACGACCATGGTCTTGCCGGCACCGGTCTCGCCCGTCACCGCGGTGAATCCGGGGCCGAGCGGCAGGGTGGCCTCGGCAATGACGCCGAGGTCACGGATGACGAGTTCTTCGATCATGCGGAACGCTTATTCACGACCGACCGGGCCTCTCCAGCCCGTGACGGGCAGGTTGAATTTGTTGACCAGGCGGTCGGTGAAAGGGCCGCTGTGCAGGCGGGCCAGGCGAACGGGAATCGGTGAGCGGCGCACGATCACGCGCGAGCCGGGCGGCAGGTCGTGCACGCGGCGGCCGTCGGCGCAGAGCACCGCGGCGCCGCCGGTGCGGGCGAGCACCTCCACGGCCAGCGACGAATCCGGACCGACGACGAGCGGGCGTGCGAAGAGGGCGTGGGCGCTGAGGGGAACGAGCAGCAGCGCGTCGAGCGTCGGCCAGACGATCGGGCCGCCGGCCGAGAAAGCGTAGGCGGTGGAGCCCGTGGGTGTGGACATGACCACGCCGTCGCAACCGAAGGAGGAGAGCGGGCGGCCGTCGACCTCGATGACGACCTCGAGCATCCGTTCGCGACTGGATTTCTCGACCGTGGCCTCATTCAACGCCCAAGTCTCGTAGATGACCTCGTCGGCGAGCTTGACCCGAACGGAGAGGGTCATGCGTTCCTCGACCAGGTAGTCGCGGAGCAGGGCGCGGCGCACGGCCTCGCCCAGGTCGTCGCGCTCACTCTCGGCGAGGAAGCCGACGTGGCCGAGGTTGATGCCGAGCAGCGGAGCCGAGCAGCCGCGAACGATTTCGGCGGCGCGCAGGATGGTGCCGTCGCCGCCGAGCACGATGACGAGCTCAAGTTCGGTCGTCGCGACGCTTTCGTGCAGGATCGCCACCTGGTCGTCGAGGTCCGGGCAGGACGCAAGCAGATCGGCACGCTCATTGCGGGCCAGCACCGGCACGGCTCCCGCGGCGAGCAGCTGCTGGCAGACGGTGACGGCAGCCTCCAGGGAATCGGTGCGGCCGGTGTGCGCGACGACGAGGATGTTGCGCGGTGCACTCATTTTGTCACTCCCACCAGTGCTGTTGTGCGTTCGATCCATTCTGTCGGATTGCTGCCGGCCGCGCTCGATAGCCAACACAGGTACTCGCGGTTTCCGGCGCCGCCGGCGATGGGCGAGGCCATCAGACCGCGGGTTTTGAGGCCGAGATCCCAGGCAGCCCAGAGCACGCCGGCGATCGCGTCGGCGCGGAGGCCCGGGTCGTGCACGACGCCCTCCCGGATGCTGCCCTTGCCGACCTCGAATTGCGGCTTGATGAGCAGCACGAAGTCGGCGCCCGCGGCGGCGGTCGCGACGAGGGCCGGCAGCACGGTGGGCAGAGAGATGAAGGAGAGATCGCCGACGACAAGGTCGGCCCGCTGCGGCACACCGGAGGCTGCCGCGATCGACTCGGCCGTGGCATAGCGCAGGTTGAAGCCCTCGACGAGCACGAGCCGCGGCTCGGTCGCGAGCTGGGGGGCCAGCTGACCGTGCCCCACGTCGACCGCGATGACCTGGCCGGCGCCGCGTTCGAGCAGCACCTGGCTGAACCCGCCCGTCGACGCCCCGGCGTCGAGCACCGTGCGGCCCTCGACCGGCATCTCGAAGGCGTCGAGGGCGGCGATGAGTTTGTGGGCGCCACGACTGACGTAGTGGTCGGTCGCCGCCACCGCGATCACCTGGGTGTCGCGCACCCTGGCGGAGGCCTTGACGACAGGAAGGCCGTCGACCGTGACCAGTCCGGCCACGATCAGTTGCGCCGCCACGGTGCGCGACCGCGCCAAGCCGCGCTCGGCGAGGGCCGAGTCGAGGCGCTGGTCGGGCATCCGGTCGCCGGTGACGCTGGCGTCGGTCATGACCGGGCCGATCCAGGCGCACCCGAACGGGGAACGTCTCCGCCTTCGAGGTGGTCGCGCAGTGCGTCGTGCACCGCAACGTACGCCCCCGCGCGCTCTTCGAGAGGCCGGTCTTCGATCGAGGCGAGCCGCAAGGGAAGATCCTGGGTTACATCGTCCGTCGTCACTTTGGGCTGATTCACCCTCTCCACGTTACCGTCCGAGATACAGTCGCTCCGGAACATTCAGCCCGTAGATGGGCCGACCGGATGCCCAGATCACGGCGCAGGCGGCGCGGAGCAGATTGATGGCCCCGTCACCCTCGGCCACAACCGTGACGTCGGCACCCACAATGCGCACCGTGGCCCCGCTGACCGTGGCGGAGGAACCGTCCTTGGAGAACACCGTCTGCGGGTAGGGCTCGTGCAGCTGGCGCAGGTCGTCGAGGATGTACGTCGGCCGTGACTTCGCGTCGGCGGCCAGGGTCTGCTTGGCCTTGTCGATGCCTGTGAGCACGAGCGCAGCCGGAATGCCGGCCCGGTTCGCACCGAGGATATCGGTGTCGAGACGGTCGCCGATGAACAGGGGCGCGGTGGCCTCGAACCGGGTGACGGCCTCGGTGAAGATGGCTACCTCGGGCTTGCCGGCCACGATGGGCAGGCGTCCGACGGCGATGTGCACGGCGGAGACGAGGGTGCCGTTGCCGGGTGCGATCCCCCGGGCCACCGGGATGGTCCAGTCGGTGTTCGTGGCGATCCACGGGATTTCGATGCCGTCGCTGTTCGGGTGCAGGGCGAACGAGGCCTCCGCCAGGTCCTTCCAGCCGAGGTCCGGCGAGAAACCCTGGATCACGGCGGCCGGAGAATCGTCGGCCGAACGGGTGACGACGAAGCCACCCTTTTCGACCTCGGTGAGCAGACCTTCGCCGCCGACGACGAGAATGCGCGATCCGGCCGGCACCTCATTCGCGAGCAGGCGCACGGCGGCCTGAGGTGAGGTCACGACATCCGTCGCCACCGTGTGCAGCCCCAGTTCGGAGAGGTGGTCGGCAACGGACTGGTCGGTGCGGGACGCGTTGTTGGTGAGGTAACCCACCCGCACGGTTTCTGCCGCACGGTTGAGGCTCTCGACCGCGAACGGGATGGCCGCCGGACCAGCGTAGACGACGCCGTCCAGGTCAGCCAGCACCACATCGACGCCGGTGAGCGGGGTGACCGACTCAGGCACGCGGCGACGCCTCAGCATCGTGCTCCGCCTCGTCGTCGGTGGAATCTGAGGCGTCCTCCTCGGACTCCTCCTCGTCAGACTCTTCCTCGTCGATCTCGAGGATCTCCATGGTCACGTCGAACTCGGTCGCGCCCGAAACGGCAGCGTCGGCCCGTTCGGCCCGCTCGTTCCACAGTTCGGCCTCGTCGTCGCGGCCCAGCTCGCCGAGAACCTCGGCGTAGGCGGCGAACAGCTCGGCGCTGTAGGAGAACGCGGTCTTCGGGTTCAGCTGCGCAATCTCGAGCTCGCTGAGAGCGGCCTCGGTCTCACCGAGGTCGAGACGCGCACCGGACATGGCGATCGCCAAGGCCACCTGAACGGATGCCGGCAGCGAGCCACGCTCGACGGAGCGTCCCAGCTCGAGCGCCCGGTCCGGGCGACCCACGCCGCGCTCACTGTCCACCATCAGCGCAAGCTGATCGTTGGAACCGGAGATGCGGCGGTAGGTGCGCAGTTCCCGCAGCGCCAGGGCGAAGTCGCCCGTGGCGTACGCGGTGATGGCGAGGCTCTCGCGCACCACGGCGATCCGGCCGGCGCGACGGGCCGCCGACATGACATGGCGGTGGGCGAGCTCGGGGTCTTCGTCGATCACGCGTGCGGCCATGGCCAGGTGGCGACCGACGGCCTCGGCATTGTCCTTGCTGAGGGTCTTGAGCTCGTTGCGGGCGATCCGGTCGAGGTCCTGCGACGTGATGTCGTCGGGCAGCTCGGGGTCGTCGTGGCGCGGGCGCACCGAGCGGAGCTCGCGCTGCATACGCTGCTCTTCGGTCATCTCCTCTTCGACAACGCGAGCATCGCGGTCACCGCGAGCCGGGGCACCCTCGCGGGTCCACAGCTTCTTTCCGCCGTCTCCGCGCGGGGCGCCGGCACGGTTCGGTGAACCACCCCGCTGGGTCCATGGCTTGTCGCCACCCTGCTGCGGACGGTCGCTGCGCTCGGCACGCGCACCATCTTTGGCCCAGGGCTTGCGCTCTGCGCCACCCTGCTGAGCACGGTCGGAGTTACCACGATACGGAGGACGCTCACCATCACGCTGCTGCGGACGATCGGAATTGCCACGGTAACCACCGGTGGAGGGACGGTCGGAATTGCCACGATACGGAGGACGCTCGCCATCACGCTGCTGCGGACGATCAGAGTTACCACGATACGGAGGACGCTCGCCACCATTGGCGGGGCGGTCGGAGTTTCCACGGTACGGAGGGCGCTCACCATCACGCTTCGGACGGTCGGACCGACCCTGGTTACCCCCGTTGGAACGACGTTCGTCTCGTCCGCCGCCGCGTGATTCGTTATCGTTCGTTCCTGAAGGGCTCACTGTGTCTCCTGTGTAATTTGGACTGTCTGTTCGACAGGCTTATCCAGCGTAACTTAACGCAAAATGGCCACCCCTTGAGGTGGCCATTTTGTGTGTTTCTAAGTTAAGTCCGGCGGTGTCCTACTCTCCCACAGGGTCCCCCCTGCAGTACCATCGGCGCAGAGAGTCTTAGCTTCCGGGTTCGGAATGTGACCGGGCGTTTCCCTCTCGCTATAGCCGCCGAAACATCTGGTGATGATGGTTCGATTCTATATTTTTTAGTTATAGTGCCCCGGGTGTCTGTGAGACACCGTGGGGCGTTGTTCTCGACCGTACATCGAGAACCACATAGTGGACGCTTGCAGCTTATTCAAACTGGTGTGTTATCAAATTATTGGCTTATTAGTACCGGTCAGCTCC
>JBBQDC010000127.1:0-7400 GCA_038319305.1 Actinomycetales bacterium | reverse complement strand
GATGCCGAGGAGCTGCGAGAGCAGGAACAGGGCGATCGCGCCGACACCGCCGCCCACGGCAATCCCCGTGTTGCGACCCCGCTTGCTGACCCGGCCGCCGCCGATGTTTGCGTCGTCGTTGAACGTCATGGGAAAAAGCTATCCTGCGAAGCGGTCCGTGGCCTCGATGATGGCGTCCAGGTTACCCGGCTCGTCGAAGGAGTGACCGGCATCCGGAATCAGCCGGAAGTCCGCTTCCGGCCAATTCTGATGCAGATCCCAGGCGGTGAACGCCGGGGTGCACATGTCGTAACGACCCTGCACGATGACCCCGGGAATATCCTTCAGCCGGTCAGCGTCGCGAATGAGCTGGTTCGGCTCGAACCAGCCCGCGTTGGAGAAGTAGTGGTTCTCAATCCGGGCGAAGGCCACCGCGAACGCCGGCTCGGTGAAGCGCGCGATCGTGTCGGGCTGCTGAAGAAGCGTGATGGTCGAGGACTCCCAGGTGGACCAGGCCACGCCGGCCCGCTCGCGCACGTACTGGTCGGGATCGTGCAGCAGGCGCCCGTAGGCCCTGATCAGGTGGCCGCGCTCCTCCACCGGCACCGGGGCGATGAAACTCTCCCAGAGGTCCGGGTAAATCGCCGCGGCGCCACCCTCGTAGAACCAGTCGAGCTCCATCGGACGCAGTGTGAAGATACCGCGCAGCACGAGTTCGGTGACGCGGTCCGGGTGCGTTTCGGCGTACGCGAGGCTGAGGGTGCTGCCCCAGGACCCACCAGAGACCAGCCAGCGGTCGATACCGAGATGCTCACGCAGTTTCTCGAGGTCAGCGACGAGATGCCAGGTGGTGTTGGTGCCGAGATCGGCGTCCGCCGCGCTCGCGTGCGGCGTGCTCTGGCCGCAGCCGCGCTGGTCAAAGAGGATGATGCGGTACTTCTCCGGATCGAAGACGCGACGCTGGTTGGGGCTCGACCCGCCGCCCGGTCCCCCGTGCAGGTAGACGGCGGGCTTGCCGTCGGGGTTGCCGGATGCCTCCCAGTAGATGGTCTGCCCGTCACCGACCTCGAGAAGTCCGGTTTCGTAGGGTTCGATCTCGGGATAGAAGGTACGCATGCTCCTGAGCCTATTCGCCGGGTGCGGTCGGCGCGGAATCGGGCCGGTCCGGAGGGTGAGGTCAGTGGGTGACGAGGCCGAGCCGGTGGGCGAGAATGACGATCTGGATGCGGTCGCGTAGCTCGAGTTTGGCCAGGATACGGCCGACGTGGCTCTTCACGGTGGATTCGGAGAGGAAGAATCGGTCTGCCAGTTCCGGGTTCGACAACCCCTCCGCAACCGCAAGGAAGACCTCGCGCTCCCGCTCGGTGAGCAGGTCGAGGCGGCCGCCTTCGGCATCCGCTTCGGCATCGCCGGTCTCGAAGCCGGCTGGGTCGGCGCCTGGGAGCTTCGCACCGAACAGGTCGAGCATGCGCCGGGTTACCCGCGCCGAGACGGAGGCGTCGCCCGAGGCCACCGCTCGAATGGCGGCGGTGAGCTCGCTCGGCTGGGCGTCTTTGAGCAGGAAGCCCCGCGCCCCCGCGCGCAGACCGCCGAACGCGTATTCGTCGAGGTCGAAGGTGGTGAGGATGATGATCCTGCTGTCGGGGTGAAGGGCGGTGATGCGCCGCGTGGCCTCAATGCCGTCAATGCCGGGCATCCGCACATCCATCAGGATGACGTCGGGATGCTCGCTGGCGGCGAGCGAAATTGCCTCGGCGCCGTCGCCGGCCTCGGCCACCACGGTGAAATCGGCTTCGGCTTCGAGCACCATCCGGAAGCCGGTGCGCAGCAGCGCTTGGTCGTCGACGAGCATGATCCGGGTCTGCGTCACGCCGGCTCCTCTACCTCGTCGACCGCCATCGTCGCGCGCACCTGCCAGCCGCCGCTGGGACGGTGCCCGGCCACGAGGGTGCCATCGTAGAGCGCGACGCGTTCCCGCAACCCGATGATGCCGCGCCCGGCGCCCTGCGAGGTGGCGGTCGTACGGGACCGACCGTCGTCGGCGATGACAACCTCGATCTGCCCCGGCACCCGCGTCAGGCGCACAGAGACCGCAGTCGGCTGCGCCGAATAGCGCAGCGCGTTGGTCAGCGATTCCTGCACGATCCGGTAGATCGTCAGCTGCATGCCTGGGCTACCGGGAATGCGGCCGGTGAACTCGAGGCGAGCCGGCAGCCCGGCCGAGCGGAACGAGCCGACCAGGTCGACCAGCTGGTCCGTTCCCGGCTGAGGGTTCAGCGGGGCATCCGTCGCCGCTGACGCGTTCTGGTGCGCCGGGTCGTCGCTGAGGACACCGAGCAGGCGCCGCATCTCGGTCAGCGAGCCGCGGCCGGTCGAGGCCACTTCGCGCAGCGCGGCCCGGGACCGCTCCGGGTCCGTGACAAGCAGGGCGTCGGCGCCGTTGGCGAGCGCGACCATGACCGACAGGCTGTGCGCGATGATGTCGTGCATCTCCCGGGCGATGCGCCCGCGTTCGGTGATGCGGGCCAACTGGGCCTGCTGGTCGCGCTCCCGGGCCAGTTGCGCGGCCAGTTCGACCAGCGCTGCCACGTAGCGTTTGCGATCGCCGACCGTGACACCGACCAGCGTGGCCGCGAGCATGAGGACCGCGTATTGCGAGGCGACGGCCAGCCAGGATGCGTAGCCGTTCGCGCCGAGGAAGGCACCCAGGGTCCCGACGCCGACCGCCGCGGCGAGGCCGAACCAGGCGCTCCGAACGCCGCGATAGACCGCGACCGTATAGAGCGCGATCAGCACCGGAAGAATATGGCCCTGACCCTGCCCGGGGACGGCTGCGAGAAGTCCGGCGCAGGACACCCCCAGCACCAGCAGCGGGGCGTGCCGCCGGAACAGTAGCGCGACCGTGATGACCACCACCACCGCGGCCGCGCTGAGGGCCTGCGGCGGCAGTCCGAGCTCGGCCTGCATGGTCAGGTCGATCAGCACGACGATCGCCATCGGCACGAAATAGGCGCTCGCTACGAGCGAGTCACTGAGCCACGGATGCCGCGCCCAGAACCGCCCGGCGACGCCCGGCGGTGTCGGCAGACGCAGTTCACCCTTGGTCGGCACGAGCGGCCGGCCGAGGGTGAACTGTGTTTGGGTCATTCAGAGGATTCTACGCGTCCCGTCTCTTCAACACCGCAGCGGCGCCGACCAGGCTGACCGCGAGCCAGCCGAGCACCACCAGCAGATCTACCCACCACTCAATCGGCACCTGGCTGAACGACATCAGCCCAAACATGTTGATACCTGCGTTCGATACCAGGTACGGCAGGACGGCGGCGGCCCACGGAGCCGAAATCAGCTGCAGCATCATGGGCAGTAGCAGCACGATGCCGAGCACGACCGCGATGCCGCCGGCCCCGCTACGCACGATCGTGCCGACGCCGAGGGCGAAGACGGCGATCAGCGCCAGGTAGAGCGCGCCGCCGAGCACCGGCAAAAACACGCCCGGCTCAGCGATACTGACGCCCAGGCCCTGCCGGGAGAGCACCAGTGACGACACCATATAGGAACCGAGGTTGGCGGCCAGCCCGACCACAAAGGTCGTGCCGAACAGCACGGCGGCCTTCGCCGCGAGGGCAGGCAGCCGGCGCGGCACCGCGGTCAGTGTGGACCGGATCATGCCGGTGGAGTACTCGCCACTGATGGTCAGCGCGCCGAGGACGGCCACGATCAGTTGGCCGAAGAACACCCCGAACGTGGAGGTCTGGGCGATGAAGGTCGCCTGATCGGCAGCGGGGATCATCGAGGCATCCGCGCCCTGCAGGTCGAGCGTCGAGGACATGACCGCCGCAAGGGCGAGCGAGACCAGCACGAGCAGGGCATACGACCAGGCGGTCGAGCGCACGCTGCGCAGCTTGATCCACTCCGATCGCAGCAGGCCGCCCGCCCTCAGGCGGTACACCGCGGAGGCGGCGGCGGGCGCGGCCGGGGAGGAGGGAGCAGCAGGCACGGCCGCGTCGGGCGCAGTCGTCTCAGGCGCGGTTGTCTCGGTCATCGTCCTGCCTCCTGCAGTTCTGCGGAGCCGCTGGCGCGGTATTCCACCTCGTCTTGGGTCAGGGCCAGGTAGGCCTCTTCGAGCGACGCGCTCACGCCGGTCAGCTCGTGCAGCACGATGCCAGCGGCGGCGGCATGTTCGCCGATGTCGGTGGCCGAGATGCCGGTCACCTCGAGCAGGTCCTGCTCGCCCGTCGTGACGGTGACGTCGGGCTGGGCGAGAAGGGTGGCGAGCTGGGCGGACTGCGGGCTGCGCACTCGCACCCGGTGGGTTCCGGCCTGGCCGATGATCTCGGACACCGGGGCATCCGCGACTATTTTTCCTCGGCCCAGCATGATCAGGTGGTCGGCCGTGAGCGCCATCTCGCTCATCAGGTGCGAGGACAGCAGCACGGTACGACCCTCGGCAGCGAGTTGCCGCATCAACTGGCGCACCCATTGCACGCCCTCGGGGTCGAGTCCGTTGACGGGCTCGTCGAGGATCAGCACGGCAGGGTCACCGAGCAGCGCCGCGGCGATGCCGAGGCGCTGGCCCATGCCGAGGGAGAAGCCGCCGACGCGTTTACGGGCGACGGATTCGAGCCCGGTGAGCTCGATCACCTCGTCGACCCGAGTTGACGGGATGCCGTGGGTGGCCGCCAGGGCCAGCAGGTGGTTACGGGCCGATCGGCCTGTGTGCACGGACTTCGCGTCGAGTAGCACTCCCACCTCGCGGAGCGGAGCGTCGTGCTCGCGGTAGTGCTTGCCGTTGACCGTGACCGATCCGGCGCTCGGCCGGTCCAGTCCAACGATCATCCGCATGGTGGTGCTCTTGCCGGCGCCGTTCGGGCCCAGCAGGCCGGTCACCTTGCCGGGCTGCACGGTGAAGTCGATCGCGTCGACCGCGGTCTTGCTGCCGTACCGTTTAGTCAGGGACTGTGCCTGAATCATCCGTCTCCTCGTTGTACATCGTTGGGGCCGGTCTCACAGTGTGAAACCGGGCCCGCAAACGACGTTACGGGGGACGGATGCTGCACGCATCGGCCCAGCGGACGCTTCCGCGCCCGCCGGGCTCGTACCTGGGTACGACGCGAAGGTGCCCGAGGTGGGTGACCTGCGGCTACTTTTTGGCGGAGGCCTTCTCGGGGCGGGGAGCCGTGCCGTTGGCCTTCTGCGTGCGGTAGTAGTCCCTGGCCTCGTTCTGGCGCTCCTGTTCGGCACCACTGGCAATCGCCGACCGCAGGTGGTCCTGGCTGTAGCCGAAGGCCTCGACCAGGTCGAGGGAGTGCGGGCGGAGCCGGGCGATGATGCGGTCGATGTAGGCCGTGACCGACTGTGCGCGCTGCGCCGACAGGCGCCCGTGGATCAGGTACCAGGCCAGGTGCTTCTCCAGCAGCTCGAGACCGAACAGGTCGCGCAGCCACGTCATGACCTGCTTCGTGCCGGCATCCTCGGTGGTCTGGACCGCCCGGGTGAACGCCTCCCACTGGAGCAGCTCACCGTGCGAGCGGGCCGCCTCGATCAGCTGATCCTGGTTGGCGTTGAAGAGGGCGGCGGCTTCCTTCTTCGGCAGCTTGCCGGCCGAGCGAAGCTTGCCCGCACTCTCCGCGATCATGGTCTCGACCCGGTCGGTGAGCAGCTCCCGCTGCACCTCGGTGTCGCGAAGGTGTCCGACGGACCGCGCGGTCGACCCGAAGTCGGCGACCGCCTGACCCAGAGTGCGCAGCCCGGAGCCGTGATACGCGCGGTCGGCCGCCTGCTGCACGACGTAGCGCGCGAGCACGCCCGGTCCGGCCTTGGCGAACTTGCGGCTGTAGTCGGTGAGCAAACGCTTGGCGACGAGCTGGAGCAGCACGTTGTTGTCGCCCTCGAAGGTGGCGAAGACGTCCAGGTCGGCGCGGAGGCCTACCAGCCGGTTCTCGGCCAGGAATCCGGCACCGCCGCAGGCCTCGCGAGCCTCCTGCAGGGTGTCGAGCGCGTGCCAGGTCGAGAGTGGCTTGAGGGCGGCAGCGAGGGTTTCGAGGTCTTGCCTGTCGGCATCCGTGTCGGCTTGGCCGCTGAAGACCTGGTCGAACTTGACCAGGAACTCATCGTGGGCGAACGTGTGCGCGTAGGTCGTGGCCAGACGCGGCAGCAGGCGGCGCTGGTGGCGCTGGTAATCGAGGATGACCTCCTCATCAGTGTCGCTGCCGGCGTTGAACTGGCGACGCTGGCTACCATACGTGATCGCGATCGTGAGGGCCATCGCCGAGGCCTGGGTGGCGGCTCCGTCGAGCGAGACCCGGCCCTGCACGAGGGTGCCGAGCATGGTGAAGAAGCGGCGGCCGGGGCTGGAGATCGGGCTGGCGTAGGTGCCGTCCTCGGCGACGTCGCCGTAGCGGTTGAGCAGGTTCTCGCGGGGGATGCGCACCCCGTCGAAGTGCAGCCGGCCGTTGTCGATGCCGTTCAGTCCGCCCTTGAGGCCGTCGTCCTCGCCGCCGATGCCGGGCAGGAATCCCCCGGACTCGTCGCGGATGGGCACCCAGAAGGCGTGCACGCCGTGGTTGACGCCCGCGGTGATCAGCTGGGCGAAGAGCACCGCGGCGATGCCGTCCTTCGCAGCGTTGCCGAGGTAGTCCTTCCACGCCGCTCGGAATGGCGTGTCGATGACGAATTCCTGCGTGGCGGGGTCGTACGTGGCCGTCGTGCCGATGGCCGCGACATCCGACCCGTGACCGGTCTCGGTCATCGCGAAGACGCCGGGGACCTGCATCGTCATGATGCCCGGCAGATAGGCATCGTGGTGCTTCTTCGTGCCGAGGTGCAGTACCGCGGCGCCGAACAGACCCCACTGAACGCCCGCCTTGATCTGCAGGCTGGGGTCGGCCGTGACGAGTTCCTCGAACCCGGCGATGTTTCCGCCGTGGTCGTCGGCGCCGCCGAGATGCTTCGGGAACGCGCGGTGCACGTGCCCGTTGTCGGCGAGGATGCGCAGCTGGCCCAGCACGCGCTCCCGGTGCTCGGCCATGGACTGGCCTTCGATGCGCTGCAGTTCGGGCTGGGCCGTGAGCTCACGGGCGCGCAGGCGCACGTCGGCCCAGGTGCCGAGCAGCTGCCGGTGCAGCGATTCGATGTTGACCGCGGGGGCGCCGGTCTGACCGGCGATCATGACCGGACCGGTGTCGACGCCGGGGGCCACGGGAGCCGTGGCCGCGTGCGGAGCGGCCGAGGTCGTAACGGAGGTCTTGGCGGGGTTCTTGTTTGTGGAGCGCTGGGCAGTATCAACCATCATTGGTCCTTCGTCTTCGCGCGAACTCGAAATTTTCTTACACGCTAGGTTGCTCGTGCGAAGCGCGGAAATAGTGCGTGACGGGCCTACAACAAAGCATGCTTCGCTCGGCATCCGTCTTGTAGGTTTCCAC
>JBBQDC010000126.1:0-7410 GCA_038319305.1 Actinomycetales bacterium | reverse complement strand
GCCCAGGGCATCGCGGCCGCGAACCGGCAGGACGTGCCCAGCGTCGCCATTTTCCAGACGGATGTCGCGGGTTACGCCCGCCGCAACCGGCTCGGCCCGGCCGCGCAGTCGGCCTGGCGATTCGTCAAGTGGGTGCACGAGGGGGCCGACCTCACTCTGGCACCGTCTTCCGCATCGATGACGGACCTGCGCCGCATCGGCCTGCGCCGGCTCGCACACTGGAACCGTGGCGTCGACCTGGTCGGCTACCACCCGAATCGGAGATCCGACCCGGCGGTGGCCGCGCTCCGGCGCCGGCTGGCCCCGAACGGAGAAGTCGTCGTGGGCTACGTCGGCCGTCTGGCACCGGAGAAACAGGTGGAGAGGTTCCGGGCCCTGCGGGGCATGCCGGGCATCCGTCTCGCCCTCGTCGGTGAGGGCCCATCACAGCCGGCGCTCGAGCGGGAGCTGGCCGGGATGCCGGTGACCTGGCTCGGCCGCCTCGACGGGCTGGACCTCTCCCGGGCCTACGCGAGCTTCGACCTGTTCCTGCACGCAGGCACCGAGGAGACCTTCGGCCAGACCCTGCAGGAGGCGCACGCGGCCGGGCTGCCGGTCGTGGCACCGCGGGCCGGCGGCCCGATCGATCTGGTCAGCCATGGGGAGAACGGATTCCTCTTCGCGCCCGACGACGAACGGGACCTGCGCCGCTGCGTGGCACGGCTGGTTCAAGACCCCGCGCTGCGGCGGCGGATGGGTGAGGCAGGACGCCGGAGCGTGCTGGGGCGATCCTGGGACAATGTGTGTGATGCGCTGCTGCGGCACTACGAGCAGGTCATCGACGAACGTGCCGCCGTTCGCGCCGTGGTTGCGGTTCCGCTGTCAATGCAGCGCTAGCTACGGCATTCGCGTTTTATCTCGGCGCAGAGACACTTATGATTGATTCACGTGCGTATTGCGCATTGTCGGCCTGATTCGTCGAGGCCGCTACTCAGCCAGGGAGGGTTGGTCATGCCAGAGCAGGCAGCGACACTGACATCCCAGCAGAAGACGACATCACGTCGCCCCGCCGGAACCCTATATCGGGGCCGCGAGGGCATGTGGTCGTGGGTACTCCACCGCATTACGGGTGTTGCGATCTTCTTCTTCTTGCTGGTTCACATCTTGGACACCGCGCTGGTGCGCGTCAGCCCGGAGGCCTACAACGCGGTCATCAGCAGCTACCAGACGCCCATCATGGGCCTCGGTGAAACCGCGCTCGTCGGGGCCATCGTGTTCCACACGTTCAACGGGCTGCGGATCATCCTGATCGACTTCTGGAACGCCAAATACCAGAAGGTCATGTTCTACGTCGTGATCGCCCTGTGGGTGGTAACGATGCTCGCCTTCGTGCCGCGCCACCTGATCAACGTGTTCAGCCACTAGGACGGGGAGAGCCATGACATCCACAATCGAAGCTCCCCGCAGCCCCTATTCCCGCGCGCCGCGATCCCGCGGCGTGAACTGGGAAAAGTGGGGCTGGATCTACATGCGCGTCTCCGGCGTGGTGCTGGTCGTGCTCATTTTCGGCCACCTCTTCGTCAACCTGATGGTCGGCGAGGGCGTCAGCGCCCTCAACTTCGCCTTCGTCGCCGGCAAGCTGACCACCCCGTTCTGGATGGTCTGGGACGTGCTCATGCTCTGGCTCGCCCTGATCCACGGCGGCAACGGCATGCGCACGCTGGTCAACGACTACGCCACGCAGCGCCTGACCCGCGGCATCCTGAAGTCCGCCATCCTGGCGGCCGTCGTGATCCTGATCGTGCTCGGCACGCTCGTGGTCTTCACGTTCGATCCCTGCCCGGCCGGCGCACCTGCCGATCTTCTTCCCACGTTCTGCTCGGCCATCTAGGAGCTGCAAACACCCATATGACTACGGATGCTGTAACCGCGCCCTCTGAGTCCACCGTCGTTGACGGTGTGCACTACCACCAGTTCGACATTGTCATCGTAGGAGCCGGTGGAGCGGGCATGCGTGCCGCCATCGAAGCCGGCTCCGGCGCCAGCACGGCCGTGATCTCCAAGCTCTACCCGACGCGTTCGCACACCGGTGCGGCGCAGGGCGGGATGGCCGCGGCCCTCGCCAACGTCGAAGAAGACAACTGGGAATGGCACACCTTCGACACGGTCAAGGGCGGCGACTACCTGGTGGACCAGGACGCGGCCGAGATCCTCGCCAAGGAAGCCATCGACGCGGTCATCGACCTCGAGAACATGGGTCTGCCCTTCAACCGCACGCCGGAGGGCAAGATCGACCAGCGCCGGTTCGGCGGCCACACCAGCGACCACGGCAAGGCTCCCGTTCGCCGGGCCTGCTATGCCGCCGACCGCACCGGCCACATGATCCTGCAGACGCTCTACCAGAACTGCGTCAAGCGCGGCATCAACTTCTTCAATGAGTACTACGTGCTCGACCTGGTCATGACACCGGTCGACGGGGTCGACCAGCCGTCGGCCGTCGTCGCCTACGACCTGTCCACCGGCGAGCTGCACGTCTTCCAGGCGAAGGCATTCATCTTCGCCACCGGCGGGTTCGGCAAGATCTACAAGACCACCTCGAACGCGCACACTCTCACCGGTGACGGCGTGGGCATCGTGTGGCGCAAGGGTCTGCCGCTCGAGGACATGGAGTTCTTCCAGTTTCACCCGACCGGCCTGGCGGGCCTCGGCATCCTGCTCACCGAAGGCGCGCGCGGCGAGGGAGCCATCCTCCGCAACGCCGCCGGTGAACGGTTCATGGAGCGCTATGCGCCCACCATCAAGGACCTGGCCCCGCGTGACATCATCGCCCGGTGCATGGTCAAGGAGGTCGCGGAAGGCCGCGGCGCCGGTCCCAACAAGGACTACCTGTACCTCGACTGCACCCACCTCGGGGCCGAGGTGCTCGAAACCAAGCTGCCCGACATCACCGAGTTCGCCCGCACCTACCTGGGCGTCGACCCGGTCACCGAGCCGGTGCCGGTCATGCCGACCGCGCACTACGCGATGGGTGGCATCCCCACCAACGTGAACGCGGAGGTGCTGCGCAACAACACGACCGTCGTGCCTGGCCTCTACGCGGCCGGCGAATGCGCCTGCGTGTCCGTGCACGGCTCCAACCGCCTCGGCACCAACTCGCTGCTCGACATCAACGTCTTCGGCAAGCGCGCCGGCAACAACGCCGTCGCCTACGTCAAGACGGCCGAGTTCACACCGCTGCCGACCGACCCAGCCCAGGGTGTGCGGGAACTGCTGGAAGGCATCCGCACCTCCACCGGCACCGAACGCATCGCCGTGCTGCGCAAGGAACTGCAGGAAACGATGGACGCCAAGGCGCAGGTGTTCCGCACCGACGAGTCGCTCTCCGACGTCACCAACGTGATCCACGGTCTGCGTGAGCGGTACAAGAACATCGGCGTGCAGGACAAGGGTCGCCGGTTCAACACCGACCTGCTCGAGGCCGTGGAGCTCGGTTTCCTGCTCGACCTGGCCGAGGTCGTCGTGTTCTCCGCGCGCAACCGCAAGGAAAGCCGCGGCGGGCACATGCGTGACGACTTCCCCCTGCGCGACGACGCCAACTATCTCGTGCACACCATGGCGTACCTGACCGGAGACCCGCTCTCCGCCGACGCCGCCGACCACATTGCGCTCGACTGGAAGCCAGTCACCATCACGCGCTACCAGCCGATGGAAAGGAAGTACTGAGTTGAGTACCGCAACCGTGGGCGCGACCGTCGTGCCGGAGGAGATCGAATCCTTCACCGTGACCCTGATCATCCGCCGGTACAACCCGGAGGTCGACGACGAACCGCACTGGGACGACTTCGATGTGCAGATGTACCCGACCGACCGCGTGCTTGATGCGCTGCACAAGATCAAGTGGGAGCAGGACGGCTCCCTGAGCTTCCGCCGCTCCTGCGCGCATGGCATCTGCGGCTCGGATGCCATGCGCATCAACGGCCGTAACCGCCTGGCCTGCAAGACCCTGATCAAGGACCTCGACATCACCAAGCCGGTGTACGTGGAGGCGATCAAGGGTCTGCCGCTGGAGAAGGATCTGATCGTGGATATGGAGCCGTTCTTCGAATCGTTCCGCGCCGTGCAGCCCTTTCTGATGGCGAACAATGCCCCCACCGACGGCAAGGAGCGCATCCAGACCGTCGCGCAGCGCGAACGCTTCGATGACACGACCAAGTGCATCCTCTGCGCCGCGTGCACGTCGAGCTGCCCGGTGTTCTGGACCGACGGACAGTACTTCGGTCCGGCCGCGATCGTCAACGCGCACCGCTTCATCTTCGACTCGCGCGACGACAATGCCGCCGTGCGCCTCGACATCCTGAACGACAAGGAAGGCGTGTGGCGCTGCCGTACGACCTTCAACTGCACCGAGGCGTGCCCCCGCGGGATTCAGGTCACGCAGGCCATCTCCGAGGTCAAGCAGGCCATGCTGCGCGGCACCGCGTAACCGCACCGGTTCGAGAGGCCGGTCTCCCCGCGACGAATCGTCGCGGGGAGACCGGCTTTTCGCATTCTCGGCAGCACGGCTGCCGCCTAGGCTGAGAGCGTGAATATTCCCGCGGTGCTTGACCGGACCAAGGCCCTGATCGCCCGGGTCATGCGTTCCAGGCCCGTGCGCGTCTTCACCCGGTTCAGTGAGAGCCGTGGCAACGTTCTTGCCGGCGGCATGTCCTACCAGGCCATCTTCGCGGCCTTCGCTGCTCTCTGGCTGACCTACTCCATCGCCGGGCTGTGGATCACGTCGAACCCAGAGCTTGAACTGACGCTCTATTCCTTCATCAACCAGTCCATCCCCGGGCTGATCGGCGAGGACGGGGTGATCGCCCCGAGCGACCTGGCCAACGTCCGTATCTTCGGCTGGTCCGGCGTCATCGCTCTGATCGGCCTGCTCGCGACCGTTCTGGGCTGGCTCTCGACAACGGCACAGGCGGTGCGCACCATCTTCGGGATGCCGCCCGACAAGACCTTCTTCCTCTGGCTCAAGCTGCGGCAACTGGGTCTCGGCCTGCTGTTCGCGGTGGTGCTCGTGATTTCGGCGCTGATCTCGATCGCGAGCACCGAGGCGCTCGGGGCTCTGTTCGGGCTGTTCGGGGTGTCCAGGGACTCGTTCTGGTTCACCGGCGCCGCCCGCACGATCGGGCTGCTCCTCGTGTTGCTGATCGACACGATCACCCTCGCCGCGATGTTCCGGGTGCTTTCGCGCGTGCGCATTCCCTTCCGCCAGCTCATCACCGGCTCTATCCTCGGCGCGGCAGGCCTGGGTGTGCTCAAGATCCTCGGCAGCACGCTGCTGGCCGGCGCCGGACGCAATCCGTTGCTTGCCGCATTCGCGGTGATCATCGGGCTCCTGATCTGGTTCAACCTGACCAGCACGCTGACGCTGCTCGCGGCGTCCTGGATCGCCGTCGGCATGGACGACGCCGGACTCTCCCCGCTCCGGATCAGTGCCGACCAGGCCGCCGCCGAGAAACGCCTGCACGAGGAGGAGGCGTTCCGGGTGGTGGTGATGGCTGAGCTTCGCGATGCCCGCCGTGCGCACGACACGGCCACCTGGCCTCAGCGGATGCTCACCGCGCGTCGCCTGCGCGCCGCCGAGAAGCGAGCCACGGAGCTTCCGGCCGCCGACCCCGAGCCCAAGCCAAAGTAGAATCGGGTAATGTCCTCCGCCTCGACTGCCCCATCCGATCCCGCTTCGAACGCCGCCACCGCGCGCCTGCGGATCGCCAGCGTCAATGTGAACGGCGTGCGCGCCGCGTTCCGCAAGGGCATGGGCGAGTGGCTGGCCCCGCGCGACGTGGACATCCTCGCCCTCCAGGAGGTGCGCGCCTCGACCGAGGACCTTGAGGGGCTGCTCGGGCCGGAGTGGAACATCCTGCACGACGCCGCCAGCGCGAAGGGCCGGGCCGGGGTTGCCCTGGCCAGCAGGTCGACCGCGGTCATCCACCGGGTTGAGCTCGGCGCCGCCGAATTCGACAGCGCCGGCCGTTGGCTCGAAGCAGATTATGAGGTGAACGGCAAGCTGATCACGGTCGTGAGCACCTACGTGCACTCCGGGGAGGTGGACACCCCCAAGCAGATCGAGAAGTACACGTTCCTCGACGCCATGCTCGCTCGGCTGCCCGAGCTCGCCACGCACAGCGACCGGGCCGTCGTGCTCGGCGACCTGAACGTCGGACACCGCAGATTCGACATCAAGAACTGGCGCGGCAACGTGAAGCGCGCCGGGTTCCTGCCGGAGGAACGCGCCTACTTCGACCGCATCATCGGCGCCGAAGACGCGCCCCATTACAACTCCGGGGCCGGCCTCGGCTGGGTCGACGTGGGACGCCGGTGGGCCGGCGAAGTGGACGGGCCGTTCACCTGGTGGTCGTGGCGCGGCCAGGCGTTCGACAACGACACCGGCTGGCGGATCGACTACCAGCTGGCGACGCCGGCGCTCGCGGCATCCGTCACCAACTATGCCGCCGACCGCGCGGCGGCCTACGACCAGCGCTGGTCCGACCACACTCCCGTGGTTGTCGACTACGCCATCTGACCTTCCCCTCCACCTCGCGCCGTCGGCTCTGCCGGCGGCCACACGCTACGAAAAGACCTGATCCCATGACCAAGCCCCGCCTCTACTCGGGCATGCAGCCGAGCGCCGATTCCCTGCAGATCGGCAACTACATCGGCGCCCTCCTGAATTGGAAGGCGCTTCAGCAGACCCACGACGCCTACTTCTCCATCGTGGACCTGCACGCCCTGACCGTGGCGCAGGACCCGGTGAAGCTGCGGGAGAACACTCGCCGCACCGCCGCGCAGTACATCGCGAGCGGCATCGACCCGTCGGCGTCGACGCTGTACGTGCAGTCGCATGTCGCCGCACACGCCCAGCTGGCCTGGGTGCTGAACACGATCACCGGTTTCGGCGAGGCCAGCCGGATGACCCAGTTCAAGGACAAGTCCGCCAAGCAGGGCTCCGACGGCACCACGGTTGGGCTCTTCGCCTACCCGATCCTGATGGCCGCTGACATCCTGCTCTACGACACCGTCGTCGTGCCGGTCGGCGAAGACCAGCGCCAGCATGTCGAGCTCACCCGTGACATCGCGGCGCGGTTCAACACCCGCTTCGGGGATACCTTCGTAATTCCGGAGGCAGACATCCAGAAGGAGACCGCGAAGATCTTCGACCTGCAGAACCCCACCGCAAAGATGTCGAAGTCGGCCGAGTCGCACGCCGGTTTGTTCTCCCGGTCGAAGACGATGCCGCCGTCGGCATCCGTCACCGCTCGCATGATCTTCTTCGCCGTGACGGATGGCTCGTCGAGCAGCCAGATCACCCCGGCGTGCGACTCGGCCGACTTCGACATCTTTGCGGTGGGGTTCTGCAGGTCGAAGATCTTCGCGGTCTCCTTC
>JBBQDC010000125.1:0-7431 GCA_038319305.1 Actinomycetales bacterium | reverse complement strand
GGCCAGCACGACCTCCGGGTACTGGGTCATATTGACGGTGTGCGCACCCGCGGCGCGGAACCACAGCGATTCCGCCCGGGTGGAGAAGCGCGGACCCTGGATCACCACGCAGGTGCCGGTGGGCGCGAAGGTCTCGTGCAGCGCCGTGAGAGCGCCGATGGCAAGGCGGCGCAGCTGCGGATCGAAGGGGTCCGCCGCGGCGAGGTGCGCGACCGTGCCCTGATCGAAGAAGGTGTCGGCGCGCCCCGAGGTGCGGTCGATGAACTGGTCGGTCACAACCAGCATCCCCGGTGGGTACTCGGGGCTGACCCCGCCGACCGCCGAGGACGAGATGATGGCCTTGACGCCCAGCGAGGCCAGCGCCCAGACGTTGGCCCGGTAGTTGATCAGGTGCGGTGCCACCGAATGGTCGCCACCGTGACGGGCCAGGAAGGCGACCCGCCGACCGGCCCGCAGGCCGATGGTGATCGGCGCCGAGGTAGGGCCGTAGGGCGTGTTGATATCGACGGAGGTGTCGGTGCCGGCATCGAAGAGCCGGTAGAGCCCGGACCCGCCGATGACGGCGACGCTCACGTCGGCAACGCTCACGTCGGCGGGGGCGCGGCGGTCGGCGGCGCTGGTGGTCTCGGTCACGGTCACGGGGTCTCCAGAGGTTCGCGGTCGATTCGGTCCGTCGGGGATCAGCCCGTGCGGATCAGGCGGTGCGGATCAGGCGGTGCTCAGCCGGGCAGATCGGCTTGCGGTCACCGGGGGTAGACCCGGATCGGGGCCGCCAGCGGTCCTGCCTGGCTCAGTGGGAATGCGGCGAGGAGCCCGTCGCCCGAGTAGGCCACCGAGGCAACAGTCGAGGTTCCGCCGGACACGAGGTAGCGCTGCGACGGCGCCAGCGGCATCGTGGCGGAGCCGCCGGCCGGCACGGTCACCGTGCGGGACGCACCCTTGTCGGGGCTGGCCGTGTAGCTGGCCTCGGCGCTGCCCGAGTTGACCAGGTTGAGTTGCGGAGACGGCCCGGCGGCGACGGCCACCAGGAATTCGTCGTCAAGGGCGTCCGACGAGGCGAACCAGGCGAAGTCACGGCCGGCCGAACCTGCCGCGGAGCTCCTCGCCGCAGCCACGATCGGCTCGTCGGCGGTCAGTTTCAGCGAGTAGGTGCCCGGAACGAGCCCGGTCAGGGGAACCTCGGTGGGAACCCCAGGCTGGATGTCGACCTCAACCGAGGCCCCCGCAGCCTGGCCGGTCACGCCGATCACGCCGATCTGCACCGCGGCCGGCTCCGTGCCGGGAACGAGCACCCGCACCGTGGTGGCATCATCGCTGAGGCCGCCGACCTCGTCAGGGACATCCCCTCCGGCCTCGTTCGAGACGATCACGCCGGCAATGGTCTGGGTTTCGGCGGGGCCGTTCGACGCGCCGATGAGGTCGACACCGCCGGGTTCGAGCCCGCGCACGATGCTCTGCTGCAGCGTGGCTGTCACCTGGCCGCCCTGCGCCTCTACGTGCACCACGGGCGAACGGAGGTTCGGGGCCAGTCCGGCGAGAGACACGACCCGCTGGGTGCCCGGTTGCACGAGAATTCCGGTGGAGCCGGGGGCATCCACCTGCCCGGTCTCACCGAACACGGTCAGGTCAACGGTGGCCAGGACCGTGGTCGGGTTACTGAGCAGCACCAGGCTGGTGCGGCCGATATCGGTGGAGCCGCCGACGAGCCAACTGTCACCAGCCGCCTCAGCGCAGCCCGCGACCGCAAGACCACCGAGCGATTCACCGCCGGCGATCTGGGACTGGCTGCCGGTGACCAGCGGCGCCACCACTGACCCAGGCAGGGTCGGAACACTCAGAAGCAGCGGCGAGCCGAACGACTGGGTGTTCGCATTATCGGGAGCCGTCAACGCGCTCTCCTCCGGCTCGATCCACCCGGACTCGGTTGCCCCTGACTCGCCCGCCGCCGAATGGGCACCGAAGACGGCTTCGGCGATGCCGACCGAACTCGTGGCCTGCGCCTGGCTCGAATCCTCGGCCAGCTCGAGGAGTGGCCCCGGGCAGACTCGCTGCTGCTCGCTCGGCGTCGGGGACACGATGATGGACGACGGCCCCTTCTCGACCGTGGGCCAGGTGATGAGGGCTGCCGCGCCGACGGATGCCACGACGACGCCGAGACCGATCAGCCCCGCCACCGCCCGAGCCCCGAACAGGGCGACTCCGCTTTTACTGGGCATGGTCGTGTTCCTCCGAGCGGGCACCGGTTTCGGTGCCAGGTTCGATGCCGGGCACCGCTTCCGGTGCGGTCTCCGCTGCCGTGTCCGGGTCAACGCCTGCGGCAGGCGCAACGGCGCTCTCGGCGGAGGGTCTGAAGCCGGGCGCCGGCTTCTTGCGCGCCGCCAACTTCGCCATGCGCTTGTTCTCCTTGGTGCGGGCCTTCGCCGTGCGGCGGATGGCGTCACGGCTGGCCTGCCGCACCGCCTCCGGTCCCGCCCCGGTCGGGATCGACAGCAGCACGGTGGCGCCGACAACGAGCGCGGTGATGAGGAAGAAGACCAGATTGAGGGTGCCACCGGCGTTGCCGGGGATGGCGCCGTTCGCCGCGGTGGCGACCGGCGCATCCGTCACCTCGTACTGCCACAGCCGGCCGAAGACCGTGTCGCCCACCGGGGCCAGGGCGGCATTGCCGTCGAGGGCGGTCATGGTGCGACCGGTTGCCTCTTCCGCTGCGGGGGTGACCGGTTCCGTGGCCCCGGGACCGGTGGGCGCGACGACGGCCGGGCGCAGCAGCACGAAACGGATGCCGAAGTCGGCCAGTCCGGCCGCGGCGTCGAGCCCGCTGCGCGAGGCGAGGTTTCCGGCCAGGGTGGCCAGCTCCTCGTCCCTTGGGGTGAGGGTGCGGTCGGTGCTACTGAGGGTGGACTGGGCGTTCAGGGTGGCACCCTGGCCACGCACGATGGTCGCCCGGATGCCGCCATCGGGTTGCGGCACGATCTGCAGGGTGCCGACCCGGGCATCCGTCTGTGCCTCGGCGCTCACGAACGCGGGCTGGGTGCGGTCGATGCCCTCGGCGACGACACTGGTGCCCAGCGGCAGGGCCGCGACCAGCGGGGCCACGACGATCACGAGGGCCACGACCGCAGTGACGGCCGGGGCGATGGCGAAGCGACGCATGCCGCGCAGTGCGAACACGACTGCGCCGATCAGGCCGAGCCAGTAGAGGCTGAGCCCGGCACCGGCCCAGATGCCGGCCGACTGGCCGCCGACCGAGGTGAGGTAGAGCTGGCTGGCGGCGATGGCCGTGACCGCGCCGAGCAGGGCGGTCAGCAGCGAGAAGCTCGCGCTGCGGGCCCCAGGCAGGAAGAGAGCGAGCGCGCCGAGCACGGCCAGCGGGATCAGGAGCACCGGAACGAGCACAACCGCCTCGACGCCGGGCAGCCCGAGCGTCTCGAGCAACGGGGTCCACCCACCGAACTGGCCCGACGGGAATCCGAGCAGCAACTGCCACACCGAGACGTCAGCACGAGGCAGAGGCAGACCTGGGTCGGCCAGCAGGGCCAGCCAGTTGCCGCGCAGCCCCTGGTCCCAGATCAGAGGGGCCGCGAGGGCGAGGGCCGGCAGCGGGATGCCGATGAACCGCATCACACTGCGACCACTCAGCAGCATGGCGAGTAGCCAGACCACCAGCAGCGCAGGCGCGAGCGACGGCGCCGCGGCCACGATGGCGGCGAACAGCAGTGCCGCGGAGGCCGAGGCCGACCACGAACGCGCGGCCATGAACGCGGCGAAGAACAGCCACGGCAACAGCAGATGCACGAGGATCGAGGCCGGGCGGCCGGCTGCGAGAGCGCTGAGGAAGGTGGGCGCGAGCATCCAGAGCACGGCGGCGATGGCGCGAATGGACGCACGCTCGGACAGCCGGGTCGCGGCCAGCCAGGCGCCGAGGGCGGCCAGCGGCAGGGCGAGGAAGTAAAGCAGAACGAGTGAGAATGACGGCGCCCAGAAGGTGAGCGAGCCCAGCACAGCCAGCACCGACGCGAACGGGTCGGCCCCACCCACGAAGCCCAGGCCGATGTCGCGCCAGCCGTAACCGACGCTGGACCATAGTTCGGCGACGCTGGTCGACAGAGGCAAAAGCCCGCCGCCGGTGAGGGTGCGGGCGCCGATCAACGGCGCCAGAACGATGAGCCCGGCGACCAGGGCGGCGAGCACGGTCCATGCGCCGCCGCCGGAGATGAAGCGGATCTCGGGCACCTCGCCGTTCACGGTGGTGAGGCTGGCCTCACGGCGGAGCGCCTGGCGGCGGCGCACCTCGACCGAGGGCACGCGCAGCGAGGCGATCGAAGCCCAGCCCAGGGTGCGGGTGGCGCCGAAGCGGCGGCGGGCGGCGCTGACCCGCAGCCCGCTGAAGGCGGCGGCGAATGCCGCGGAGTACTCACCCAGAATGGCGCCAGGTTCCTTCTGCAGCAGCTGCACGAATGAGCGCAGCACCGCGAGGGGAACCAGACCCAGCCAGTGCACGGGGATCATCCAACCCTGGGAGTAGACGAGACGGCGGTGCAGCTGCGCGGCGCGCATGGCGCGGAGGCGCCTGCGGCGGGCTCGGCCGCGGGCGGAGCCGCTGGTGCCGGCAACGCCGTCGCCGGCCGAGGCCACCTGGGCCGCGGCAACTCCGGAGACGCGGTAGCCGGCCATCCGCACGCGCACGCAGAAATCGAGGGAGTCATCCGCGGACGGCAGCGCCGGGTCGAATCCGCCCAGCTGCTGCCAAACGAGGTGGCGCACCAGCATGCCGCCGGCGCTCACACCGAGCACATCGCTCATGCCATCGTGCTGGCCCTGGTCGAGTTCGCTCTCGACCAGGGTGACGGTCGCGCCGCCGGGAGTCAGGGACTGCCCGAATTCGTGGATGTAGTCGCCGGCGTCCCAGTCCATGACCTTCGGACCGGCAACGGCGACGGATGGCGCAATCTCCAGTTCGCCGAGCAGGGCCGCCAGAGCTCCCGGTTCCGGCGCGCTGTCCTGGGCGAGGAGCCACAGCATTTCGCGGTCGGACTCGGCGGGCGCGATGACCCGCGTGGCCGCAGCAATGGCCTCACCGAAACTGAGCCCGGCATCCGCTGAAATGAAGTGATTCGGTGCGTAGGCAGCCAGAAGTGCCGGCGTCTTGTCGGTCGATGCGCAGTCAATCGTGATCACGACGTCGGGTTGGCGCGTTTGGCGGCTCAGGGCCTCGAGAGTTCGTTCGAGGTGCTTCGCGCCGTTACGGGCAACAAGGATGGCAGTGACTCTGGCATGCATATGAAGAACAGCCTAGGTTGGTTCGGGCCCGATGAGGAGCAATATGTGGGGCGAGCCTGAAAAACGCCGCTCGCCTCCGGTGTTGCTGCCGGCTTCGGGTCCGGATTCGCGGGCAGAGGGCGTTCGATCGCCCACAGGCTCGCCTAGCTGGCTCGCTTGCGCAGTTTGCGCCGTTCCCGCTCGGACAGGCCGCCCCAGATGCCGAACCGCTCGTCATTGGCGAGCGCATATTCCAGGCATTGGGTTCTCACCTCGCACGAGGAACAGATCTTCTTGGCATCGCGGGTCGACCCTCCCTTTTCGGGGAAGAACGCCTCCGGGTCGGTCTGCGCGCAGAGCGAGTCCGATTGCCACGACAGCGGATCGCCGTCGCCCGCTTCCTTGCGAATTCCGGGAACGCCGAGCCGAACTGGATCAACGAACCAGTCATCCGGCACCCCGGAACGAGACTCTGATAGCGCCATATCGTCATCCACCCCACTGCAAAATGTGCCCAAAATTACCCGTTAGAGCTAATTACAGCGGTGTAATTCCTTGCCGTCAAGTCCCGGATAGTAAACCCTCAATATTTGCTGGAGGGTTTCGACTCGCCCAAGAGCGAAAATCGGTGGGATTTGATTGGTTTGGATTCGATTGGCCTCTCTGTCTGATCGGTTAGAGCGGCGAGACGGATGCCGCCTGCCGCGATTCCCAGGCGCTCTGCACCATGTCTTCCAGGCTGTGGCGCATGGCCCAGTCCAAATCGAGGGCCGCGCGTTCGCCGGAGGCGACGATGCGGTCGGGGTCCCCCATCCGGCGGGGGCCGATGACCGGGGCGAAGTCGATACCGGTGACGGCGGACACGGTAGCCATGATCTGCCCCACCGACACTCCGTCGCCGCTGCCGAGGTTGTAGACGGGAAGCAGAGGCTCGCCGGCGTCCAGCCGCCGGGCCGCGGCAACGTGCGAGACGGCCAGGTCGGCCACGTGGACGTAGTCCCGCACGCACGTTCCGTCGGGGGTGGCGTAGTCGTCGCCATTGATGCTCGGGGTGCGGCCCGCCATCAGCGCGTCGAAGACAAGGGGAAAGAGGTTGTGCGGGCTCGTGTCGCGCAGGTCGAGCGCTCCGGAGCCGACCACATTGAAGTAGCGCAACGCGGTGTAACGCAGTCCGGCGGCGACGGCCTGGTCGCGCAGCAGCCATTCGCCGATCAGCTTCGACTCCCCATAGGGAGACTCGGGGTTCTTCGGGGTGTCCTCGGTGACCAGGTCGGTGTGCGGGGTGCCGTAGACGGCCGCGCTCGAGGAGAACACCATCCGTGCGACTTCGGACTCCTGCATGGCCGACAGCAGGGTGGCCGTGGCCGTGACATTCTGCTCGTAGGTGTGCAACGGGCGCTGCACCGAGACCCCGGCGTACTTGTAACCCGCGATGTGCACGACGCCGGTCACGGTGTGCTCGGCGAAGGTTCGCATCAGAAGGTCGCGGTCGAGAAGGGTGCCCCGCACGAACGGGACGTCGGTAGGCACGAATTCGGCGTGCCCACTGGAGAGATCGTCGATGACGACCACCTCGATGCCCTCTTTCAAGAACGCACGCACGATGTGGGAACCGATATATCCGGCACCTCCGGTGACAAGCCACGCCATCTGAACCTCGCAAGATCTGACGGCAATCGGGCACTGCCGCCCAGCAAGCCTAGCCTCAAGGCACCCGCGGGACCCGTCGGGAGCTAGGGGGTTGTGGCCAGGAAGACGTCGCCGACGCCGGCGAACGTCAGCGTGCCCTCCTCGGGCGTGATGTAGACGGACTCTCCGCGCTTGAGGGCGACGGATGACCCCGCACCGGCCACAAGGAATCCCCCGGCCGTGCAGATGGCGATCGCTGGTCCCGTCAGCGTGAACTGCCGCATCGGCACCCCTTCCTGCGTGACCAAAGCATCAGCTTCCGCCTCCGCCGCGATGTGCACGAGCACGAAGTCGTCGACGTCGGGGCGATACTCCGAAACGCCCGGGGATGACACCGCCGGCGCGAGGTACGGCACAGGCAACGGCGTGAAGTCGAGTACCTCGAGCAGCTCGTCGATGTCGATG
This sequence comes from Actinomycetales bacterium, assembly GCA_038319305.1. GTDB lineage: Bacteria > Actinomycetota > Actinomycetes > Actinomycetales > Microbacteriaceae > Cryobacterium. The sequence goes on along the minus strand of JBBQDC010000125.1, from coordinate 78 downwards.
TGCTTGGGGCTCAGCCCGCCGCGCAGCACGTTGTCCGAGGCGGCCATCAGCTCCACGCCCAGGCCGAACAGGTAGGCG
>JBBQDC010000124.1:0-7616 GCA_038319305.1 Actinomycetales bacterium | reverse complement strand
GGGCGAGCAGCCGCAACCCGACCGCGGTGATGATCGGCTCGCGTTGCCCGCCGGAGTGCACGATGTGCTCGCCGTCGACGGTGAGCTGGCTGGCGTGGCAGCGCAGGGCGGCCGTGACCTGGGCGACATGTGCCGAAAGGTCGAACCACTCGGCATCCGGTGCCGGCTCGTGCAGCACCTCGGCGAACGGAGCACCGGCCGCGCGGCTCGCCGCGAGGGTCGCCTCGTGCATGCGCACGTGGTCCGGATGCCCGTACCCGCCGCCGTTGTCGTAGCTGATCACGAGCGCAGGCCGCAGCAGCGCGATCAGCGCGGCCACATCCGCGCTCACGTCGGCCAGAGGCGCCCGCACCAGGGCGTCGTCGTCGATGTTGTCGGCCGGCCCGGCCAGGCCCGGGCGGATCCACCTCATGCCTGAATCCCGGTAGTCGCGCGGCTCGCGGCTCGCGGCGCGCGCTGGCGGGGTACCCAGCCAGAACCGCTCGGCGATGCCGAGGGCCGCTGCGGCGGCGGTCAGCTCCCGTTCGCGTTCCCGGGTGAGCGCATCCGTGCCCTCAAGGCTCGACAAAGGCCCCGGCACGACCTCGCCTTGTTCGCCGCGCGTGGCGGTCAGTAACGAGACACGGATGCCGCGGGCCACCAATTCCGCAATCAGCGCCCCCGTCGCAATCGTTTCGTCATCGGGGTGAGCGTGCACAAACAGAACGTTGGGAACGCGCTCCAGCAGACTCACGCGCTGAGCAACGAGGGGAGCACGCCGCCGGGGCGCACCAGCGACCGGTACACGGTCACGAGGCCGTTGGCCGACCGAGGCCAGTCGAGGTGCTCGGCCCGCTCGCGCGCGGCGAGAGACAGGCGCCGGGCGAACGCGGGGTTCGAGAGAATCTGGGTGAGCGCTCCGGCCCAGACCTCCGGGTCGCGCGAGTCGAGCACCACACCGGTGTCGCCGTCGAGCACTGCCTCGCGCAGTCCGCCGGCTGCCGCGGCAACGACGGGAACGCCGCTCGCGGCCGCTTCGAGGGCCACGAGCCCGTACGTTTCGGAGTGCGAAGGCACGAGCACGACCCGGGCGCCGCTGAGCAGCAGGGCCAGGTCCACCCGGGACTGCGGACCCACGAAACGCACGTTGCGCTCGATGCCGTGTCGGGCCGCGAGGGCGCGGAGCTCGTCGATGTAGCCGTCGTAGTCGGCCGACGCGTCGCCGGCGATCACGAGTTCGGGTCGGATCGGCTCTGGCACGGCCGCGATCGCCTCGATCGCAAGGTCGAGGCCCTTCAACGGCTGCAGGCGCCCGGCGACGACCGCGTAGCCGCGAATATCGATGGCCCCGGTCAGCCCGGCAGCCCGGATGTCCGTGGGTCGGAACAGAATCCCGTCGACGCCGGGCAGCACGATCGTGATGCGCTCGGGCGAACCGCCGAGCCGCTGCAGGATGGTGTCGGCCTCGGCCTCGCTGATGGCAACCAGGGCGTCCGACTCCTGCGCGAGCCAGGCCTCGCCGGCCATGCGCCCGGGGGACTCGGGGCGCTCACCGGCCGACAGCGGCGTCGAGGGGTCGGCCGCGATGCTGTGGAAGCTCTGCACGTGCGGGGTGCCGCGTCGGCGCGCGAGCGGCAGTGCTGCCATGCCCGAGAACCAGTGGTGCGAGTGGATGACGTCGTAGGGTCCCAGCGCATCCATCTGCAGCCGGAACGCCTCGATGAACTCCTCGTGGTCGCCCTTGGGCACGGGGCGGGCCGGTCCGGCGTCGAGAAAGCGCAGCGTCACCCCGGGGCTCAGCTGCACCGGCTCCGACACGGGCGACGAGCGCCGGGTGAGGATTTCGACGTGGTGGCCGGCGGATGCGAGAGCCTCTGCCTGGTGCCGCACCACCACGTTCATGCCCCCGGCGTCACCCGATCCCGGCTCATCGCCGGGGGAGGTGTGCAGGCAAACGAGCGCGATACGGAGGGGAGCAAAGAGGTGAGGCACCTCAAAATCTTAACGCACGAGACTGGGACCCACCCGGTTCCACCGCCGGGAGAGAAATACGCACCGGATTCACGCGGCAGACCTGCGGTTTTCGGCGATCCCTGCCCCAACATGCCCAATCCGATCGCTACAGTGGACACAGTGACAGGGGTAAGACGGATCGAGGACATCTCAGTGGCGCGTAAACAAGATGACCGGACGCGACTTTCCGGTTTGGACGAGGTACCGGTCGGTGCGACCGGTCGAGCCAAACGCGACTTCGACGAGCCCGCGGTTCTGACCAGTCACGGCCCGGCACGCATCATCTCGCTGTGCAACCAGAAGGGCGGCGTCGGCAAGACGACGACCACCATCAACCTGGGTGCTGCGCTCGCCGGCTACGGCCGCCGCGTGCTCGCCATCGACTTCGACCCGCAGGGGGCCCTCTCCGCCGGCCTCGGTGTGCCCACGCACGACGTCACCACTATCTACGACCTGCTGCTGAGCGGCTTGGTCAGCCCGCAGGACGCGATCCAGAAGACGTCGGTCGAGAACCTCGACATCATCCCGGCCAACATCGACCTGTCCGCCGCGGAGGTGCACCTCGTCAATGAGGTTGCCCGCGAGCAGATTCTGGCCCGTGTGCTGCGCAAGGTCTCCGGCGACTACGACGTCATCCTGATCGACTGCCAGCCGTCGCTGGGCATCCTCACCGTCAACGCGCTCACGGCCAGCCACGGTGTGCTCATCCCGCTCGAGTGCGAGTTCTTCGCGCTGCGCGGTGTGGCCCTGCTGATCGAGACCATCGACAAGGTGCGCGACCGGCTCAACCCGGCCATCGAACTCGACGGCATCCTGGCCACCATGTTCGACTCCCGCACCCTGCACTCCCGCGAGGTGCTCGAGCGGGTTGTCGACGCGTTCGGCGAGAGCGTGCTCGAAACGGTCATCGGCCGCACCGTCAAGTTTCCAGACGCCAGCGTCGCCGGCGTTCCGATCACCGAGTTCGCGCCCGAGCATGCGGCGGCCAAAGCTTACAAGCAGGCGGCGCGGGAACTGATCCAGCGTGGCGCTGTCGCCTGACGCGGCCGCACCGAAAACGTTTTCGGTTGCCCTCGGCAACTTTGAGGGACCGTTCGACCTGCTTTTGTCCCTGATCGGCAAGCACGAGCTCGATATCACCGAGATCTCGCTGAGCCGCGTCACCGACGAATTCATCGCCTATCTGCGCGGCCTCGACCAGAACGAGGAGCTCGACCAGGCCACCGAGTTCCTGGTGGTCGCGGCCACCCTGCTTGACCTCAAGGTCGTCGGACTGCTGCCGCAGGGTGAGCTCGTCGACGCGGAAGACGTGGCCCTGCTCGAGGCCCGCGACCTGCTGTTCGCCCGCCTGCTGCAGTACCGCGCGTTCAAGAGCGCGAGCGCCTGGTTCGAGGGCCGGTTCGACACCGAGTCCACCCGGCACGGGCGGGCCGTGCGCCTGGAGGAGAAGTTCCGGCGCAAGACGCCCGAACTGGTCTGGACCCTTTCCCTCGGCGACTTCGCCGCCATGGCCGCCCTCGCGCTGACGCCGCGCGAGCTGCCCACCGTGGGACTCGAGCATCTGCACGCGCCGCTGGTCAGCATTCGTGAGCAGGCTGCCTACGTGGTGCGGATGCTGCGCGCGAACGACACGCTCACGTTCCGCGAGCTCATCGTGGGTGCCGAGGTGCAGGGCGTCGTGATCGCCCGGTTCCTGGCCGTGCTCGAGCTTTACCGCCTCGATGCCCTCACTTTCGACCAGCTCGTGCCGCTCGGCGACCTCAGCCTGCACTGGAGTGCCGAAACCTGGTCCGACGACACCCTCGCCAACCTCGGAGCCGACTATGAGCAGTGACAGAACCCTTGAACGCACCCTCGAGGCCATCCTGATGGTCGCCGACGAGCCGCAGGGGCTGCTGCAGCTCGCCACGGCGGTCGATGCGACTCTGGGCGAGGTGCGGGCATCCGTCGCCCGGCTCGTCGAGGACTTCGACGGCGTCGCCGGCACCGTGCGCCGCGGCTTCGAGCTGCGCGAGGTGGCGGGCGGCTGGCGCATCTACGTGCGGGCCGAGCACGACGTGGCCGTGGCCGACTTCGTTCTCACGCAGAACCCGAGCCGGCTTTCGCAGGCGGCCCTGGAGACCCTCGCCGTGATCGCCTACAAGCAACCGATCAGCCGCGGGGCTGTAGCCTCGATTCGTGCCGTTAATGTGGATTCGGTCGTGCGCACCCTGCTCGGCCGCGGTCTGATCACCGAAGCGTTCACCGACAGTGAGACCGGTGCGATCAATTACGGCACCACAGACCTTCTGCTAGCCCAGCTCGGAATCAACTCAATCGACGAGTTGCCCTACCTATCGCCGTTGCTCAATGACGGCGCGAACGGATTTGAGGAATTGCCATGACGAACGACAACCAGGGGATCCAGGGGACACCCACCAACCCCGAGGCCGCCGCCGACGGCGTGCGCCTGCAGAAGGTCATGGCCTCCGCGGGTGTCGCCTCCCGCCGCGTCTCCGAAGAGATGATCGCCGCCGGCCGGGTGCGCGTGAACGGCAAGGTCGTCACCGAGCTGGGCCGTCGCATCCACCCCAACACCGACAAGATCGCCGTGGACAACATCGCGGTGCAGCTGGACACCAGCCGCCGCTACGTGATGCTGAACAAGCCGGTCGGCGTGGTGTCGTCGATGCAGGACGAGAGCGGCCGCCCTGACCTGCGCGAGTTCACCGACCAGTTCGAAGAGCGCCTGTTCAACGTGGGCCGCCTCGACGCGATGACGAGCGGCCTGCTGATTTTGACCAACGACGGCGATCTGGCTCATGTGCTCGCGCATCCGTCGTTCGGGGTCTTGAAGACCTACATCGCCAAGGTTGAGGGCCGCGTGTCGGCGCAGACCATCCAGCTGTTGCAGAGCGGCATCGAGCTCGACGACGGCCCCATCTCCGCCGACAAGGCGCGCATTCTCACCAGCCCTCCCGGCGATGGCTTCAGCCTGGTCGAGCTCACCCTGCACTCCGGTCGCAACCGCATCGTGCGCCGCATGATGGAAGCCGTGGGCCACCCCGTCGTCGACCTCGTGCGCCGCCAGTTCGGCCCGCTGCACCTCGGCACCCTCCGCGTGGGCGACGCGCGCGACCTGACTAAGGTTGAACTCGGCCAGCTGCTCACCGTGTCGCGGGCCGAAACCAAGATCTAGGTCGGCGTCAGGAGTTCCACGTGGTTGAATCTCGCCTGATCGGGCCTGTGCGCGTCGTGGGTGCCGGCCTGTTGGGCACCAGCATCGGTCTGGGCCTGTGTGCGCGCGGCATCGACGTCATCCTCGCCGACGCGTCGCCGACCAACCTCAGCATCGCCGTCGACTACGGCGCCGGCCGGGCCGCCGTGCCTGGCGACCTGCCGCAGCTGATCGTGGTCTGCGTGCCGCCCGACGTGACGGCCGAGATCGTCGCGCGCGAACTGGCGGCCTACCCCGACGCGATCGTGACGGATGTCGCGAGCGTCAAGCTGGCACCGTTGCAGGAGCTGCGCGCGCTGGGCGCCGACGTGTCCCGTTACATCGGCGGTCACCCTCTGGCCGGCCGCGAACGCGGGGGACCGCTCGCCGGCCGCGCCGACCTCTTCGTCGGCCGGCCCTGGGTGGTGGCCGCGCACGACGCCATCAGCTACCAGCAGGCCACCGCGATCGACGACCTCATCCTCGACCTCGGCGCGACCCTGGTGGAGATGAGTCCTGAGGAGCACGATCGCGCCGTGGCGCTCATCTCGCATGTGCCGCAGGTTGTCTCCACGATCATGGCGCGCAGGTTGACGGATGCCGCCGGCTCGGCCCTGAACCTCGCCGGCCAGGGGCTGCGCGACGTGACCCGCGTCGCTGCCAGCGACCCTGACCTGTGGGTGCAGATCCTCGGCGCGAACGCGACGCCCGTGCGGGACATCCTGCTGGCGTACCGCGACGACCTCGACCGGTTCATCGACGCCCTCGAAGCTCCCACCGCACCCGGCGCGCGCCGCAAAGTGGCCGAGGAACTCACCGGCGGCAACGCCGGGGTGGCCCGACTGCCCGGCAAGCACGGTCAAGACCGCCGCTTCGTTTCGCTCAGCGTGATGGTCGACGACACCCCCGGGCAGCTGGCCCGACTGCTGAACGAGATCGGCGAGGTCGGGGTCAACCTCGAAGACCTCCGCCTTGAGCACTCGCCGGGCGCCCAACTGGGTCTGGCCGAAATTTCTGTCCTCCCTGAGGCCATTGGTCGCCTCACCGAAGAGCTGGCCGCCCGCGGCTGGCGGATTGCTGGTTAGAACATGGGTCGTCATTCAAGCCCCCACATCGTCGCCATCGACGGGCCGGCCGGCAGCGGCAAGTCCAGCGTGAGCCGCGCCGCCGCCCGCCGCATCGGCTTCGACTACCTTGACACCGGCGCAGCCTACCGGGCCTACGCCTGGTTCGTGAGCGACCGGGGCATCGACCCGGCCGACACCGACGCGGTCGTCGCCGCCCTGGCCGACTTCGACTATTCCATCGGCATCGCGCCCGACGAGTACTTCGTGCGGGTCGGCGAAACGGATGTCACCGACTCCATTCGTGAACCGGCCGTCTCCGCCGTTGTCTCCGCTATCGCCCGCATCCCGGAGGTGCGCACGCACCTCACCGAGCTGTTCCGCACCATCGCCGCGAGCTCCCAGCGCACCGGAATTGTGATCGAGGGCCGGGACATCACCACCGTGGTGGCCCCCAAAGCCGAGATCCGCATACTGCTCACGGCCTCCGAGGAGGCTAGAATGGCTAGGCGCTCTGCGGAAATACCGACCCAATCGGCTGAAACCGTGGCAGAACAGTTGCGATCGAGGGATCGCGCTGACTCACAGGTAGTCGAATTCATGAGCGCCGCAGACGGTGTGACCACCGTCGACTCCACCCATCTCGACTTCGAACAGACCATTGACGCGGTTCTCGACGTCATCAATACATACCGCGAGGCCATCGCATGACCAACAACAACGACTTCGACGACACGATCCCAGACATCGACACCGAGCTGGTAACGCGCTTGGACGACCTCGATGAAGACCTGGTGACGCAACGCGCCGCCGCACTCCGCACCGGACTGAACGACTACGATCTCGCCGAAGAAGACTTCGACGTTCTCGACACGGTGACGGAAGACCCCGACGCCATCCAGTACCTGCCGGCCCTGCCGGTCATCGCCATCGTCGGCCGCCCGAACGTGGGCAAATCGGCGCTCGTGAACCGCATCCTCGGCCGCCGCGAGGCCGTCGTGGAGGACACCCCCGGGGTGACCCGCGACCGCGTCACCTACAAGGGTGAATGGCACGAACGCCGCTTCAGTCTCGTCGACACCGGCGGCTGGGAGCCCGACGCCAAGGGCATCGACGCCTCCGTCGCCGCGCAGGCCGAATTGGCCATCGAACTCTGCGACGTCGTCATGTTCGTCGTCGACGCCAACGTGGGGCCGACCTCCACCGACGAGGCCGTCGTGCGTCTGCTGCGCAAGGCCGGCCGCCCGGTCTTCCTCGTCGCCAACAAGGTCGATGACATCCGCCAGGAGCCGGAAGCCGCGAGCCTGTGGGCGCTCGGCCTCGGCCAGCCGTGGCCGGTCTCCGCGCTGCACGGTCGCGGCGTC
>JBBQDC010000123.1:0-7705 GCA_038319305.1 Actinomycetales bacterium | reverse complement strand
GCAGGGTTATCTCGTAAACGATCTCTGCAAAACAATAAGTGCCAAATCAAACCGCACTGACTTCGCCCTCGCTGCCTAAGCGAGCGCACTAAGAAGTCCGCCAGACCGGGAATGCTCTCTACCCGGATCCTGACGTCATTTAGAGAGATTGCTCCTACTCTGAGCCGCGGGGTGTAGGGGGACTTGAACGAGGGCTGGGCTCGTCGGAATAGGTGCCAGTGGCAAATTCCGGAGCCGAGTAGAACGATTTCACTGGATACACCCGTAGAAGGCATATGACCACAGCAGTGGACGGGGGTTCAATTCCCCCCATCTCCACCATCGGTTGCTGTCACACGCTGCTGAGAAAATGCCCGCAATCGTCGAGATTGCGGGCATTTTTTGTCTACACCGCCGTTTACGAGCAGGCGCTCGTCGGACCCGAGCGACGGTGAACCGGCAGGAAAGTCGGCCGCACTGCGGGCCAGCCGCAGACGCGGGCGACCGGATGGCGCAAGATAGGCCCCGGGAGGAAAAGCGTGGCGGTTGCGTGGGCAAAGAAGTGGGTGCCGGGTATCGATACGGCGCTGCACTACCGGCGCGCGTGGCTGATCCCTGATCTGCGCGCGGGGCTCGTGCTCACGGCACTGCTCATCCCGGTGGGTATCGGCTATGCCGAGGTGGCAGGTCTCCCACCGGAGACGGGCCTGTATGCCACGATCATTCCTCTGGCGGCCTATGCCCTGTTCGGCCCGTCGCGGGTGCTGGTGCTCGGCCCGGACTCGGCACTGGCACCGATCATCGCGGCCGTGATCCTGCCGCTGGCCCTGGGCGACGACACGCGCGCCGTAGCCCTGGCCGGACTCCTGGCCATCATGGTCGGCCTGATTCTGCTGCTCGGCGGACTCCTACGCCTCGGGTTCGTGACAGATCTGCTCTCCAAGCCCATTCGGGTCGGCTATCTGAACGCTCTCGGACTGCTGGTGATCGTCTCCCAGCTGCCGGCCCTACTGGGATTTTCGATCGACTCGGGTTCCCCGTTTGACGACGTCATCGCTATCTGGACCGGAATTACCGGCGGCAAAGTGAACGCCACGGCGCTTCTCATCGGCGTCGGTTCGCTCCTCATCATTGTGGGTCTGTCCTGGGGCAGATCCCGGATCCCCGGTGTGCTCGTGGCCGTTGTTTCTGCGACGGTGCTCACTGCCGCGCTGGGGTTTCAGAACACCATTCCCGTTGTCGGGGCCATGCCGCAGGGGCTGCCCGTGCCGGCGCTGGGCGGTTTGGTCTGGGCGGATGTCGGGGCGCTTGCCATTCCTGCCCTCGGCGTTGCCCTGATCGCCTTCGCCGACACCGCCGTCTTGTCGCGCACGTTCGCCGCCCGCCGCGGCGAGAATGTTGACGGAAGTCAGGAGATGGCGGCCATCGGTATGGCGAACATCGCGGGTGGCTTGTTCGGCGGATTCGCCATCTCGGCATCGTCGTCACGCACGCCCGTCGCCGAGAACGCGGGTTCACGCACGCAACTGACCGGCGTTGTCGGGGCGGCACTGATCGTGGTGTTCATGTTGGTCGCACCCGGGCTCACCGATTTCCTGCCGTCGGCGAGTATCGCCGCGGTCGTCATCGTAGCCGCGGCCAGTCTGATCGACGTGAAGGGCCTTATCGCGCTGGTGCGGATGAACAAAGTCGATGCCGCGCTGTCGCTTGCTTCGCTCCTCGGGGTTCTTGTCGTGGGTGTGATCGAGGGCATCGGCGTGGCGATCGTCCTGTCGCTCGGGGCATTCGTGAGCCACGCGTGGCGACCTTACCGAGCCGAACTCGGACGCATCCGTGGGCTGCGCGGCTACCACGACCTGTCGCGACACCCAGAAGGCGAACGCTTGCCCGGCATCGTGATCGTGCGCTTCGATGCGCCGCTGTTCTTCGCCAACGGCGGGATCTTCGACGACTTCGTGCGTCGCGTGGCCACAGAGGCCGGCAGGGATGTGCGTACGGTCATCCTGGCGGCCGAGCCGATCACCGACATTGACACGACCGCCGTGGAAGAACTGCTCGAACTCGACGATTTTCTCGCCTCACGCGGCATCACCCTGATCTTCGCCGAAATGAAGGGCCCGGTGAAAGATCACCTGCGCGACTACGGTCTCAGCCGACGGTTCCCGCCGGAACGGTTCGCGGGCACCGTGGGCGAGGCGGTCGACGAGGCCACCGGCACCCTGCGCGGCGACCTCGACGGCACCCGTTGGGATGACGAGGAGTGACACCGGCAGGGTATGGTCGGCCGCATCGCGACGGCGAGCAGACCGCTACCGGGGGAGCACCCGGTAGCGGGCCAACATGCCCGCGGTGATGTGGTCGTTCACATGGCAGTGGAACAACCAGGTGCCGGCGTCATCGGGAACCATGTCGGCCACCACCATACTGGCCGGCAGGAGATTCACGACGTCGGTGCGCATCCCGAGTGCGGTGACCGTGTTGCCGTGCCAGTGCGGCGTGTGCAGGTCGACCTCGGTGCCCATCCCCATCAGGTACCAGCGAACCCGCTCGCCCTTCTTCATCGTCAATGTGTCGAGCGGCTGGTTGCCGAAGACGTAGCCGTTGATCGCGTGCATGAGGTTGCTCTCCCCGAATTCCGGATCGTCCGGGTCAACGGATTCCGGGTCCCCGGCGAAATCGGCAATGTTGCGGTCCAGGTACGGGCTCTGGTTCTCGTCGCTGACCTTGAACTGGAGGAAGAACTCCCGGTCGACGTCGCGCGGGGTCCCGTTGGGGCGGGCGCCACCTGCCTTGGTGATGACCATGGGGCCGACGAGTCCCGCATAGTCATCCGCGACCTCGTCTGTGTGCGAGTGATACATCCACATCACCGAGCTGCCGTCCATGGGGCCCGGCCCGGCTCGCTCCGGCACACCATAGGTATAGGTGTAGGTGCCGCCCGGCGGCACGGCATCGTCCGCTTTGTCGCTGGGCGCGGTGCCGTCGTCGTACGGTGCCCCCTCGCTGCTCTTCTTGTAGAAGACGCCGTGGGTGTGCACGCTCGCCGGTCGGTCCAGATTGTTGCGGAAGACGACCTTGATTGTGTCTCCGACAACCCCGCGGATGACCGGGCCGAGCATTCCCAGGTGCTGGTCCGCGTTGCTGCGCGGCTTGAGTGTGCTGAAGGACGCATCCGTGTATTCCCGGTACAGCGATTTCAGGTAGCTGCTGCCGATGCGTTGCGGACCGGACTCCACGAAGACCGCTGCGTCGGCGTCGAACGGTTGGCCGGTGATCTGGTTGACCCCGGCGGGCGCATAGTTCCAGACGACCTCGTCGGCGCCGAGGAAATAGGTACGGGTCTGCGGCGCGGAGGAGTTGGCTGCCTGAACGCTCGCCTCGTCGCCGCCGCCGACCAGACCCGACAGGAACAGCACCGGGGCGAGCGCCACCACGGCACCGATCGCGGCGATGCGGAGGCGACGCCACTTTCGAGATGCGGGGCGGCTCGTGGATGGCTCCACGTTGTGGGCTACAGTCTCGGACACGGGTGCACCTCATCTCGTCGGTTCGACAAGCCGGTGACACCAGGTTGCCGTGAAGGCAGAGTAGGTCTGGGTCCTTGCAAAAAAGTTGTGGCGTCAGACGCCGGCGAGCCAGAGGTCAGGGCCGAAGATCTCGTAGTGGATGCGGTCGGCCGGCACTCCGGACTCCAGCGCCTGGGAGCGCAGGCTGCGCATGAACGGGAGCGGACCGCAGAGGTAGACCGAGGCATCCGTCGGGATGGTGACGTTCTTCAGGGACATGAAGCCCTCGTGGTGGCCTTCGCTCGGGATTTCCAACCAGAGTTCCAGCTCTGCCGCCTCCAGTTGGGCGATGTCTTCGCTCATCTGGTCGCGCAGTGCCCAACGCTCGAGGTTGCTCTCGGCGTGGAGCACCAGGACCTCGCGCTTCGAGCCGGCGTCCACCAGGGAACGCAGGATCGACGCACTGGGTGTGCAGCCGATTCCGGCCGAGGCCAGGATCAGCGGGCCGTCGCCCTGATCGAGCGTGATGTCGCCGCATGGCACGGAGAGGATCAGTGTGTCGCCGACCTGCACGTCACGGTTCAGGGCAGGGGAGACCTCGCCGTCGGCATCGAGCTTGGTGGTGAAGACACGGGTCGTGGCCGTGCCCGCCGAGAGGGAGTACTGGCGCACCTGGTGGATGCCGTCAGGCATCCGCACCGTGACGCTGACGTACTGGCCGGCCAGGGCGGGCGATACGGGGGTGTCATCGGCCGGCTCGAGGGTGAACGTGAGGGCATCGGTTCCGGCCGCTTCCTTGTTCACAACCACCCAGGGGGCGAGCGGCTTGTCGCTGGCGAGGCCGGCGTAGAGGCCCTTCTCCATCTTGATCAGGGCGTGGGCCATCAGCCAGTAGACCTCGGTCCAGGCGCCAGCGATCTCGGCCGTGATGACGTCGCTGAGTTCTTCGGCGATGGCCTCGAAGAGGTACTTGTAGACCACGTCGTACTGCTCGGGCTGGATGTCGAGAGAGACATGCTTGTGGGCGATGCGGGAAAGCATGGCCTCCGGCGTGGTGTGCGGGTTCTGCACCAGGTAGGTGGCGAAGACGGCGATGCTGCCGGCCAGCGCCTGCTGCTGCGAGCCGTTCTTCTGGTTGGAACGGCTGAACAGACCATCGAAGAGCTCGGGGTGAGCGGTCAGCATGCGGCCGTAGAAGTTCTTGGCGATCTCGGGCATGCGCTCGCCCACGAGGGGCAGCGTCGCTTCGATGAGGGGCAGTGACTGGGTAGAGAGCATGCTGACTCCAAGCAATTGGGGGACTTGACCTAAAGTAGCATTTCAAATGCTGAATTATGATCCGGGTGTCATTACCCCTGATCGGGGCGGCGTGGCGGGATGGTGAGCAGCGGCAGGGCGACCGGTCCAGGGAAGCCGATGTGGGGCAGACCCGCGATCACAATGTCGTCGAGTTCGGCATAGAACGCTTCCCGGGCCCGCCGCAGTGCCGCTCGCAACCCGCAGCCGCCGCTGAGGGGGCAGTCGCCGTGAGGCGTTTCGCAGTCGGCCATGTCGGTGCGGGTATCGAGCTGACGGAGGAGCCAGCCTACAGTGGCCGTGCGCCCGGCCGAGCTGATCCGTACTCCGCCGGTGCGGCCGCGCACCGACTCGACCAGACCCAACTCCCGGAGTCGCATGATGGCCTTGCTGACATGGCTGTACGGGGTGGCAACGGCGTCGGCGATGACCCGCGAGGTCTGCAGCTCGCCGTCGGGGAGAGTCGCCAAGAACATCAGCGCCCGCAGGGAGACGTCCGAGAAGGCATTGATTCTCATGGATCAACAGTAGGGGCGAAGGTCAGCGCGCTGCGCCGAATAGGGTTCCGGTCACGGGCCCGGCTGGATCCGTGAGGAGGCAGGCCACGTCGCGGCCGCCCGGGGTCTGCAGGTCGTCCACGTCGGCCCAACTCTGCTCCGTGGGTGTGAGGTAGACGAAGTCCAGGCTTGACACCCGGTATTCGAGCTGCACGAAGTCCTCGAACAGGGACCCGCAGCCGGATTCTGCCGACGCGGTTACGGCGTTGTCGCCGGGGAAGGCGTCGCCCGGCACCCGGAACCGGGCGAACACCTCGAACTCGTGCCGCTCCTCGCACGAAACACGCGGAACGGTCGAGGCGTTCACGTCCAGACCCTCCGAAACCTCGCGCAGGCAGTCTCCGACGAGAAGACCGGTCACGTCGGTGACCTCGCCCAGAGCGGATGCCGGCGCGGGCACCACGCTCCGGACCGGCGTTGGCAGCATGTCGCCGATCACGCTGCAGCCGGTGAGGCTGACGGTCAGGACGTAGGCCGCCGCGATCAGCAGGGCCGGATTTCCGGGGTGCGTGCGCGGCCGGATCATCGGTTAGCGGGTCGGCGTGCTCGGGGACGCGGGGGCATCCGTGCTGGTGGTCACAGTGCCCAGGGCCTGCAGGGTCGGCTCGTGCAGCAGACCGTTGGTGGCCAGTGCGCTGCCGTGCCAGGGGCCGGGCCGGCCGTCGGCGGAGGTGAACCGGCCACCGGCCTCCTGAACGATCGGGGCCAAGGCAGCCATATCGTAGGGCTGCAGGTCGTATTCCGCGACGATGTCGAGCAGACCCTCCGCGAGGAGCATATACGACCACATGTCGCCGTAGGCGCGGGTGCGCCAGACCTGGCGGGACAACGTGACCAGTTCGTCGAGGTGGCCAGTCTGGTCCCACTGCTGGATGCTGTTGTAGCTGAGTGAGGCGTCGGCGAGCTCAGCCACGCCGGACACGCGTAGGCGCATGGGGGCTGTGTTGGGCGTGCGCTCGTCGGTCATCCAGGCGCCGCCGCCGGAGCGCGCCCACCAGCGCTTGCCGAGGGCAGGGGAGCTGACCAGGCCCACCAGGGGAACGCCTTCGACGGCCAGGGCGATGAGGGTGCCCCAGATTGGGATGCCGCGCAGGAACCCGGCCGTGCCGTCGATCGGGTCGATGATCCATTGCCGCACGCTCGTGCCCTCCGTGCCGAATTCCTCCCCGAGGATTCCGTCGGCCGGGCGCCGCTCGGAGAGGGCGGCACGGATGGCGCGTTCCACGGCCTGGTCGGCATCCGTCACCGGGGTGCGGTCGGGTTTTGTATTCACGACGAGGTCCATCGCGGTGAACCGGTCACGCGAAATCGCATCGGCCAGGTCGGCGAGTTCGATCGCGAGCAGGAGATCGTCGTCGAGAGAGTAGTTCTGGGGCGTGGTCACAGTCCAAGACTAGTAATTTTGGTGCGACTCACCGGATTGCGCCTCGATTGGCGCCGAGACCAATCGGGCTGTTAGTATCTAGAGTCGGTTCGGGTAGCCCCGGGCCGGAGAGTGAAAAAGCACGCACCTCTAGCTCAATTGGCAGAGCAACTGACTCTTAATCAGTGGGTTCCCGGTTCAAGTCCGGGGGGGTGCACCAATTACCCTCTTCATCAGGTTCTTACCAGGTGAAGAGGGTTTTTTGTGTTCTCGCACGATGGGCGGTTCGGTCGGTAGTCGAGCCTGCTGAGACCGGGTGAGGCACCCTCCAGACCTGTGAACAAAGTTTCTAAACACTTATCCACATAAAATGACATTCTCTCGGTTATAGGTGCGTTCTGCGGTATTCTTGACCCATGACCAACCTCGCGGAAGACCTCAGGCAGGCGGCTGACGCCGTGGCCCTCCTGGGCTCCTCGAGCGCCGATCTCGCGGCCCTTCCCGACGCCGAGGCCCTGGCCGGTCAGAAGCGAATCGCGGCCGCCCGTCGTCTGATCGACACCTATGCGGCGTTGATGGCCGCGACCATCGCCCGCCGGTCCCGGCCGGAACTGGGCCATTCGGGGTTGGCAGCGCAGCAGGGGTTTCTGTCTCCGGAGGCACTGATCCAGAACTGGACGGGTTCGTCCAAGGGCGACGCGTACAAACTGGTCGCGGTCGGATCGATGATGGCGGATGCCGAGGCGGCGGAGAACCTCGTCGAGTTGGCGCTCTCGTCGCCCGACACGGATGCCGCCGTAGTCGCAGCGTTCGTCGCGAAGGTGCCGTGGCAGGCGCCGATCGCCCGGGCCGTGGCGGCCGGCACCCTCTCGGTCGACGCGGCCGAGTCGATCCGCACGGGCCTCGGCCAGATCGACGCCGCCGTCACCGCCGAAAAGCTCGGCGTGGCGCTGGAGTCGCTGCTCATCGAGGCGTCGTCGTTGAACGCCGACGAGGTCTTCAAA
>JBBQDC010000122.1:0-8056 GCA_038319305.1 Actinomycetales bacterium | reverse complement strand
CCCGCCGAACAAGCCGCAGATCGTTGCCGGCTACGAGAAGCAGGCCGCCAAGGTTCAGTCGCAGTTCGAGAAGGGTCTCACGACCGACCTCGAGCGTCGCCAGGAGCTCATCCAGATCTGGACGAAGGCAACGGAAGACGTTGCCGCAGCCATGCAGGAGAACTTCCCGTCCGACAACACCATCAACCGCATGGTCACCTCTGGTGCCCGTGGTAACTGGCTGCAGGTGCGAAACATCGCCGGTATGCGAGGCCTGGTGAACAACCCGAAGGGTGAGATCATCCCTCGCCCGATCATCTCGAGCTACCGCGAAGGCCTGTCCGTCGCCGAGTACTTCATTGCTACTCACGGTGCTCGTAAGGGTCTGGCCGACACGGCTCTGCGTACCGCTGACTCCGGGTACCTCACGCGTCGTCTCGTGGACGTCTCGCAGGATGTCATCATCCGCGAAGACGACTGCGGAACGACCAAGGGCCTGGAACTGCCGATCGCCGAGGTCAACCCGATGGGTGACCTGGTTCGTCACCCGAACGTCGAGAACGCGGTCTACGCGCGCAGCCTGGCCACCCCGGCGGTCAACGCCAAGGGTGAGGTTGTGGCGGATGCCGGCGACGACGTGGGCGACGTGCTCATCGACAAGCTGGTCGAGGCTGGTGTCGAGACCATCAAGGTGCGCTCGGTGCTGACCTGTGAGTCGGCCGTCGGTGTGTGTGCGGTCTGCTACGGCCGTTCGCTCGCCACCGGGCTGCTCGTGGACATCGGTGAGGCCGTCGGTATCATCGCCGCGCAGTCCATCGGTGAGCCGGGTACCCAGCTCACGATGCGTACCTTCCACACCGGTGGATCGGCTTCCGCCGACGACATCACCCAGGGTCTGCCTCGTGTGCAGGAACTGTTTGAGGCTCGTACCCCCAAGGGTGCGTCGCCGATCGTCGACACCGCCGGTCGCATCACCATCGAAGACACCGACCGCAGCCGGAAGGTCATCCTGACCCCCGACAACGGCGATGAGCCGATTGCCTACCCGGTGCTCTAGCGCTCCACCCTCCTCGTTGAGGATGGCCAGCACGTCGAGCTCGGCACGCAGATCATCATCGGCGCCGTCGACCCGAAGGAAGTTCTTCGCGTCAAGGGTGTTCGCGCCGTGCAGAAGCACATCGTCGGTGGCGTGCAGGATGTCTACCGTTCGCAGGGCGTGCCGATTCACGACAAGCACATTGAGGTCATCGTTCGCCAGATGCTTCGCAAGGTGACTGTCGTCGAACACGGCGACACCGGCCTGCTCCCGGGCGAGCTCGTTGACCGGTTGAAGTACAACGACCTCAACCGCACCGCGCTCACCGAGGGCAAGAAGACGGCTTCGGCTCGTCAGGAAGTCATGGGTATCACAAAGGCTTCCCTGGCGACCGAGTCCTGGCTGTCGGCTGCTTCCTTCCAGGAGACCACCCGGGTTCTGACCCAGGCGGCCATGGAAGGCAAGAGCGACCCGCTGATGGGCCTCAAGGAGAACGTCATCATCGGTAAGTTGATCCCGGCCGGCACCGGTCTTGCCCGCTACCGCGACGTCACGGTCGAGGCAACGGATGAGGCCAAGGCTGAGCGTTACCCGAACCGCATCTTCACCGATGATGCCGCGTTCAACGAGGGTGACCTGAGCTTCGTCGACTTCGACAGCTTCTCGTCGGATGACTTCACCCCCGGCACCTACAACTAGCAACTAGTTCGGTACCCACGGATGGCCCTCTGCTTCGGCAGGGGGCCATCTCGCGTTAACGCCCGTGGTCGAGCCGCCACGGTGGTCGAGCGCACCCGGTGGTCGAGCTTGTCGAGACCCGAGCCTGCCGATACCCGCGCTAGGCTGGTGCCGAATCTTCCTGGGGGTATCGCATGGCTGCAGGTCCGGTGTCCGCGTCGGCAATGGCGCGTCGACGGATGTGGGTGCTCCTCGGCGCCGTCGGCTCCCTGCTGGTCGTCGCCCTCGTTGTGTCACTCATCGTGTGGCGTGGCGGTGCTGGCACTCCCGACGCTACGGAGACGGCCGGGCGTCCGCAGCCGCATTCGTCTCCCGCACCTTTGGCTGTTACGGCTGCCCCGGCGCCGGCGCCGGACGGACCGCGTCCGTCGACCTGCGACCAGCTGTACAGCCCGGAGATGGTGACCGCCTTCGGCGATATGGTGCTTAACCCTGCCTGGGCCGAAGCCGACGACTCCGAGGTGCGTTACGGCTCCGACGACACCGAACTCATCTCCGTGATCGGCGCGTCGACCGGCACCCTCACCTGCGTGTGGGGCAATGAGACCGGCGGCTCAGACAGCGGGCTGACCACGAATGTGGTCTTCGTCACGCCCGAGCAGAACGCGAACGTGCAGGCGCGGCTCGTTGCGCAGGGCCTGAATTGCTACGAGGAACTCGGCGGAATGCGCTGCCTGGTGGAGACGTCAGGTGAAGGCGGGGTCACGGGCGAGTCACACTTTCTGCGCGACGGAATCTGGCTGGCCACACGCTACGTCAACGCCGGTCCTGACGGCTACACGCACGACATCATCGCCAATGTCTGGGCAGGTGCGTAGGCCCGGCGGCGGCCCGGTAGTCTTCACATGACGACCGGCGCTCCTGCCAATCGGGAGCAGAGGAACATCATGCGGTTGGCCAGTCGCGTCGGGGCGGCCCTGATCGGGGTCCTGAGCCTCATCGTGATCACCGCTTGGTATGTCGGAGTCGCAACACTACCCGCGAACATGTCCGGCCTGTGGCTTGTGAAGCCCATGACCGGGGCGGCATGCCTGCTGCTGTCCGTGGCCGTGCTTGTGTTACAGCGGCGGCGCGTGACGCTGGTCCTGGGTTTCACCGTCGCCGTCATCGGCGCTCTCACCTTCGCTGAGTACGTCTTCGGGTTGTCCCTCGGTGTCGACGAACTGCTTCCGGGAATCGACTTTGCCGGTCAACCGGCCCGGATGTCGCCCGCCACGGCTGTGTCTCTGATCCTGCTCGGAGCATCCGTCGTTGTCAGCCGGTTGGCCCGGCCGGCCTGGATGCTCGGTCTGGCCCTGGGGACCCTCACCATCAGCCAGATCGCGGTGCTGGGCTACGCCTACGGCGTCTCCTCGCTCTACACCGTCGGTGGATTCACGAGCATGGCGCTGCCCACGGCGCTGGGACTGGCCGTGTTGTCGGTGTCGATCCTGTTGCAGCGTCCGTCCTCGGGGCTGATCGCCCTTCTCCGCGAGCAGGGTAGCGCCGGGCAGCTTCTGCGCCCGGTCATTCCGACCTTGTTCCTCGGCCCGTTCGTGCTCGGCTGGCTCGACGTCTGGGGCAGGCGCCTGGGCTGGTACGACGCGGTGTTCGGTGTCGCAATTCTGATCGCGACCATGACCGTTCTGGGGATTGGACTGGCCTGGATCGCGGCACGCAGGTTGCGCGACCTCGATCGTCAGCGGGTCGCTGCCATGGACGCTCTCGCCGAGGCCAACCACACGCTTGAGGCCACGGTCGACAGTCGCACGCGCGAGTTGGCAGAAACGGCCGACACGTTGCACACGCTGATCAAGATCGCACCGGTGGGCATCGTGCAGCTGGATGCCGCGGGTGGTCTCGTCTCGGCCAACGATCAGTGGCTGGCGCTCAGCGGCCTCACCCGAAACGAGTCGCTGCACGACGGCTGGGCCGCGGCCATCCACCCCGACGATTTCGAGCGGGTGCTGCGCGAATGGGAGCAGAACACGACCGCCGGAACGGCGTACGAGACCACATTGCGTTTCCGCACCCCGTCCGGGCAGGTGAACTGGGTGCAGGTGAGCACCGCTCCCATGCTTGACGCGACGGGGGTGATCGGCCACCTCGCCAGCATCACAGACGTGACAGCGTTGCGCGTGGCCGAGCATGCGGCAATGGCGGCCGCCGCCCGGTTCGAGGCTGCTTTCGCCTCATCCCCGTTGGGAACGGCGATCGTGACGCTCGACGGCCAGGTGGTGGCAGCCAATCGGCGGCTCCTGGATCTGGCGGGGCAGGCCAGCTCGATGGTCGATGAGCACATCGAGACGATCTTCATGCCGGCGGAGAACGATGACGACGGGCAGCCGCAGGGCACTGGTCTTGATGGTCCGTCCACTCGCCAGCGCATGGATCGGCTGATGCGACACGGAGGCAACCAGGAAACCTGGGTCAAGGTCAGTATCGCCGAGATCATCGAGGGAGAGCAGGCCGGGGGACTGCTCTACCAACTGGAGGACATCACCGCCCGGCGCCTGGCCGAAGCGCGGGTGGAGCCCCTGGCTTTCCACGATCCGTTGACAAACCTGCCCAACCGTCTGCTCCTCCTCGACCGGCTGAAGCAGGCGCTCCTGCAGGCGTCCCGCCAGGGCCGCGGCGTGGCGGTGCTGTTCATCGACCTCGACCGGTTCAAGTTCGTCAACGACAGCCTCGGGCATCACGCCGGCGACACCGTGCTGACCGAGGTCGGCATTCGTTTGCGCCAGAACATTCGGTCTGGCGACACGGTTTCCCGGATCGGGGGCGACGAGTTCGTCGTGATCTGCCCGGATGTCGGCGGCACCACGGATGTGCACCGGATCGCCGATTCGATCCAGGCGGCGATCTCCCGGCCGATCCTGGTCGGCGACCAGGTCGCATCCGTCGATGCGAGCATCGGCATCGCCTTTGGTCTCGGGCACGACGATGCCGAACTGCTCCTGCGCAATGCGGACCAGGCCATGTACTTGGCGAAGGACAGGGGGCGCGCCCGCTACGAGGTCTTCGACGACGACCTTCGGTACCGCATCCACCAACGACTCGACAGCGAACTGTCCCTGCGTGATGCGGTCGAGCGGGGCGAAATCGAGACCTGGTACCAGCCGATCGTGGATCTGCAGCACCACGCGGTGGTGGCCACCGAGGCTCTCGCACGCTGGCGCAGGCCCGATCGTGGGCTCGTGATGCCGGGCGACTTCATTGCTCTGGCCGAGGAGGTGGGCTTGATCAAGGGGATCGGGTCGACCGTGCTCGGTCAGGCGTGCCGGGCGGCCACCGGGCTGCCCGAGGGCGTGGCCGTCAGCGTCAACGTTTCCGCGCGGCAGTTCGTGCAGGATGACTTCGGTGACGTTGTGCGGCGCGCCCTCGCCGAGTCGGGTCTGCCGCCGGAGCAGCTCTGGCTGGAGCTGACCGAGAGTGCAGTGCTCGACGCCATCGATTCCGCAGCCAGGACCTTCCAGGAACTGCGCTGCCTGGGCGTCAAACTGGCGATAGATGACTTCGGAACGGGGTATTCGTCGTTCTCCCATCTGCGCGCGTTCACGGTTGATCTGCTCAAGATCGACCTGACGTTCATTCGCGATGTCGAGAGTTCTGACCACGATCGTGCGATCGTGGAAGGAATCGTACGTCTGGCGGATTCCCTGAACCTGGATGTCGTCGCCGAGGGCATTGAGACGTCCTCCCAACGAGATCTGCTGCAGGGAATGGGCTGCCGCTACGGCCAGGGCTACCTCTTCTCGCGGCCGGCACAGAGCGCGTCACCCACCGTAACCTTCTCGCCCTGACCTGCCCCCTCGGTAGTAGAGCCCGTCGAGTTCCGAGGCACGTCACCTTCCGACGGTTGCCCCGGCGGTGGTCGAGCCTGTCGAGTCCCGAGGTGCCCTCACCCTCCGAGGGTAGCCCTGGCGGTGGTTGTGGCTGTCGGGACCCCGCACACGCCTTTCTCCGGTAGTGCGATGAGGGTTTGGTCCGGGTCGACGTCGACGGGGGGCTTGAGCCAGTATTCGGTTCCGGTTCGGATGATGGCCCAGTGCAGGTTGTGCAGCAGCAGATGGTGCGGATGGCAGAGCAGTACCCCGTCGGCAAGGTCGGTGTAGCCGTTGTGTGTGAGCCATTCGTTGATGTGATGGGCTTCGCTCCAGGCCGGTGATCGGTCGCAGTCGACCCACCTGCATCCGCCGTCGCGCACCGCCATCGCGGCGCGCTGTGCCTCGGTGAAGAGTCGCTCATCGCGGCCGACGTTGGTGATCTGGCCGCCGGCATCGAACTTGATGCCGCGGGTGCCGGTCTCACACAGCAGCCGTTCGATGGTCGCCTGCGAGATCGGGACCGGATTGCCTTCGATCTGCCCATGAGCGGCCGGTTCGGCCAGCCCAGACTCGCCGGCTTCGGTCTGCACGGCCTGGGCACCTGTGAGCGCCTTCTCCGTGACGATGACCCGCACCGACGGGCGGCGACCGCCGAAGACCCGGCCGGGGTCAGCTTCGCCGGCGATCTTCAGCAGCTGCACGAGGGAGTCCGCGGCGATCTGCTCCGTGCTGCGCGGGTCGTCCAGCATCTTTGTGGCCCAGGCGGCGCGTGCTGGGTCGACGAACCGCACCCCGCCGCGGCGAGGACTGGTGATCGAGTCGAAGACGGAGAGCACGAACTCGCCGTCTTCGGCAGCGAAGAGGCCGTTCAGGCGCACCTTGCCGTCACGGAGTTTATAGACGCGTAGGTACCGGTCGTCGTAGGCCTGTTTCTCGCGGGCGGAGATGCCGGCCTCATCGAGCCGGTCGCGCAGGCGCCTCGCGCGTCTGAAGACCTCGTCGGCGTTCAGTGACGACGCCTCGGCCAGCAGGGCTTCGAGTGCCGCTCCGAGCTTCTCGGCCGTCACGGCGGCGTCGATCTGGCCGAGACCGGCCCGCATCGATTCGGCCGCGTCGACGGACAGGGTTCCTGCCGTCACGGCCCGGGCGATCGGCGCCTGCCACGGCACCTTCGCGACGAACGCCGCGACCTCGGCGGCATCCGTGTCGGGCGACGAGAGCGCCGCCTCGACGAGGTTCTCCGCCGCCTCGGCATCCGCCATCATCGACCCGACCGCGACCAGCTTGTACGCGTCGCCCTTCGACGAGCCGGTCCAGTTCTGGATCAGAGCCTCCGGGGAGAGGAACCCCTGCTGCGCGGCCAACCCTGAGTGGCCAAGCTCCGGCCGGGACCGGCGGGCGATGGTCGCGGCCATCCACGCCGACCGGGTATCCAGCAACCGCCGGGCCGCCGCGATCTGCTTCTGACCCGCCAACACCGCCGCATCGGGCAGGGCCTCATAGTCGGCGCTCGAGGAACCCAGACGGGCGACGGCATCCGCTACCTGCCTGAGGTGATCCACAAGGTTCGTCATGGGTCAAGAATACGGCAGAACGAACCTATGATCGAGAGAATGTCACCTTCTGTGGATAAGTGTTTAGAAACTTTGTTCACGGGTCCGGAGGGTGCCCCACCGACAAGCTCGACCACCGGGCGAGCCACGCGAAGGCCTGCCGCGGCATCCGCTCACCACGCCGTGCGGGAGCGCTCCTGGTCGACGACCGCCTCCCGGTCGACGAGGCGGCGCAGCCCGGCGAGCGGCTGCGCCATGCGGTGATTGCCTCGGATGCGCGGCTCCACCCGGTCGAGAAATGCCCAGTATCCGGCGGTGAACGGACACGCGTCTTCGCCCAGCCGTTTCTTCGGGTTGAACGTGCACGCGCCGCAGAAGTCGCTCATCTTCGAAATGTAGGCACCCCCGGAGGCATACGGCTTCGTGGCTACGATGCCGCCGTCGGCGTGCTGCGACATCCCGACCACATTGGCAGGCATCACCCACGGAGCGCCATCAACGAACGCGTTCGTGAACCACTCGGTGAGCTCGGCCGGCTGGTAGCCGCGCTGCAGCGCCCAGTTACCGAGCACCATCAGCCGTTGGATATGGTGCGCATACCCCGTTCGGCGCACCTCCCCGAGCACATGGCTCAAGCACTTCGCCCGCACCGCGCTGCCGTCGAGCTCCCAGAACTCGCGGGGCAGGGGCACCTGCGCCTCGAGGTGGTTGCTGCGCCGCACATAGTCCTCGCCCAGATGCCAGTAGAGGTGCCAGACCCAGTCCCGCCACCCCATGATCTGGCGCACCACGGCTTCCACGCTCTGCAGCGGGGCTCCCCCGGTCTCGTAGGCGGCGACCACGGCGTCGATCACCTCGCGCGGATGCAGCAGTCCCAGATTCAGGGGAACGCTCAGCCTCGAGTGGGCCATGGATTCATCCCCGAGCAGCGAGGCGTCCTCGAA
>JBBQDC010000121.1:0-8121 GCA_038319305.1 Actinomycetales bacterium | reverse complement strand
TGAAGACCGCTATGTCGTGCACCTCCTCGGCACTCTGCCGCACCGCCTGGACGGCATCCACGTCGTGCTGGACTGCGCGCACGGCGCCGCCGCCGGGGTGTCACCGCAGGTCTTCACGGATGCCGGAGCCACGCTCACGGTGATCGGTGCCGATCCCGACGGCAACAACATCAACGACGGTGTGGGCTCCACCCACCTCGACAACCTGGCCCGCGCCGTGCTCGAAGCCGGCGCCGACGTCGGAATCGCCCACGACGGCGACGCTGACCGCTGCCTGGCCGTGGACCGCGACGGCAACATCGTCGACGGGGACCAGATCATGGCCATCCTGGCGGTGTCGATGGCCGAGCGCGGTGTGCTGAAAGACCGCACTCTCGTGGCAACCGTGATGAGCAACCTTGGTTTGCGAAAAGCCATGGCCGCCAACGACATCCGCATGATCGAAACGAAGGTGGGCGACCGCTACGTTCTCGAAGAGCTCAACATCGACGGGCTCTCGCTCGGCGGGGAACAGTCCGGCCATGTGATCATGACCAAGTTCGCCACCACCGGGGACGGCATCCTGACCGGGCTGCACCTGGTTGCCGAAATGGCGCGCACCGGCAAGACCCTTGCGGAGCTCGCCTCGGTGATGACGGTCTTCCCGCAGGTTCTGGTCAACGTGCGTGGCGTCAACCATCACGGGCTGCGCTCCGACGAGGTCATCGCGGACGCCGTGCGCGCCGCGGAGGCCGAACTCGGCGACACCGGTCGGGTGCTCCTGCGCCCGTCGGGCACGGAGCCCATGGTGCGCGTCATGGTCGAAGCGGCCGACCAGGGCACCGCCGACCGGCTCGCGAACGAGCTGGCAGAGATCGTGCGGGAACGCCTCGCGAACGAGCTGGCAGAGATCGTGCGGGAACGCCTCGCCAACTAGTTCCGTGCGTCCTGTGCCGTGAATCCGGGCGCCACAGCGCCCGGACTCCGACGAACAGTCGAGGACTTCGAAGCCTCAGACCTTGCGCAGCAGCACCTTGGAGACGGCATGATTCGGGTCCTTACGCAGCACGAGGGTCGCCCGTGAACGCGTCGGCCGGATGTTGCGCAGCAGGTTCGGTTCGTTGATCTCGGTCCAGATCGCCCTGGCCCGGCTCCGCGCCTCGGCCTCGGACATGCTCGCGTACCGGTGGAAATACGACTTGGGATTGCTGAACGCGCCGCGCTGCAACTTGAGGAAGCGCTCCTCGTACCAGCGGGCAATGTCCGGTGTGCGGGCGTCGACATACACGGTGAAGTCGAACAGGTCGCTGACGGCGAGGCCGTGGCCCGGTCCGGGCGGCTGCAGCACGTTGAGGCCCTCAACGATCAGGATGTCGGGCTGCCGCACCACGATCTGGGCGTCCGGAACGATGTCGTAGCTGAGGTGGGAGTAGAACGGCGACCGCACCTCGGCGGCGCCGCTCTTGACCGCGGCCACGAAGCGCAGCAGGGCTCTCCGGTCGTAGGACTCGGGGAACCCCTTCCGCTCCATCAGCCCGCGGCGGGCGAGTTCGGCGTTGGGCAGCAGGAACCCGTCGGTGGTCACCAGTTCGACCCGCGGCGTGTCCTCCCAGCGGGCGAGCAGCTCCCGCAACAGGCGGGCGATGGTGGACTTGCCCACCGCGACCGAACCGGCAACGCCGATCACGAACGGCGTGCGCTGCGCGCGCTCCCCGAGGAAGTCGCTCGTGGCGCGATGCAGCTGCCGGGCACCGGCGGCGTAGAGGTTCAGCAGGCGGCTGAGCGGCAGGTAGACATCCGTGACCTCATTCAGGTCCAGCGGCTCACCCAGCCCCCGCAGCTGAACGATCTCCGTCTCCCGCAACGGAAGCCTCGTGGTTGGCGCGAGGGCGGCCCAGTCTGCCCGGTCCAATTCGACGAAGGGAGTGCTGTGGTCGTTGTTCCAGGGGCTCGCAACCGGATCGGACATTCCACCCAGCTTACTCGGACTAATATCGCAGATATGTGTGGAATCGTGGGTTACGTCGGAGACAGCAAGAGCGTCCAGGTCCTGATGGGAGGTCTGCGGCGTCTCGAATACCGGGGGTACGACTCCGCGGGGATCGCTGTCATCGATGGTGACGGCACCCTGAACACCGCGAAGCGGGCCGGCAAGCTGGCCGTTCTGGCTGCCGAATTAGAAGCGAACCCCATCCCCAAGGGGAACACCGGAATCGGCCACACCCGCTGGGCCACCCATGGCGCGCCGAACGACTCGAACGCGCACCCACACCTGGGGGACAACGGCAAGCTTGCCCTGATTCACAACGGCATTATCGAAAACTTCTCCGTTCTCAAGGACGAGCTCCTCGCCGAGGGCTTCACCTTCGAGAGCGAAACCGACACCGAGGTCGCCGCGATCCTGCTCGGCCGGGAATACCAGCGCGTCGGTGACCTGGGCGAGGCGTTCCGCGCGGTCGTCTCCCGCCTCGACGGCGCCTTCACCCTGCTCGCCGTGCACCAGGACCAGCCCGGCATCGTCGTCGGCGCCCGCCGCAACTCCCCGCTCGTGATCGGCCTGGGCGAGGGAGAGAACTTCCTCGGCTCTGACGTTGCCGCCTTCGTCGAATACACCCGCCGTGCGGTGGCCATCGGCCAGGACCAGATCGTCACCATCACGCCTGACCTCGTCACCGTCACCGACTTCGCCGGCAACGCCGTCGAGGTGGAAGAATTCGACATCGCCTGGGACGCCTCCGCGTCCGAGAAGGGCGGCTGGTCCAGTTTCATGGCCAAGGAAGTCACCGAGCAACCGGATGCCGTGGCGAACACCCTGCGCGGGCGCATCCACGAGGGCAGGGCCGTCGTTCCCGAACTGACCGAATTCGGAGATGACGTACTGGCCGGTATCGGGCGCATCGTGATCATCGCCTGTGGAACGGCGGCGTACGCCGGGCAGGTGGCCAAGTACGCGATCGAGAAGTGGGCTCGGGTGCCCGTAGACGTGGAGCTCAGCCACGAGTTCCGCTACCGCGACCCGGTGATCACTCCCGACACGCTCGTCGTGTCGATCAGCCAGTCCGGCGAGACCATGGACACGCTGATGGCGGTCAAGTACGCCCGGGAGGCCGGAGCGCAGACGATCTCCATCTGCAACACGCAGGGAGCGACCATTCCGCGCGAGTCGGACGCGGTCATCTATACCCACGCCGGCCCGGAGGTCGCGGTCGCATCGACAAAGGCGTTCGTCGCCCAGATTACGGCGCTCTACCTTTTCGCCCTGCACCTCGCCCGGGTGCGCGGCACCATGACCGTTTCCGAGATGGCGGAACAGACCACCGAGTTGCAGGCCATCCCGGAGAAGATCGCGACGACGCTGCTCCAGGCGGATGCCGTGCGCCAGCTGGCCCAGTGGATGAGCGACACCCGTGCCGTTCTCTTCCTCGGCCGCCACGTGGG
Source organism: Actinomycetales bacterium (assembly GCA_038319305.1). Classification (GTDB taxonomy): domain Bacteria; phylum Actinomycetota; class Actinomycetes; order Actinomycetales; family Microbacteriaceae; genus Cryobacterium. The sequence continues at coordinate 4,704 of JBBQDC010000121.1, read as the reverse complement.
CTTCCCGATCGCCCTTGAGGGTGCGCTCAAGCTCAAGGAGCTGGCCTATATCCACGCCGAGGGCTTCGCCGCCGGCGAGCTCAAGCACGGCCCGATCGCCCTGATCGAGCCCGGTCAGCCGGTCTTCGTCGTCGTGCCGAGCCCGCGGGGCTCGGCGCACCTGCACCCCAAGGTGGTCTCGAACATCCAGGAGATCCGTGCCCGCGGTGCGCGCATCATCGCGATCGCCGAAGAAGGGGATGTCGCCGTGCTGCCCTTCGCCGACACCGTCATCCGAATCCCGCTGGCATCGCCGCTGTTCGAGCCGCTCCTGGCCGTTGTGCCGCTGCAGATCTTCGCCATGGAACTGGCCACGGTGAAGGGGCTCGACGTCGACCAGCCGCGCAACCTGGCGAAGTCCGTGACGGTCGAGTAGTCGAGTCCTCGAGTCGGAGAAGCGGGAGTAGCCGGAGGGTGCAGCACAGTGTGCAAATGGTGACCGGATGATCCGGGGCATCGGGGTCGACATCGTCGACCTCGCTCGCTTCGAACGGCAAGTCCTGCGCACGCCCGGGCTCATTCCCCGGCTCTTCACGGAGGCCGAGCGCGGGTTGCCGCTGCATTCCCTGGCCGCGCGCTTCGCGGCCAAGGAAGCCTTGATCAAGGCTCTCGGCGACAGTGCCGGCGTCAGCTGGCAGGAGATGGACGTCGTGAACGACACCCACGGCAACCCGGGCTTCGCGCTGCACGGCGGTGCCGCGGCGGCACTGACGGCCCGGGGCATCGACACGGTGCACCTGACCATGACCCACGACGCCGGCGTGGCCTGCGCGTTCGTGGTCACGGAGGGTGCCGCATGACCGGTTTCCGGGAAGCCGTGGTTGACCTGGCTGCGGTCTACGACAATGTTGTGCACCTCCGTCTGGTGGCCGGCACCGCGCACCTGATGGCCGTCGTCAAGGCGAACGCCTACGGCCACGGGGCCGTGCCGGTCGCCCGCACGGCGCTCGCCGCCGGCGCTGACTGGCTCGGGGTGGCCGATATCGACGAGGCCCTCGAGCTGCGGGCCGCCGGCATCGACGCGCCTCTCCTGGCCTGGTTGCACGATCCGGATGCCGATTTCGCCGCCGCCATCGCCCGGAACATCTCCCTCGGGTTATCTTCGGTGCGGCAGCTGCGCCAGGTCGCGGGTGCCGCCGCCGCTCTGGGCCGCGTGGCCGATGTGCACGTCAAATTGGAGACCGGGCTCAACCGCAACGGCGTGCACGAACCGGATTGGGCCGAGACGTTCGCCCTCGCGGCGAAACTCGAGCAGGCCGGGCATCTCACCGTGACCGGTATTTTCAGCCACTTGTCGAATGCCTCCCCGAGCGACGACGCCGAGGCGATCGTGCGCTTCGAGCGCGGTGTGCGCCTCGCCGTCGACGCCGGGCTGACCCCGCCGCTGATCCACCTGGCGTCCACCGCGGCGGCGCTGCGCGTGCCGGCGGCCCGCTTCTCCATGGTGCGGGTGGGCATCGGCATCTATGGTCTCTCGCCGTTCGCGGACCAGACCTCCAAGGAGCTGGGCCTCACCCCGGCGATGACGCTGCGAGGGCGCGTGGCCGCGGTACGGCCGGTGGCCGCGGGCGCCGGGGTGTCCTACGACTACCTCTGGCGGGCACCGGTCGACGGCTACCTCGCGCTCGTACCGCTCGGCTACGCCGACGGCGTGCCGCGTCAGGCATCCGGAACCGCGCGGGTCGACATCGCCGGGCACCCGCATCCGCTCGTCGGGCGCATCGCGATGGACCAGTTCGTGGTCAGCGTCGGTCAGGAACGCGTGGCGGTCGGCGACGACGTCGTGCTGTTCGGTAACCCGGAGACCGGTGTGCCGAGCGCCACCGATTGGGCCGACGCCGCCGGCACCATCAACTACGAGATCGTCACCCGGATCGGCCGCCGGGTTCCCCGCACCTACCGGAACGCCGTCGCCGACGCTGTTGGCGAGGTTCGGTCCGGCAGCGGCGACCGGCCCGGAAGTGGCCCGCGCTGATGCGCACCGTCATTCCCGACGCCGACAGCATGCACGAGTTCGGCCGCACGGTCGCGGGACTGCTCAAGGCCGGCGACCTGATCGTGCTGACCGGGCCCCTCGGTGCCGGGAAAACGACCTTCACCCGCGGCCTGGGGGAGAGGCTGCAGGTGCGCGGCTCGGTCACGAGCCCGACCTTCGTTCTCGCCCGAACGCATCCCAGCACGGTCGGTGGGCCTCCGCTTGTTCATGTCGACGCCTACCGGCTCGCGAGCGCCCTCGAGCTGGATGACCTCGACATCGATTTCGCCCGGTCGATCGTCGTGGTCGAGTGGGGCCGCGGGATGCTCGACGGCATCGCCGACTCCTGGCTCGACATCGAGATCGAACGGCCGGTCGGGGCCTCGCAGGCCGCGGTATCCGTCGTCGCCGACGCGATCGAGGTGCTCGACCTCGATGAGCCGCGCACGGTCACGATCACCCCATACGGCCCCCGCTGGGCCGGCCCCGGCGCATTCAGCGAATAGGCTGGTGAGGTGCTTCTCGCCATCGATACTTCCGCCGGAACGAGCGTCGCGGTCGTGGATCTCACCCGCGGCGTCATCGCCGAGCACTCCACCGACGACACCATGCGCCACGCCGAGGTGGTCGGGCGCCTGATCGCCGACTGCCTCCGCGATGCGGCCGTGCCGATCAGTGAACTGTCCGCCGTGGTCGGCGGCATGGGTCCCGGCCCCTTCACCGGCCTGCGCGTGGGTATCGCCGCCGCGCGGGTCTTCGCGCTCGGAGCCGGGGTGCCCTTCGTGCCTGTCGTCAGCCACGACGCGCTTGCCTTCGGCCGCTATCAGGGCGGCCACACCGGCCCGCTCGTGGTCATCACCGACGCCCGCCGCCGCGAGGTGAACTGGTCCGTGTATAGCGGGGCGGATGCCGTGGGTCTTCCGATCCAGATCGATGGTCCTGCTGTGGCCCGGCCGGCCGTGCTGCAGGGGCCCGACTGGGTGCACGCCGGGGTGCCCCGCCTCGACGCGGTCGCCGTCTCGGCCGGGGAGCTGGGGCAGGTCGCCGAGCTGATGTGGGCCCACCAGCGCCCGTTCGCCGCCGACGAGGCGCTCTACCTGCGCTCGCCGGATGTCACCCTGTCCAACGGTCCGAAACGGGTGAGCTCATGACCTGGCAGCTGCGGCGCGCCCGAGCCGCCGATGTGGACGCCATCATGGCGCTCGAGACCCGCATCTTCGTCAACGACGCGTGGTCGTCCGAGGCGATGGCCCAGGACGTGGTCAACCCGAACTGCTACTACCTGGTTGCCTTCCCGCCCGATGAGCCCGACCGGATCGAGGCCTACGCGGGGCTGCAAGCCCCGCAGGGAGCGCACGAGGGGGACATTCAGACCATCGCGGTCACCGAACAGGCCCGCGGGCACGGCCTCGGCCGAACGTTGATGCTCAGCCTGATCACCGAGGCCCGGAAGCGGGGCGTGCGAGAGGTGTTCCTCGAGGTGCGCGCCGACAACCCGCCGGCCCAGGAACTCTACCGCCGGCTCGGCTTCGAGGAACTGGGCCTCCGGCGAGGCTATTACCAGCCGGACAACGTCGACGCGATCGTGATGCGACTGCACGTGCCTGACCCCGAGATGCAGCTGACACCGGCCGAGGCCGCACCGGAGGCCACCGAATGAACGTCCTGAACGACACGAACGCCCTGAACCGCACCAACCCGCTGGTGCTCGGCATCGAGACCTCCTGCGACGAGACCGGGATCGGGATCGTGCGGGGCACGACCCTGCTCTCCAACACGATCGCGTCATCGATGGACGAACACGCCCGCTACGGTGGGGTCGTGCCGGAGGTCGCGGCGCGCGCCCACCTTGAGGAGCTCGTGCCGGCGATCCACGCGGCGGTGCTGGAGGCCGGCATCCGTTTGGAGGACATCGACGCGGTGGCCGTGACCTGCGGTCCCGGCTTGGCCGGCGCGCTCATGGTCGGTGTCGGCGCGGCCAAGGCGCTCGCCATCTCGCTCGGCAAACCGATCTACGCTGTCAACCACCTGGTCGGTCATGTCGGAGCCGACGTGCTGCGCCTCGGTCCCGACGACACGGCCGAGCCGCTGGACTACCCCACGATCGCGCTTCTGGTCAGCGGCGGGCACACCTCCCTGCTACTGGTGCACGATCTGGTCTCCGACGTCGAACTGCTCGGGGAGACCATCGACGACGCGGCCGGCGAGGCCTTCGACAAGGTGGCCCGCCTGCTCGGCCTGCCCTACCCAGGCGGACCCGAGATCGACCGGGCCGCGCGGGACGGCAACCCGACCGCCATCCGGTTCCCCCGCGGTCTCAGCCAGACCAAGGACATGGCCAAACACCGCTATGACTTCTCCTTCTCCGGGCTCAAGACGTCGGTCGCCCGCTGGGTCGAGCAGAAACGTGACGCGAATGAGCCGGTGCCCATGGCCGACGTGGCCGCCAGTTTCCGAGAGGCGGTCGTCGACATCCTGCTGACCAAGGCCGTCGCGGCCTGCGTCGACCTCGGCGTGCCGAGGCTATTGCTGGGGGGTGGTGTGATCGCCAACGCCCGGCTGCGCCAGGTGGCCCAGGAACGCACGGATGCCGCCGGTATCGCCCTGCGCATCCCGCCGTTATCGCTCTGCACCGACAACGGAGCCATGATCGCCGCCCTCGGGGCGCAACTGATCATGGCCGGGCATGC
>JBBQDC010000120.1:0-8269 GCA_038319305.1 Actinomycetales bacterium | reverse complement strand
GGTGGAGAATTTGTAGCCGGTCATGAAGTCGTATTTTTCGACGGCGCGGACGAGGCCGATGTTGCCGTCCTGGACGAGGTCCATGATGGGCATTCCGCGGCCGGAGTAGTGCTTGGCGATGCTGACCACCAGGCGCAGGTTTGCTTCGATGAAGTGGTTCTTGGCGCGGCGGCCGTCGTGGGCGAGCCAGGCCAGTTCGCGGGCCAGGGCTGGGTCGTCGACTCCGTGGGCGAGCTTCTCGGCGGCGAACAGGCCCACTTCAATGCGCTGGGCGAGGGTTACCTCGTCGATGGCGGAGAGCAGGGGACCCTTGCCGATCTGGCGCAGGTAATCGCCGAAGGCATCCGTCGACGCGCCGTAACGGGCGGGCGCGGTCGAGGGGGTGGGCGGTCGCGACGGCACCTGGGCCCGCAAAGGTTCCGCAGCGGGGAACGCTTCTGCGGCGGGCACGTCAGTCCGGGATTGGGAATGGTCCGGGGGCTGGGTCCGTTGCGCGTTGCTCATCTCAGGCGCGCAAGGTTGGGCGTCGGGCGCAGGGTGAGGCTGGCCGTGGCGCGGTCGAACGAGGAAAAATACGACCGCTCCCGGGGCCGGCCGAAGTTCGTCACTTCGAAGGTGTCGTCCACGCGCTGGATGAATCCGACCAGGGCCGCCGGATCACCGTCAGCGATCAGCGGGTCGCTGATGCGCCATTCCGTGGGGGAGAGTTCGTTGATCCCGAGGTCTCCGGCGCCTGTGTAATGGGTGGCTGTGTTTTTCGTGGCTGTGGGCTGAGGGTCCCTCGCTCGCGCGTCATTGCGGAGCGTTTTTCGGGTGCTGTTGTCGGCCATTACTACCTCCGAGTTTTTCTCAAGAACTAAAGTACACAACGCGAAATTGAGGCCCTCAAGGGGGTTGACTTCGTCCCCCGAAAAGGGGTGGCCACCTGACGACGAGGCGGCCGCCGGGCCGATGGAAGCCGTGCGGCGCCCGCGTAGGCTGGGGTCCATGATCGAACAGGTTTCCGAAATCTTCGACCCGACCCAGTGGCAGGAGGTCGCGGGCTTTGACCGCCTCACCGACGTCACCTACCACCATGACGTGACGGGGAGGATCGCCCGGGTCGCGTTCAACCGGCCCGAGGTTCGGAACGCGTTCCGCCCGCACACGGTTGACGAGCTCCACGCCGCCCTTGAGGACGCGCGCGTGAACCCGCGCATCGGGGTTGTGCTCCTGACCGGAAACGGACCCAGCCCGAAAGACGGCGGCTGGGCCTTCTGCTCGGGCGGCGACCAGCGCATCCGTGGCCGGGACGGCTACAAGTACGCCGAGGGTGAGACCGCGTCCGGGATCGACAAGGCCAGAGGCGGCCGGCTGCACATCCTGGAGGTGCAGCGCCTGATTCGGTTCATGCCCAAGGTTGTCATCGCGGTCATCCCCGGTTGGGCGGCCGGCGGCGGGCACTCCCTGCATGTGGTCTGCGACCTCAGCATCGCCAGCGCCGAGCACGGCAAATTCAAGCAGACGGATGCCGACGTCGGCTCCTTCGATGCGGGCTACGGCAGCGCCTATTTCGCCCGCCAGGTGGGGCAGAAGACCGCGCGGGAAGTGTTCTTCCTGGCCCGCGAGTACTCCGCCCAGCGCGCCTTCGAGATGGGGGCCGTGAACGCCGTCGTGCCGCACGCCGAACTCGAGGTGGAGGCGCTGGACTGGGCGCGCACGATCCTGACCAAGTCGCCCACCGCCATCCGCATGCTGAAGTTCGCCTTCAACGCCGTGGATGATGGTCTGGTCGGCCAGCAGGTGTTCGCCGGGGAGGCCACGCGCCTGGCCTACGGAACGGACGAGGCGGTCGAGGGTCGCGACGCTTTCCTGGAGAAGCGCGACCCCGACTGGGGTCCCTACGACTGGCAGTTCTAGGCGACCATGACCCGGCGGCTGAGGGTGGTTCCGGTCCGTGACCCGCTCGACCTGATGACCCCGTTGCGCCTCGCGCTGGACAACACCGGCGACGCCGTGCTGCCCGAGCCCGGCCGGCGCGAGGCCGACCGACGGCCCGGCCTGGACCGGGTACCCCGGCAGGTGGCCGTGGTGATCGAGACGTCCGGATCGACGGATGTGCCCAAGCGAGTGATGCTCAGCGCCGACGCCCTGCTGAGCAGCGCCGCCGCATCCAGCGTCTGCCTCGGTGGGCACGGTCAGTGGCTTCTGGCCCTGCCCGGGCACTACATTGCCGGGGTGCAGGTGCTCGTGCGCTCGATCGCGGCAGAGACCATTCCCGTCGTGCTACCGAGCGGCCACTTCGACCCGGCCGTGTTCGTCACCTGGGCCGAGCGACTCACCGAGCCGCTGCGGTTCACGGCCCTGGTCCCGGTGCAGCTGGCCCGGCTGGTCCAGGCGGCCTCGGACGACCCTCGGCTGCTGCCCGTGCTGCGCCGCTTCGATGGCATTCTCGTCGGCGGCCAGGCGCTGCCGCCGCAGCTCGCTGAGCGGGCTCGTGAGCTCCACCTGAAGGTTTTCGCCACCTACGGCTCGTCGGAAACCTCCGGCGGCTGCGTCTACAACGGCACGCCGATCGGCGGCACCGAGGTGCGGGTGGTCGACGGGCAGCTGGAGATCGCGGGCACCGTGCTCGCCGAGGGCTACCTGGGTGACCCTGGGCGCAGCAGGGACCGCTTCATCGAGGTGCACGGGGAACGTTGGTATCGCACCGGAGACCTGGGTGAGGTTGATGCCACGACGGGGCTCGTGCGAGTGCTCGGGCGTGGCGACAACGTGATCATCTCCGGCGGCGAGAAGGTCTCGCTCGACTCCGTCGAGCGGGTCGCGCGGTCGCTGCCGGGCCTGAGTGAGACCGTGGCGGTCGGGCAGCCCGACGCCACGTGGGGTCAGGTCCCGGTGCTGGTCGTGCCGAAGGCACCCGGGGAGCAGGGCTTGCCGGAGTTCGACCTCGAGCGGATCGGGGAAGCCGTGGCATCCGTGCTGGGCAAGGCGGCCCGGCCCGCGCGCCTCGTGCGGGTCCCGTCGATCCCGCAGCTTTCCTCGGGTAAACCCGACCGCCGTGCGCTGGCCCGGATACTTGCCGCGCTCTGAGCCCCCGGCACGTACTATGAATGCGTGGCACACGGAGCGCGGCCGGTCAGGCCCTCACAACAGCGATTGAACCCCTCGTCATCGATGAATTCGGCGGCCCGGAACGGCAAATCGGGTAACCCGGCACGGCGCAACGCCCCTGCCGGCCGTGGCCCGGTGCAGACCGGACCGGCCTCGGCGGGCGACTGGGTCTCCGGAGCGCGTCTGCGCACGCTCCCGCTGGCGATTGCCCCGGTTGCCCTCGGCACCGGCGCGGCGATCGTCGCGAGCGGCCCCGGCGTCTTCCACCCGGTGCGGGCGGTTCTCGCGCTGATCGTGGCACTGTGCCTGCAGATCGGCGTGAACTACGCCAACGACTATTCGGACGGCATCCGTGGCACCGATGCACACCGGATCGGCCCTGCCCGGCTGACCGGCAGCGGGGCCGCCCAGCCTCGCTCCGTACTCACGGTCGCCGCCTCGTTCTTCGCGCTCGCCGCGCTCGCCGGCCTCACCCTGGTGATCCTGACCGGGCAGTGGTGGCTGTTACTGGTGGGCGCCGTCGCCATCGTTGCGGCCTGGTTCTACACCGGCGGACGCAAACCGTATGGCTACTTCGGCCTCGGCGAGGTCTTCGTCTTCGTGTTCTTCGGACTCGTGGCCACCACCGGCACCACGTATGTGCAGGTCGGCATCGTGAACACCGAGAGCTGGCTGAGCGGCGTCGGGATCGGCCTGATCGCCATGGCCGTGCTGATGGTCAACAACCTGCGCGACCTGGAGCCGGACCGGGCATCCGGTAAACGCACCCTCGCGGTTCTGATCGGAAGCACGGCGTCGCGCGTCGTCTTCTGCCTGTTCCTGCTGCTGGCGTTCGTGATCGTCGCCTTCTTCGCGGTATTCTACCCGCTGGCCTGGCTGACGTTCTTCGTGCTGCTGCTAGCGGTGCCGGCCGGGTTGATCACGGTGACGGCGAAGACCTCGGCCGAGTTGGTGCTGGCCCTCAAACTGACCAGCTTCTCGGCGTTGGCCTACGGGCTGCTACTGGCTCTCGCGTTCGCGCTGTAGGTCGGCTTCGGTCGCCCGCGCGTCGGCGCGGTCGAGGGCGGCGTCCTCGGACTCGGCATCGGGGTGCACCGGATCCTGGTCGGGATGCCGCGCCTGGTAGAGACCCAGAGCGACCTTCTCGCGGGGCTTCCGCAGGAAGATGAAGGAGAGCGAGGCTCCGATCAGCGCCGCGGCGATCGCGGCGATCCACCACTCAATGCGGAGGGCGAGCATCACGGCGAGCGGAACGGCGAACAGGAGCACGCGGAAGACCGAATAGGACACCCAGGTAGGAACAGCTTTCATGGCCCCAGTTTAGGTTGCCGTGCCGTGTAATCACTCACCGATCTCACGGGTGGGAGCCATACACTGGCTAGATGGTCCGCCTGCTGTTCGCCCTTGGAGTCGTCGTCGTAGTCCTCACCGTCTATACGCTGGTGGATTGCGCGCTCCTGCAACGCTCCCGGGTGCGCGGCCTGCCGCGCTGGGTGTGGATCTTCGTGATCGTGCTCATCCCTGTGATCGGCCCGGTGCTCTGGCTGCTCATCGGCCGCGGACGCCGCAGCACAGGCAAGATCGTGCGTTCGGTCGCGCCTGACGACGATATCGACTTCCTCAAGGGTCTGGACCGGGCGAAGTCCGATCAGGAACGCCTCCGCGCCCTCGAGCAGGAGCTCGCCGATCTCGACACACCGGACCCGCGCGAACCCGGCACTCCCGGCCAGCCCGGCACGACCGGTACGCCCGGCAAGCCCGGCCAGGCCGGCCAGGCCGGCCAGGCCGGGTACGAGCCCAAGAAATCCGAGCCGGGCGAGGGCGACCTGCCTGGCCGGCGGGATGCCTGACATCGCAGGCAGCGGCAGCTCGGCAACAGACTTCAGCGTTGCGCTCTTGGGTGAATTCGTGCGCCTCGGCGTGCGCGACGTGGTTCTCAGTCCGGGCGCCCGGTCCCAGGCCCTCGCGCTGGTCTGTGCCGAACTGGAGCGGATCGGGCTGATCCGGCTGCATGTGCGCCTCGACGAGCGCGGCGCGGGCTTCCTCGCCCTCGGGCTCGCGGTCGAATCCGGCCGGCCGGCGCTGGTCGTGTGCACCTCGGGTACGGCCGTGGCGAACCTCCACCCGGCGGTGCTCGAAGCGCACCACTCCGGGGTGCCCATGATTCTGCTGACGGCCGACCGGCCGAGCGAGCTGCGCGGCATCCGGTCGAACCAGACCACCCTGCAGCCCGGCCTGTTCGGTGTGGCCATGCGCCTGTGTGTGGATGCGCCCGCGCCGGAGGGCGCGGCCACCGAGCACGACGACGCCATTGCCCTGGCCCGCCGGGCGACGGATGCGGCCACCGGCGCCACCTCGCTCGATCCAGGCCCGGTACAGCTGAACCTCGCGTTCCGGGAGCCGTTGTCGGCGCCGGTGACACTGACTGCCGAAGCGATCTCGGGCGCGGCCGGACTCGCTGAGTCGGCCGCGGTGCTCGCAGTGCCCGTGGTGGCCGCTTCCGTCGACGAACCGGTGTTCCTGGTCACGGGCGGCCCGCGCACCGTGGTCATCGCCGGCGCGAGCGCCGGCCCCGAGGCCGAAGAATTCGCGCGCGCCGGCGGCTGGCCGCTGCTGGCTGAGGTGTGCAGCGGCGCCCGGTTCGGCCCGAACCTTGTCTCCGCCTACCGCGAGTTGCTGCTGGCGTCCGACCTGGGTGGGCGGGTCGAGCGCGCTGTCGTGTTCGGTCACCCGACGCTCAGTCGCGAGGTGCCGGCCATGATCCAGCGGGAGGGCGTGGAAACCATTGTGGTGGCTCCCTCCGGCACCGAATGGTTCAACCCCGGACACCGGGTGAGCGTCTTCGCCCGCGCCGCCGCCCCGGACGCCGCGGCCATCGCGGAGGCTGGCACCTCAGGTGGGCGGGAATGGCTGGGACGCTGGGTGATGTCCAGCCGGCACCTGCTGGCCGCGGGGGCTGCCCGGGAGGACACGCCGATCGGCGACCGGGGGATCACCCGTGAAGAGCTCGCCGCCATGCGCGCGCCGGTCACCCGGCCCATGCTCGTGGATGCCGTTTGGCGCGCCTCCTGGCCGCACGACCGTCTGGTCTTCGGGGCCTCCCGGCTCGTGCGGGTGGCCGACCGCCGGGTTCCCGGCAAAAAGATCTCCGTGCACTCCAACCGCGGTCTGGCCGGAATCGACGGCACAGTCGCCACGGCCGTCGGCATCGCCCTGGCCAGCCAGAACGGGGCGACGCCGCAGTCCACCGGGGTCACCCGACTCGTGGTCGGCGACCTGACGCTGCTGCACGATGTCGGGTCGCTCCTGCTCACCCCGGGAGAGGTGCTTCCGCGACTGCAGATCATCGTCGGCAACGACGGTGGGGGCACCATTTTCGACGGCCTCGAGGTGGCGGCATCCGCGCGTGCCGAGTGCATCAACCGGGTTCTCTACACCCCGCAGCAGGCAGACCTGGCCAACCTCGCCGCCGCCTACGGCTGGTCCTACGGTTTGGCGGCCACGCGGAGCGACCTTGAGCGGGTGCTGACCTCTCCGCACGCCGGGCCCAGCATCGTCGAGGTTCCGCTGAGCCGCTAGGTTTGCTCGCGCGTGTGCGGGACACTGTTCTGCAACGAAAGGCGCACCATGGCTGAACGCAGCGAGCAAGAGTTCTGGGCCGGCGAACCGAAAACCCTGCTGCGGGTGACGCCGGGGTTCCGGCTCGCGGACGTGGATCCCGGCTCCACACCCGGTTTCGACGAGGTGGAGAAGGCGAACGCCGACGAAGCCCTCGCCGGCGGGGTCGGTGCGCTCTCGGATCTGCAAGAAATGCTCTTCGCCAACAGCCGGTCCGGAGACCTGCGCCGGGTGCTTCTCGTGCTGCAGGCCATGGACACCGCAGGCAAAGGCGGCATCGTGCGCCATGTCGTCGGTTCTGTCGACCCGTTGGGCATCCGTCTGCACGCGTTCAAGGCGCCCACCGAGGAGGAGCGCGCCCATGATTTCCTGTGGCGGGTGCGCAACCACCTTCCCGGTGCGGGCCTGATCGGGGTGTTCGATCGCTCCCACTATGAGGACGTGCTGATCGCACGGGTGCGCGCGTTGGCCCCGCCCGAGGAGATCGAGGAGCGTTACGAGCAGATTCGGAGCTTCGAAAACGAACTCGTCGGCCAGGGCACCACGATCATCAAGGTCATGCTGCACATCGGTGCAGACGACCAGAAGGAACGTCTGGCCGAACGGTTGGCGCGCCCGGACAAACACTGGAAATACAACCCCGGCGACGTCGACGAACGGATGTTGTGGCCGGCGTATATGGACGCGTACCAGATCGCCCTCGAACGAACGTCTACCTCGGCGGCACCCTGGTTTGTCGTGCCGGCCGAGAAGAAATGGTACGCCCGGCTCGCCGTGCAACATCTGCTCATCGACGCCCTCCAGCGCCTGGACCTGACCTGGCCTCCCGCGACCTTCGACGTCGAACGCGAAAAAACCCGTCTAGCCGCCACCTGAGCCGCACCCTCGGCTCCGCCCTCGCGTCGGTCATGGGGGTTGGGAGGTCAGGGGAGTCGGGGGAGGAGGACGGTTGGGTCAGCCGAAGGCTTCCACGACGGGGCGGAACTTCATCCGGGTTTCGGCGAGTTCGCGCTCAGGCTCGGAGTCCAGCACGATGCCGCAGCCGGCGTAGGCCGTAACGGCGCCCGTGGGGCTGACCTGGGCGCAGCGCAGGGCGATCGCCCATTCGCCGTCGCCGTCGGCGCCGACCCAGCCCACCGGGCCCGCGTAGCGGCCCCGGTCGAACGGCTCCAGTTCGCGGATCAGGGCGAGCGCCGTCTCAGTGGGCGTGCCGGCCACCGCGGCCGTCGGGTGCATGGCGGCGATCAGGTCGAGGGAGTTCGATCCGTCGCTCAGGGTGCCCTCAACATCCGTCGCCAGGTGCCAGAGGTTCGGCAGTTTCACAGTGAACGGGATCTCGCTGGTGGTGAGGTGCGAGGTGTGCGGCCGGAGCGAGGCAAGCACGCTCTGCACCGCGAAGGCGTGCTCGTCGCCGTCCTTGGTGGAGGTGGCCAGCTGGAGGGCTGCCTCCAGGTCGGAGGCGGCATCCGCTCCCCGCGACATCGTGCCGGCCAGCACGCGGGCGTTGACGTCGCCGTGGTCGGCGCGGATGAGGGTCTCCGGGCTGGAGCCGACGAGG
>JBBQDC010000119.1:0-8322 GCA_038319305.1 Actinomycetales bacterium | reverse complement strand
AGATCCCTCTGCCGTCCGGCAGCGTCGACGTCGTCATCTCCAACTGCGTGATCAACCTGTCGACCGACAAGCCCGCCGTCATCGCTGAAATGTTCCGCGTGCTGCGCCCCGGCGGTCGCGTCGGAGTGTCCGACGTCGTGGCCGAGAACCACCTCGCACCCGCCCAGCGGGCCGAGCGCGGCTCCCATGTCGGCTGCATCGCCGGCGCGCTCTCGATCGCGGAGTACGAGACCGAACTCGGCCGAGCGGGCTTCGACCAGGCGAGCGTCACCCTGACCCACCAGGTGACCGACGGGATGCACGGCGCCATCGTGCGGGCGGTCAAGCCGGCGCCGACCGCCTAGTTTCCGGCCGGCACGCGCAGCAGCGCACCCTCCCGGCGGCAGGTGGCTGCCGCGATCAGCATGGCGTCGGCCAGCAGCGCCTGCCAGCCCGCGGCATCCGTGGGCACGCCCCGCGTGAGCATGGTCTGCACGGTTGAGGCGAGGGTGGCATCGCCTGCTCCCATGGTGTCGACGACCGCTCCGGGAAGCACGGCGATCGACTCGCTGACCAGCAGTTCGGCGCCATGGGCGACGGATGCTCCCGCGCGCCCGGCCGTGGCCAGAACCGTCTGCGTGCCCGCGGCCAGCAGCCGCTCCCGCAGCTCCTCGAGGGTGCTGTGATACAGCAGCTCGGCATCCTCATCACCGACCTTCGTGAGCAGGCTCCGGGCAGCGAGACGCTCGAAGTTCGCCGCGAACAGGGCGCCGTCGGCGAGCATGCCCGAACGCGGGTTCGGGTCGATCACAAGGCGCCGTTCGGGTTCGGCGACCGCGGCGATGAAGGCATCGGTCTGGGCCGTGTCGTCGAAGGGGAAGCAGCTCACGACCACGAGGCGGGCCTCGTCGAGGGCGGCGCGCTCGGCCGGGCCGAACTCGATGCGCCGCTTCTTCGCGGCCTCATTGAACGCGTAGGTAGGTTCGCCATCGGTGCGGTCGGAGGTGGCGCGCGAGCTGCCGAACGGGCCGGGAGTGGCCACCAGGGTCACGTCGTGGGCGGCGAGGAACTCGCAAAGCCGGGCCCCATCGGCGTCGTCGCCGACCATGGCGATCAGGGTGGTGGGCACGCCCAGAACCGCGAGGCCGACCGCCACGTTGAGCGCAGCGCCGCCGGGAAACTCCAGGTGCGACCCTGGGCGGAGCATCTCGTCGATGAGTGCGTCGCCCACAACGACGACACGGTTCTGCTCGGTCATTCGGTCTCTCCCTTGCGCCTGCCACCAACCTTGACGCATCCAGCCTACGGCTCGGGCCCGAAACCAGGCACGGCCGCGATCGTCCAGCCCCTTCCGCCGGGCGCGGAGCGGTCCTACGCTCTCCTGCAGGCGGGGACGCTCCCCGAACACCGATCCTTGGTCCCTGATGGCAGGGTCCCTATGCGACCGACGTGAGGCATCCCCCGTCGGGGGCAGGACATCATCGGGGTGACCTGCCCCCACTTCATAACTCTGCTCCGACCGGCTCTTTCCATTGCGGAAGGTACCATCGAAGCATGACTTCCGACGCACAGATCCCGTGGTTCTCCGCCGACGAGATCGTCGCCCGGGTCGGCTTCGGGGCCGCGGTGCGCGCGCTGCAGGCCGCCGTGCGCGGCGGACTCGACCCGGCGGCCGACTTCACCCGCAGCATCCTGAACGTCGACCGAGGCCAGCTGCTGCTGATGCCGTCCCAGTCCGCAGAATTCGTGGGCGTGAAGGTGGCCACGGTGGCGCCGGGTAACCCCGGACTCGGCAAGGAACGCATCCAGGGCGTCTACCTGCTGATGGATGCCGCCACGCTCAGCCCGGTTGCCCTCCTCGACGGCATCGCCCTGACGACCCTGCGCACCCCTGCGGTGTCGGCGGCCGTCGCGGACGTGCTCGCGCCCGCCGAGGTGGAGCACCTCGTGGTGTTCGGCTCGGGACCTCAGGCGTGGGGCCATGTCGAGGCGATGCGCGCGATCCGCCGGATCGGCCGGGTCACCGTGGTCGGCCGTCACCCCGGCCGCGCCGAGGCGCTGGCCGAGCAGGTGCGGTCGGTCGGTCTGCCCGCGCACACCGGCACCCCCGATGCGGTTCGGGATGCGCAGCTCATCGTTTGCGCCACCACCGCCCGCAGCCCGTTATTCGACGGGTCCCTGGTTCCCGTCGACTCCTGCACGGTGGCGGTCGGTTCGCACGAGCCCGACGCCCGTGAGCTCCCCTCCGCCCTGATCGGGCGCGCACAGGTCGTCGTCGAAGATAGCCAGGTCGCCCTCCGGGAGGGCGGCGATGTGTTGATCCCGCTCCGGGAGGGCGTGATCGACGCCGGTTCCCTGGTGCCGATGGTCGGCATCCTCACCGGCGCCATCGCGGTCGACCGCACCGGCCCCCGTGTCTTCACCAGCTCCGGCATGTCCTGGCAGGACCTGGTGGTCGCCGCCGAGGTTGTGCGGGGCGGCTAGCGGCAACCAACGGCCGGCGTGCGAGGCGGCCGCCGCGCGCAGCCGGTGCCGCTGCTCCACCTGCTGCCCCCAGGCGGTACCGGCAATGATCAGCCCGGCCCCGAACACCGCCACCAGGCCGAGGCTCTCGCTTCCGAGGCTCACGCCCACGAGCACCGCCCAGACCGGCTCGGTGCCCATCAACAGACTGGCGCGTGCCGCGGAGGTGCGCCGGATCGCCCAGGTCTGGGCCAGGAACGCGAACACGCTGCAGGCCAGGCCGAGGTAGAGCACCCCGAGCCAGGAGGCCGGGCCGAAGGTGCCGATCGCCCTCAGCGTGCCCGGGGCATCCACTGCCAGGAACACGACGGCACCCACGCCGGCCTGCACGAGCGTGATCATGAGTGTTCCGGGCGGGCGGCCGGAACGAGTGCCTCTGGTCAGCCGGCCGACCATGGTGACGTGCAGGGCCCGCACGAGCGCCGCGGCGAGCATGAGCAGGTCGCCTGGATTCGGGGCGCGGAATCCGTTGCCGGAAATGAGCAGCGCCACCCCGACGACCGCCAGCACCGCGGCCACGAAGAACGCCCGCGGCAGCCAGTTGCGGGCCGCGACCGACTCGAGGATCGGCGTGATGATGATCGTCAGGCTGATGATGAGACCCGCGTTCGTCGCGGAGGTGATGGCCACCCCGGCCGTTTCCAACCAGAGGATCGCGGCCTGAGTGAGCCCGAGCAGCACGCCGATAGCCAGCTCGGCGCGGGTCGGCCGTCGGGGCCGGCTCAACGCCCAGATCAGCAGCAGCGCCAGGGCCGCCACCAGAAACCGCAGCGCGAGCACGGAGCCCACGCTCGCCTGTTCGGTGAGCACCTTGGCGGCGAGGTAACTGCCACCCCAGACCAGCGCGACGAGCAGGAGGACAGCGTCGATACGGTAGCGTCCGAGGCGCGCGAGAATGGTCATGAGCCAATGCTCCCGGGCCGCCTCAGTTAAGTCCAGATGGCTAATTCTGAACTCACACTTTAGTGTTTGCTTATGGATCTGCATCAGCTCTACGTTTTACGGGAACTCGGCGAGCGCGGCAGCGTCGCCGCGGTGGCGCGCGCCTTGTTCGTGTCGTCGTCGGCCGTCTCGCAGCAGTTGTCCGCTCTGCAGCGCAGCACGGGGGTGGCCCTGACCGAGCGACGCGGGCGCACGCTGGTGCTGACCGCGGCCGGCACGGCACTTGCGGCCGCCGCAGCGACCGTGTCCACCGCGATGGCAGCCGCCGAGGAGGCGGTCGCGCGCTTCCACGATGAGCCGACCGCGCCGGTCAGCCTGTCCGCGTTCCACAGCGCCGGGTTGGCCTGGTTCGGTCCGCTGATCGCACGCCTGGCGGCCGACCCTGCTCTCGCCGCGCCCGCCGGGCGCGTCGGGCGCGTCGGGCCTCACGTGCGCTGCGGAGACGAAGACGTCGCTCAACAGGATTTCCCGGCGCTGGTGGCGGACTACGACCTCGTGGTGGCCCACCGGTTGCCGCACGATCCGCACTGGCCGGACCGGGTCACGGTCACCCCGCTGATCTACGAACCGCTGGATGTGGCGCTGGCGGTCGGGCATCCGCTGGCCGGAAGGTCGTCGGTGTCGGTCGCCGACGTGGCCGACGAACCCTGGATCGCCGGGCACCTGGGATTCCCGCTCGCGGAGGCGGTGAATGTCGTCGCGGCGAGCGCCGGACACCCCCTCCGGATCGAGCACCGCATCAACGAGTTCTTCGTGGCGGCCTCCGTGGTCGCATCGGGGGCGGCGATCGCGCTACTGCCCCGCTACACAATGGCCCCGGCGCCGGGGTCCGGTCTGGTGCTCCTGCCCTTCCGTGACCTGCAGGTCGGTCGGCAGATCGACGTGCTCAGCCGACCCGAAACGCTGCTGCGAGCTTCCGTGCGGCAGGTGCTCGACGCGCTGCGTATGGTGGCCGGTGCGCACGCTTCCTGACGGCCCACCCTGACCTCTGCCGGAAACGGATGTGACGCCGCCTCACCGTTCGACCAGCTGCTCCCAGTCGCGCTGCACGTCGCGTGTGAACTGCAGCTGACTGACCATGGCGGGGATCTCCCACACCAACCAGATGGGCACCAGCAGGAACGGCCATAGGCCGGCGGGGGTCTGATTCAGACCGAACACGGCGATGGCGATTGCAAGCGGCACTTTGACCACGTTATCGACCCCACAGTCGCTCTGGGCGGAAGGAAATGACTACCTTTCTATTGATGCTCCGGCAGAGCGAGAACACAACCGCGGCGAGCTTGGAAAAAGCACCGAAAGTGCTGCGGAAACGAGACGCAGGCCGGCCTTGCAGCCGCCGAACGTCACCGTCAGGTTCGCAGACAGCACGGTGGGACCGGAACGCTGCCGTCGTCGACGCCGGTCCTGCTCGGCAGGTCCACCGCCACCACCTCACGAGCGCGCCCGCGTGTGGCGCGCCTCACGAAGACCTGCCCTGGGCGCCCGGTTTCGCACCCGTCTCCCATCCTGATCGGGCATGCTGGAGTCCTGATCGCCCGCCACTTCGGCCGGCGGGCGACGAGAGAATTGAGACTGTGGCCGGCGCACGGGGAATCACCATTCCGAAACTGAATCTGGCCACCGAGCGAAGCCGCCCGGCTCCGCCTCGACCCTTCCTGCAACGTGGCCGCCGCTTCGCCGAACTCGTGCGCATCGCGCGGAAGAACGGGCTGCTACCGGTGCGGCGGCTGGACTTCACGACCACCCCGAGCGGGGCATCCGTTCGTGCCGTGCAGGCCGAGGGCCTGCGGGCAGCACTGGAGGAGGCCGGTGGTGCCTTCGTGAAGATGGGCCAGCTGCTGTCCACCCGATCCGATTTTCTGCCCCCGGAATTCGTCACGGCCCTCGCGCGGCTGCAACAGAGCGTGCGGCCGGCCCCCTGGGACGAGGTCGAACGCATGCTCGAGGACGAGTTCGGCGGGCCTCTCGCCGGCATCTTCTCCGACTTCGATCCCGACCCCATCGCCGCGGCCTCCATCGGCCAGGTGCACCGGGCGACGCTGATGAACGGCACGGTGGTGGCCGTCAAGGTGCAGCGGCCCGGCATCGTGCCGGAACTGCGCCGCGATGTCGCCATTGCCCTGCGGGTGACGAACGTGATGAGCCTGACGTCTCCGCAGGCCAGAACCCTGGGCATCAAGGCGGTTGCCGAGGACTACGCGGCCGACCTCGTGCGTCAGCTGGACTTCCGGCTGGAGGCGCTGAACCTGTCGGCCATGCGCGCCCTCCAGCTGCGCGGCCCTCGGGCCGGCGAGCTGCGCTTTCCCGAGCTGTTCGAGGCCCTGTCCAGCGATCGCGTGCTGGTGATGGAATATCTCGTCGGGGACACGTTCAGCGCCCTGAACGAGAAGCCGGGCGCACCTCGCGCCCAGCTCGGCGCCGCCATGCGCACGGTTCTGAGCGCCTTCGTGCGCCAGATCGTCTTCGACGGCGTCTTCCACGCCGACCTGCACCCCGGCAACATCATGCTGTTGGCCAACGGCACGCCCGCTCTGGTCGACTTCGGCTCCGTGGGCCGGCTTGATCTGCAGCTGCGGGAGGCCATCCAGGAACTCCTGATCGCCTACCTCCAATCAGACACCCAACTCATCGCCGACGGGCTCCTCGCTCTGGCCCCTCTGGGCGCGGGCGCCGACGAGAAGGCGTTCCGGCGGGAACTGAGCGCGTTCGTGACGTTCGAACTGGGGCCCGGCGCGCGGGTCAGCGTGCTGACCGTGGATGTTCTGGTGGCCATCCTGACCCGCTACGGCATGGGGATCCCCGCCGAGTTCGTGTCGGCGGCACGCGCGTTCGCCGTGCTCGAGGGCACCCTGCGCTCCACGATGCCGGAGTTCGACCTGCTCGAGGAGTCCCGTGCTCTGGCGAGCGTGCAGATTCGCGACCAGATGGCGCCGAACAACGTGCGCGAACTCCTGATCACCGAGTTGCTGGCCCTGCTCCCGAGCGTGCGCCGACTGCCCCGCCGCTTGGATCAGATCGGGCAGGCCCTCGAACTGGGCCGGCTCAACGTCAACGTGCGGCTGCTCGCGGACCCCAGCGACCGGCGGCTGCTCACCGGGCTGGTGCGGCAGAGCCTGCTGGCCGTGGTCGGCGCAACGGCCGGGGTGCTGTCCCTGGTCTACCTGACAGCTCCCGCGCCGGCGGACCCGGGCGTCATCAGCACGGTGACGGCCGGGTTCAGCCTGGGCGCCGGCTCCGTGGTGCTGCTGGTCTCGGCGTTCGTCGACTCGCTCGTGACCCGCCGCCGCGACTGACGCGCCTACGAGGCGATCTTGATCGGTTCGATCAGTCGCCGGTCCTCGCTGTCGAGAGTGCGGACATTGTTGACTGTCCGGGACACCGGATACGCCGTCTCCGTTCTGGCGACAGCGACGGAGCTGCGGTTAAGCATCGAGAGAGTCCCCTCCGTGTCGAGGATCTTCTCCGGACGCACCTCGCGCCGCGCGCGTGATGATCGTGAACGTGTTCTTCCACCCGTCGTCCTCCTGTCGGGCCGCGTAAAGGCCGGCCGCCGATTCCAGTCGTGCGTTGATGGGGGCCGGGCCACCCGGCTTCGCCCACCCCGGCTTCAACCCCTACGGCGCCAAGTCCACGTCCCGGATCACTGTTTCGTTGTGGATCCATTCGCGCACGATGGGTGCCGGGTCCGTGGGGGGTGACACGGTAGGAGGGCTTCCAGACAGCCGCGTTGTCGCCGGAAGCTCCAAGACGCTCAAGAGCTCGCCGGTGGTACGGGGGACCACGTATCTGCCGCACATGCAGTTGAAACTAGCTCTCAGCACCCATCGTCAGCAACAGTCACCGACCGAATGTCGTCCCGAGAGCCAGCACGAGAATCGACGCCGCCGGGTAACCGCACCAGACGGCCATGGAGAGCATCCGGCCCACCCGGATCAGCCTCCACGACCCCAATTCGTGTCGGAGTGCCGTCGCTTCAACCGGGACCGACTCCTTGAGAAGCCTCCACTTGATGTTCAGGATCATGAGTGGGATACCGGCGACGACCGCAATGAAACCGAAGATAAAAATCGGTGAGAAAAGTGCTCCATCACTGGTGGGATGCAGAAAATCGGTCAAGCTGAACAGCCCGGACGAGACCAGGTTGACCAGGAGCACAACGTTCACGATCAGGGTCATACGCTGGTTTGTCGTCCCGAAATTCAGGATGTATCGCTGGTTCGGAGACCTCTCCTGATCGAGGTCGTTGGAGGACTCCGCCGTCACAGCCGCTCGACGCCAGTGTGCGATCGTCGTCGGTACGAAGTAGCTCGCATAGAACGGGCCAACAAAGATCATGGCCATGCCGATTGCGGCTGGGACGATGAGAACCAATGCTCCGGCGATGGAACCGATCACGAGAATGGCTGCGACGTTCAGAGCTGATGCACCCCAGCCGTACCGGGACCGTCCGGGTGCAGACGCTGCCGCGCTGGTGTTGGCCGGCTCAGGATCGGTCGGCTCAGGATCGGTCGGCTCGGTCCTATTCATGTGTTCCCCCCAGGGAATTCAATGGTTCCCGCTCAGCGTATTGGCTGGCGGCGTGATGCGCATGTCACCTGGCGCGGGTGCACCGGCGACTCCGACCTGCCGACGCCGAAACCTTCATGCTCGCGCTGGGGGAGCTCGGGGGGGTCTAGAGCGGAGCCGGGTGGTCTCGGAGAAAAAGAAAGGCCCCGTGATCGGTATAATTCCTGATCAAAGGGCCTTTATGTGTAGCGGGAGCGGGAATTGAACCCGCGACACCACGATTATGAGCCGTGTGCTCTAACCAACTGAGCTACCCCGCCACGACCTGTCGGCTGCAAGAGCTTCCAAGCCAGAGCCCCCTGTGGGAAT